>DCBA01000059.1:17100-23841 GCA_002313255.1 Gammaproteobacteria bacterium UBA1119 | reverse complement strand
AGTTTAAGAAAGATGCCAGCAACACCACCGAGCATATACGGACGGCGTCAAGAAGGACCAACAAAGAGGGAACTCATCAGGCAACTTGAAGTTGGAATGAAAGCCGAGGAGGGAGAGTTTGTAGGTTTAGATATGGCAACTCGTCCAGCATTAGAAGCGCTAATAAAAAGGATGGAAGAGGCGAAGAAAGATGGCTGAATTTTACGCTTAGTATGGGTGGCTCGTTATCATGTCTATCATCTTAATCATTATTGGCGTTGTAGCTGTCAGCTATGTTGTTGGATGGGGTGTAGAAGTCTTGTGGAAGAGACTGCGGAAAACCAAATAATAATCACACCAAAATCGAGTTGCTTCGCTCGACCATAACTGAACTAACTTGTCGTCTCTGCTCCAAAACTCCTTCACCTTCCACAGCTAATCCATCCTTTTTCATTGCTACTCCATTGCTTGAGAGTTCAATAAAAAGAAGGAAGAATTGCTTAGGTAACGCAACCGCCTACATAAATTAGAGCGTCTGCAATTTAAGTAGGTTTTGGATGTGAACCAAGCTCAAGAGCCATGAAAGATCTCGGCGAGAGGCGTAGGTTTTAGGCTATGAAATCCTTCTTACTCATCCTCAGCGCCCGAGCATTACTCGTATTTCGGGGGGTCTATCCTGAAACCACGCGTCATCCAGATAACGATAATTCTCCAACTGGCGCAAATAGGCGCGGGTAAACGTAATGTGCAGAACCACACGCTTGCCTTCGATAGTTCGAGGCCAGTTCCCATGCCACACCGACCCATCCCAAAACGGTACGCTACCGGCCGGACACTCTATAGCTATCGCACCTTGAGCTTGCTTCACTTCCCGAGGTGCAGGGTGACGGCGGTTCAGGTGTGTTTTTGGCACTACCATCGTCGCACCACCGGCTTTGGTAAATTCATCACACGCCCAACAAAACGTGACCAGTTGGTTGTGTCCAGGAAAGGGGGCCGGTGTCCAGTTCTGATCGGCATGTAATGGCAGCGCCCGGGCTCCCTTGCCTCTGACGCTCAACGTAAACTGAGAGAGCAAAGCGCCTTCCCCTACCATCAGTTCAACTATTGTCTGGAGCTTGGGGTTGAGCACTACTTCTTCAAATATTGGATCCTTGTCGAGCAACATATTGGTGCCACGGTTTGCTTCGGAGAACTTCAACACGACTTCGCGAAGTCGATCGTTGAACTCCATGGGTTCAGGATCGCGAATGTAGCTGAAGCCGTTTTCCCTCGCGTGCTGGACAGTCTCAAGCAACCCGAGTCGCTCTACTCGGGAGCGCAACTCGTCGGAGACCTGAAAGACTTGCTTCGGAATTTCGCTAGGTACTGGCGTCTGTACTAATTCCGATTCACTCATTCATCTTCCTCGGCGAAACTTTGCCTGGGATAGACTCGCGCTCCAGCTAATCAACCTTGATGCAGCGTAGGTCATCCAGGTGAATTACTATCCATTTCGGTAGTTGCAGTTTACTGTATCAAAACTAGGGTGCACAGAGGGTGCAAATGCCGACCAACTCAGTTGGTTCCGATCCGGACACAGCTGCTGACACGCAGGCCAAGCCCTCATCAGGTATGCGAGGCAGTCGTCTCAGCCTGGCTCGGGGGGTCATGCGCAACCTGCCTAAATTCGCGAATCTTCTGCCACCTATTCGCGCGAAGTCAGTGCAGCAACTGCGCGAGCGTTTAGGCATCCCCACGCGGACTCATGAGACGCAACAACCTTTTAATCTGTCAACAAGACTGGCAATTCGGGTACGAAAACTCGGACTAGAGCAAGCCGTTCAGAATGTCAGCAAAAATGGTTTTGGTCACATCCAAGACCTCGCACCCATGGATTTCACAGACCAACTGCGCGAGACGGTCCGGCGAATCGCTAGTGCGCAACCCGATGGTCGAGCAAACATGCTGCTCGACAAGGATCCGATATTTGAAGAGGTGGTACTCAATCCCAAAATCCTTGCCCTAGCAGAGGTCATGTGTGGGAAAGGGGCGTTACTGTCACGGCTGGTCGGCTGTGTGATCAAGCAAAATCCTCCCGTTGCCGATTTACATGTCACGCAAAACCGATTACCCGCGCCATTTGCTGAGCACAACCAGATGGTTACTTTTTGCTGGGCATGTGATGAGCAAACTAAGGAGGCTGGCGCCATCAAGGTTGTTCCTGGTTCTCAACACCATCGGCGCCCGCCTTCTCCCGACGAGATCACGGCCCAAAAGGACGCCGAAGCTGTCAAGTGTGCAGCGGGTTCTGCCACGTTCTTCGATGGGTCGTTGTGGCACAGTCGCTGGCCGCGCACCCTCGAGGGGGAGCAGGTGCTGCTCTACATCACGTACTGCCGGCTGGCTTTGCGTCCCCAGGAATCGTACGACTATCTCGACTCTGACTGGTCCAAAGGAAAACCTTTCGCCCTGCGGGTGTTGCTTGGGAAGGAAGATGGCCTGGATACGGCGGAGGGTGCTATCGGCTCTATCGATAACTTATCCAAATTCATACGAATGTCGAATTGGTCAAAAACCTGAGGAGACTTCTTGCCAACCATGGCCTGTCCGCCAACCAACGCCCTTACCACGGCCTTCACCCGCTTGCATACGCTGCCCGAGGTGATAAAGGTTCGCACCCAGACAAGGTCGAATTGCTGTTGGAATGCGGGGCGGTTGTAGACGGGATTGGTCCGCACAAACGCACTGCTCTCCATTACGCGGCAAACGCGGGGTTTGATGAAGTTGTCGCGATGTTGTTGCAGGCGGGTGCAGATTCAGCGCTTGTTGATGACAAAGGACGATCGCCGCGTGACCTTGCGCTACGAAAGGGCCATTCCAGCACGGTAAATATATTGACCCATTAAGAGAGCGGGGAATGTTTAATTCGATCTGATGTTTTTTTCATCGGATTGAACCGACTAGTGGATCTAACCAAATAAGTGGGTTCCGAAGACCGAGTTGATCGTCAGAACACCGGTCTACCGACTAGAACTTCAGTCATCGATTTACGTTCGGGGTGCACCTGATGGGACCCAAAACACAACTTCCTTAATATATTCGTCGGACGCCCGTACCAACTTGCCCACGTTAAGGCGGTATCGCCGTTGACATCCGGTAAATCGAGCCTGGCCCCGTCCTCGCAGAGGATGTCGATCACGTCTTCATCTGCAAAAGCTGCAGCCCGATGAAGAGGCGTCTCACCTTTCGTTCGACAATCTCGCATGAATGAGCCCGTTTCGATGCCTGGAATAGTTTTTGCGTTGGGATTTGCACCGTTTTTCACGAGGACTTCTACGACTTGGCGCAAAGCAGGATTGTTGGGTCTACAGATCGCACTATGCAAAGGTGTTTCGGCAGTTTCCGGTAACGGACATAAGGCATCCGCCCCGTTTTCGATCAAGAATTGGCAGAGTTGCCAGTGGCCGTGGAAGCTTGCTCCGTTTAGGTCATTGTTGATACCTAGCGACTCCAATTGTTCACCGGCAGCAAGCAGGAAACGGAGTGCGCTTACATCGCCGAAATAAGCACACCACTGCATTAAACTGACTCCATCGGAGTCCTTTGTGGCTGGGCTTTCACCGTTTGCAACGAATTCAAAAACAAGGTCAGTACGGCCGTTGATTATCTTCTTTAACATGGAACTCTCCGACTCATCGATGCAGTGAAAAATAAATTATCCAGTGTTGTCATAAACAAGGGGATCGCTAATCTGATTCACCTCTCTTAGCGACTTTCTTTCCTCCCAAATGACCCATACGCACGAGACCAGTGGAGAGTACCCACCTACAAAAACTAGAGCATCTGCAATTTGAGTAGGTTTTGGATGTGAGTCAACGTAAAGGTAAGTCGTGTCAACCTTGTATTGAGAGAGTTGGCAAGTTTCTCAACCCCAAATACCAAAAATCAGGAGTACGATCACAAGAGTTCTTGCCGCTCGAAGCACTTGGTTTGGAATCAATGTTTGCAAACTGGAAAAAGTGATTGAAAACCATGGCGTTAAACGGATTTTTTACCAGCATCGGATTGTTTCAGGCCCCGGCACTGACTGTCGGTCACCGATGCATGGGCGTGGCGGCTCTGTTGGGGGTCTGTTTCGTGGTTACGCACCTGGTCACTGTGGTGGTCACCTGCGTAGTCACCGGGTTCAACTGGGGTGTGCCGGCGTGGGTTCTGGACATTCTGGGCTTTCTCGCGGGGCTGTTTTTCGCGGTGCAGTGCTGGTTGTCTTCAAACCGAACGAGTACCGACTTTCGGAGCGGAAATGTCTGGATCGGTGTATGGGCATTCGCAACCCTAGGCGCCCGAATCATCGACACGCTCATGCTATTCGGTGTGGTGAAATGGAGCGCGGTCTATGTCACACCCACGGGGACAGTGTTGTGGTCGAACGTGGTGAGCGAGGTCGCCTTTGGAAACGCTTTCACCGTTACAGCTCTCGTGGGCGTGCTGATGCTGCTGCTCTGCCCTCAGGATGTGAACCAAGCTCAAGAGGTATGACAGGTCGTGGCTGAGTACGGCCGGGCGGTGTTAATGCAGAAGTCCGCGGAGTAGCCTTGGCCATCTACTCGCTTTCGGCACCCTGGTTTGAGTCGTCCATCGTTTCTCAGGATTGAACGGATAGAAAGGAAATGATCTCGGTGACTAGAGTGCTCGTGGTGCTCTTGCTCGTGCCATTTCTGATGATGGCAAGTGGCTGCAACGAAAAGGAACCTGTCGAGATGACCGTTGGTGAGGATCATGTATTCGTCCACGATGGGATGGAACGAAGCTACAAAATGTATCGGCCGAAGAACCTGGCGCACAACGCCCCGTTGGTCTTGGTCCTTCACGGCATGACATCAAACAGCACCTGGTCTTATCTGGCGGGCTTCAATCAGTTGGCTGAGGAACATGGGTTTTTCGCGCTGTATCCGCAGTCTCATCTCAAGCTGATCCACCTCGGCAATGTCAACGGGAAGTCAGGTGGCGAAAAGGACGATACGGGCAAGAAGGCCGATATGGGCTGGATGGGGGAGAAAGCCAACGCCTGCGAGGATGGCGAGAGCTTTACCGCCAATGGTATGGAGATCGTCTGCGAGAACGGCATGCTGACGACGAGTATGGCTCGATGGAATGCCGAAAATGCGGATCGTCTGTTCGACGGTCAGAGCGATGTTGAGTTCCTATCCGCACTGGCCAGGTCGCTGCAAGAGGAGTTCAGCTTGAATCCGGAGAGAACTTATGTTGCCGGATTCTCCAATGGGGGCTACATGAGCTACACGCTCATGTGTCAGGCCGGAGATGTTTTCAAGGCGGCGGGTGTCGTGGCCGGGCTAATTGACGTCGATGTGTTCAGGAATTGTGCGCCAGACGGGCCCAAACCCATTATCCATATCCACGGCGCCGATGACGGAATGGTTCCCATCGAAGGCAATGTCGATAAGAACACTGGTGAAACCTTGCCAGGTGCACAAGAGATTGTTGAGTTCTTCGCGGGGCTCAATGATTCGGTGAGTACAGAGAGCGTACAGGTTACCGACAACGCGAACCTGACACGCTACAGACCAGAGAGCGGTGGTGCAGAGGTTCACTACTACAGAATCGAGAAGCACGACCACGTCTGGCCTGGTGGCGACACGGGTGCCAAAAAGACAAAAGACGAATCGGGTCTCGACGCCTCGACACTCATTTGGGAGTTCTTTTCCAAACTGTAACTCGAGAAGTGGCTGTCGCTGGTTCAGGCCGGCCTTACCCACGACAGGCCTCGGCGAGAGGCGTAGGTTTGGATAGCTAAATCAATGTGGTAAGGAGAAATTAGTTGGAAGCACTTGGCATAATTGGATTTATTTTTGGCTTAGCAGCTTTAAGCAAAGTTCTGTTGTTGGAATCCCGACTGAAAAAGGAAGGTGTCCTAAGTGAAGACACCAAGTCCGAATAGTCGACCATCCGTCTACATAAACTAGAGCGTCTGCAATTTGAGTAGGTTTTGCATGTGAACCATAGGACTTTTTGTATATGGTCGAGTCGAGCAGCAGCGATAACTGGCTCAAGGACGGAGCCTTCGTCGACATCCGCAATGCGAGTGACGGTGCAACACCCTTGATAACGGCGGCATTTTTTGGGAATCCCAAGACCGTGAAGGTACTCCTGCAGCATGGCGCCGACGTCAACGCCACCAACGACAGCGGGGCATCGAGCCTCCAAGTCTTAGCGCTCGATTGGGAGTTGACCCGCTTCATCATCGAAGACGTGCTGAAGCTTCCGGCCGACCGCCAAAAAATCGAACGCGGGCGCGAGCAGGTCGGTCGTCTTCTTTACGGCGCCTTGCAGTAGATCAACACTTATGGATTAAGATCATGGATTGGTACACACGGCCCGTGCTATTTGTGACCGACACCAAAATGTCGGTAGCGTTTTACCTCGAAACGCTTGGATTCCAAGAAGATTGGACGCATATAGAAGACGACGAGTTGTTGGTAGCTCAAGTCAGTCGAAATGGACTTGAGATCATCTTGAACAGAGATACTGCTAGAGCAGGTACGGGTAGAGTGTTCGTTTCTCTCGACGACGAACAGGCAAAATCATTAGCGAAAGATCTCAAGAACAAGAGGATTGGGAGTAACAGGCATTGGGGTATGCCCGTGACCGAAGTTCAAGATCTTGATGGGAATGAACTCCTTTTTTCGCCACCAGTTCTGGCCGCAGGGTAATGCTACTTCCACGTTCATAAACTAGAGCCTCTACAATTTAAGTAGGTTT
>DCBA01000059.1:12436-16782 GCA_002313255.1 Gammaproteobacteria bacterium UBA1119 | reverse complement strand
GATGTGAACCAAGCTCAAGAGGTATGACAATTTTAACCGGAGGCGTAGATTTCGAGACCATAGGGCTCAGGGACACTTATTGGTGAAAAAAGCGTTACAGAAATTCGGCCTCTGGCGCATAAATTTCCTGATAAGAATTTACGGAAAACTCAAGGGTTCACCGTTAGAAAAAATTATGCGGTCACGCGTCAATTTAGAGATCAAGATTTGGAACCGACTAAGCGATGAATCGGATCAGTTAGAACCAATTTATAAAGAAGAAAGCCGGGGCACATCTCTACATCAACGTTGATCCGTCCGGACCTTTATGTCCCCAATTGGCAATCAACCTCAAGAGCCATGACAGGTCTCGGCGAGAAGCGTGGGGAACGCTTCTGAAGTAGCTCGATATGGGGGCGGGTACGTTCGTAGCCCAGACCTGACTGGGTGGGCTGAGGTCTGAGGTTCACGCCGATTCAATCCGATGAGGTGGCCGATAAAATGACCCAGGCCATCTGTGCCCCATCATCAGATTCCCTAGCTACGCAGTCATTGAGTTCGGGCTGTTCCGGATAGCTGGCTATGTCCACCAGTACACCCATATACACCCGGTAGGCGTCTAGTCCGAGGTCCAGTACTGAGGGATCGTTCAAGCTGTATACATCATGCCCAGCTTCCACCATGGCATCCGGCGTAATCAGTGGTGTGTTTCCGCCAGAACCATCTGGTGATTCTGGGGAAACCACAGTGGGGTCGTCTCCGGATATACGCCAACCGTGGATGATCCCGGTCCGATGACTATCGGGCTGAATGGGCCCCATGTGCTGTTGCATGGTCACGAGTAGAGCATCACCATTCGAGAGTATCAGCGTCTGCGGGTCGTTGTGCCGCGCTGAGGGCTCAGACGTTTCACCGTTATTCAGTGGGTCGTCGCTTAACAGTTCAAGAACGTCCCCGGTGCCATCTGTAGAACGGTAGTGCCATACGCGGTGTCGGTTTATGCCCGCATCGTTGGGAGATTGACCATCCATCGTGAACAAGTGAATTCGGTCGTTCATCGCGATGCCGCTCATCACCCCCATGAGCCCCGAATCTGGCGAGGTGACCCTGTCGTCGCGTTCGTCCCAGAACCACTTTCCGTCGGTGCTGCACAGCGACGTGACACCAGACCCGAACGTTCCTGAAATGTCCGCATTGTGGGCGAAAATCCGATGGGTACCACCGTTGCACCATATTCGGTCGGAGGTCGACGGGAGAGCCACTACTCCTGGAAAACCGTCGCGGTCTCGGAGCATTGGTGGGAGTTCATCGGGGTCGATGGGTGTGCCAACCTCTTCAGGTGTTTCCTCAGAGGCGCTGAAAGACAGTCCATCGGATGACACTGAACGGAACTGCCCGCCACCCGATGTCAGATGGCTAGCGTGGTACATAACGACGCTACCGTCCTCAGCCCAGCCAACTCTTGGTACGGCCGCGCACGAGAGGCGAATGCCGGAATCGGGTTCGAAAGGCAGTAATCTGGCGTCAGTTACAGCTTCGTCTAGCGGCGAGAGGTCCAATAAGTCACTTACACCATCCCCGTCATCGTCTGAATCTGCATTGTTGCCCGTACCATCGCCATCGGTATCAACCCACTCAGTGGAATCATTAGGAAAGGTATCGATGGAGTCGACATAGGTATCATTATCACTGTCTTTAATGGTGTTGAGATATTCAACGACGGAGGAACTGGTTTGGCGTGTTGCCGACGTCGAGAGTGCGCCGGCTATCAGCGTATCCCCAGAAAATCCGAAAAGCTCTCGTATAATCAATAGACCATCAGTCAGTGCTTCGGTACTCCCATCGCCGTCGATGTCGAGTTCGGTGGTCGACGCGGCCAACAGGATTTCGATGTCTTGCGCACTGGATCGGTTAGCACCACTACCAATGGCGCCGGACGTTAGAGAATCACCCGAGAACCCGAACATGTACCGAATAACTAACAAACCGTCTGTCAGCGCTTCAGTCTTACCGTCATCATCAATATCCAGGTCGAAACCAGCGTATACAAATGAATAATTAGTAAGGAATAAAGTAAGCAATAGTATTTGGATCCGTCTACGTATCATGGTGCACCGCGTAAATAACTCTCTAGATCTATCTTTATTTGCTAATTTATTGACGCCCGTTTGATCGATTTAAAGTGAAACTCCGTTGTCTTTATTATCCCCAATACCGTCCCGGTCGCTGTCTCTTGATTCGGTAGGGTCCTAGGAAAATGTATCTTCTTCCTTAGCGCTGTTACATCCACAGTTGCAGCAATTTAGTTCATCGTCAACGGCACTAAAACGCCTACTGTTTTGTCTACTCTTGAGGCTTTCAAGCCTTACTAGACCTCAAGAGTCTTTAGGGGGTTCGCTGGAGACCATGTCCCTACTACATACATAAAAACTAGAGCGTCGGCAATTTGAGTAGGTTTTGGATGTGAACCAAGCTCAAGACCCATGGCCGGTCTCGGCGAGAGGCGTAGGTAAATTATCATTGGCCAGAAAAATCGACCGTCACGATGCATCCAGCTATTTGGGGTTTCGGCGATAAAGGCTTGATATAGTCTGCGGTCTTTCCGATTTGACAGACCTATGCGCTTCGATGCTTTAGGACTCACGCTTTCAGGACTATGCTTGATTCATTGCGTCGCTATTCCCGTTGCCGCGCTCAGCACCCCTACTTTGCTTGGCTTACTGGCTGGTGTGGATACACTAACGCACATCGCCCTGTTAGCTTTGGCGCTACCGATCGGAGGCTTCGCATTTTTTTCTTCGTGGAGACGTCATCGCTCATCGGACACCTTAATCATCGGGATTGTCGGCCTGGTCGTCATGGCTCTCGGGGTTTCGCATGTCTTCGGACATGACAACGAGATCATATTGACGATAACGGGTGTACTAACGGTTGGATGTGCGCACGGCATCAACTTGATTCGCGGGCACCGCGGAAGCGATGGAAATGGTGATGGTTCTTATGACGGTGGCCGTACCATCAGAAACAGAATAACTGACGTAACCGAAATTTGAATTGTCATCATTGGTATCGCGATCAGGAGTCAAATTTAAGACAGCAGTAGAAGACAATTAAATCAATAACTTAGATAACTTTCTTTATCTACGTTCGATTATGATAACCGGCTGGTTCACATTGAAACGACCGGGCTTACCCCCTACTCCCAAATGACCCGTGCGCAGGAGGCAATGCCCTCTACCACCTATACCGAATAGGGAAAGCAGCTCGTTCTCGAATTTCTTACGAATCTCGTTAGAGTTCTTCTGCTAGACGCACAAAAGGCTCTAGCACTTCCAATTTCGACCTTCCGACGATTGCCGAGTATCCGTGGTGCTCTTCTTCGATATGTAGGGCGCGTTCTGGGATGTGGAATCTGGTGCCCGATACACACTCGTGTACCTCCCCTGTGGCTGTGTCTTTAACGCGTAATGTACCTTCCGTTATGTAAATGTGCATGCTCAGGTCGTGCCAGTGGACTGGCGTATCGCCGGATGGTGCTACGTCAATCTTGGAACCGTAATAGCCAACCTTCTCGATGTCGTCGAGCGCTTGCTGGTCTCCGTCGAAATAGCCGTGTTGGACTACAATCGCCATGGGTAGACTCCATTGCAGACATAGTATTTAGCGGAACGTACGAGTCTGCTCGCCGGCTGTCAATTTTCTATGATGCTGTCTCACTCCCCAAAGCCCCCCTCGGCAGGAGCCCATACGGGTTACCCACTTATATAATCTAGAACGTCTGCAAATTGAGTAGATTTTGGATGTGTACCAAGCTCAAGAGCCATGACAGGTCTCGGCGAGAGGCGTAAGTTCACGACATGACTTTGAGAGAAGCGATTGAGCGCGACCATGCGGCCAAACGAATGCCCAACAGCGACCGCTGGATAAGCGTACGCGTTTTTCAAGTTTGGGTGCCCATCTTCCCTCTTTTTGTACTTCCAGAAACGTTTCGGGATCTCGTCTTAATTCATGACGCCCACCACCTCATCACAGGCTATGGCACCGATTTTCGAGGTGAAATGGAACTCAATGCATGGACTTTGGCATCAGGCGGATATTTTTTTAATGGTGCGCCTTGGTGGATGTTGTTCGAAGGGGACGGTAAAGGTCTGTTTCACGCAATCCATTCCTTGATTTGGATGCCAAAAGAGTTCCTTTCCGCATTTCGAAAGGGTTGGCGCCAACACAGTCTTTACGCGCTAGATGTCGACACTGCGCTGGAGATGGATCTTGAGGACGCTAAGCGCTATACAGCAAGCGGTGTCTTGCCTCACGAATCAAATTAAGCAGTAGAGCTTGTAGGTTCTGGATGTGAACCAAGCTCAAGA
>DCBA01000059.1:6450-12118 GCA_002313255.1 Gammaproteobacteria bacterium UBA1119 | reverse complement strand
GGATGTGAACCAAGCTCAAGACCCATGACAGGTCTCGGCGAGGGGCGTAGGTACTGATGCAAACAACACGACTTTCTATAGCCGATTGATCCTTCTAGTTCGACGGTAATCAGCCAACGCGTTGCGTGCGCGACGTCGCAACTTCTTATCGGAATCCTGCGTCAGTAATTCAATAGCACCGACGACGTCAGTTCGCGACCGAAGCAGGAATCCAGCTGCCGTGGAACCCGCTGGGGACGCGCGGCAGATCGATTGACGCCACAGGCACATTGTCCATCGTTGCGGCATCCATGATCACAAAACGGCTAGTGTCCGACAGCGCGTCGTGTACGTATGTCATTAGATAGCCGTCATCTTCATTGTTGGGATTTTCACAAGGTACGAAGACAGGTTCTCCGCCAGTACAACCCTTACCCAAGTCGATCTGCGTGCGCGAGTCCGTTTGGCGGTCATATTTCAGGATGGCGCCCGATGTACTCATTGGGTCGTCGGGGTTGCCGACTTCCGACAGGCTCATCATGTATCCGTAGCGATGCTTCCTGCCGATCACGCTGTCCGCGACCCGCGGAAACTCGGCTGACCGATCGTCGATCTGCTCTTCCCGAACCTTGCCGCTGCTGGTGTCAATCGTCCACCGCCAGAGTTCTGGAGATGGGAAATCCATCGCTGAGTCTCGCCACATGTGGCTGAAACGGGCGACATCGAGCACGATCGTGTCACCATCTTCGTACGAATTCATTGGGTGGAAGACATAGCAGGGGTTAATGTCATACCACTCCACCTCCGCATTCGTGCCGTTGCGCGGCATCACTCCAAGACGTGCCGGATAATTGTCGTCCCAGCGAATCGGCATTTCACCGTTCATTGCCAATTGAAGGTCGAAGACTGCAGGTAGATCCATGAAGACGACGTAATTCTGCGTGATGTTGAAGTCGTGCATCATCGTCGGTCCACCAACCGTAATTTCCTCGGTTTGCACGAGTTTGCCTTCGGCAGATACGCGCAGATAGCGCAGGTAGGGTTCAAACGCCGAGTAGCCAAAGGCGAGTAACTCACCGGTGAGAGGACAAATTTTCGGATGCGCTGTAAACGAGCCTTTGAGGGAACCGTCGAAATCGGTCGGGCCCACTGTGCTCAGGTCGCCATCAACTACATACGGGAAATGTCCTTCCTCAAGGGCGAGAATCTTGCCAGCATGACCGATGACGTGAGTATTCGCTTTCGATGCTTTCATGTCGGAGAACACGGAGGGGTCGAGAATATCGAGCGACGGATCCGTGATGAAGGGGGTCTGCACGTAACAATTACGGTACCACTGTGCCTTGCCTTCACACAGGCGCATGCCGTGGAGCATGCCGTCACCGAAGAACGGATGCGCGCTCGTGCCACTGAAAGGGTTGGCGCCGGTGCGAACGTAACGACCGTCGAGTTCGACGGGAATTGAGCCGGTGACCTTCAACTCGGAGACCGTTTGCTCCTCCGTCACCGGCCGCCCGTTGCCGCGTAAATGTACCGGGGTACTGTCATTGTCTGCCATTGATGCAATCTCCATCTCGGACGTTACGAATAGCCGCTAAAGCTACAACGTGTGCGGCGGTCAGGCAATGCCATCGGGCATTCGCTGACGGTGGCGACACGATTGTTCTGTCTACCCAGTGACAATAATGATGAGAGCTTGCAATTCGAGCCGGCGCCCGTGTAAACCAAGCTCAAGAACTATGACAGGTCTCAGTGAGAGGCGTATCGATTGACGCAAAGGGAAAGACACCGATAAGCGACCTCCCTCGCTAATTCCATACCTATTATTTACGACGGGATAAAAGGTCATTGAGAAAGTGTTGTTTCGAAGGTCCATTGTTGAGCGGCACAAATTTTGATTTCCGTCGGTGACGTCATCAAGAGAGAAAGTAGTGACCGTCGTTCCAGACCTACGCCAGACACCATAACGACTACCCGCCTACACCTTCGTCTCCGGTGACTCTCACAAAGATTGCACATGTCAGATGACAGGCCTTAACATGTCATCTGACATGTCAACCGCCTACAACGAAATCGTCGTCAGCGAACGCAAGCAACAGATCCTCGAGGAAGCGATCGGGATCATCGCGTCAGAGGGCTACGGCAAACTGACGATGCGCGCCCTGGCCCGCGCGAGCGGTATGAAGCTGGGCGCGCTGCAATATCACTTCCGCACGTGGGAAGACATGCTGCGGGCGCTAGCCGCGTATATATCGGAGGCCTATCGAGCCTCTTTCGAAGCACTCAGGTCAGACGCGCGAGCGCTGAGCCTCCGCGACATCGTCAAGTTCATTCTCGACGATGTACCCGGGTCAGCGTTGCAGGCCGACCGCCTGTTCCCGCAACTGTGGGCGATGGCGCGAGTCGAGCCGGCGATGGAGACGTTGCTCGATGATATCTACGTGGCGTACCTGGACAAGTTGGAGAAACGGCTTATCAACATGGGTAGCACGACGCCCCGCGCAGAAGCGCTGGCGCTGATGTCGCTGATGGAAGGGGCGACCTTGTTCGTGGGCAGCGACCGTCGCTGGGCGAGCGACGCCAACGCCGTACGCGATGCCGCGCTCGCATTCGTCGACGCGCGCTACGGCAATGAGGATTGAACAAGACAACGAGAGAGACCGATGACTGATTCACAAACACTCAATGACACAATAAACAAAGCGGCCTTCTGGTCTGCTGTCGTCCTGATCCTGGCGGGCATCCTGTCGGTGTTTTTCCCACTCGACGCCCCGGAAGGGCCATTCGCCGATCGTATGATGTGGTACAGCTCAAACGTCGGCGCTTTTGTCATGGGCTGGGTCGTGCAAATGATCGCAATGTTGACGTTGGCGGGCGTCTTTGCGGGTACAGCATGGCAGGTCCGGGAGTCGCACCCTGTGAGCACCTTTGTGGCGGGCACCGCACTGCTGATATCGGTCGTCGCCTTCATCATCCCGAAGTTTATTGCCATCTGGTCGATACCGCAGATAGTTACGGCATCGTCGACCGTCTCGGCGAATGCTGCCGTCGCCGAACAGTTGTTGCAGTTGTTGAATCCCTCGCTGCCGTTCTCTTTGTTTACGTCCTTCGATTACCTGGGATTCTGGATGTACGGGGTATTTGGCCTGTTGGTAGCGCGCCCACTCTTTCGCCTGACGTTAAGCGCAAAGATCGCGGCCGTTGGGCTTGGTCTTTTCGGTTTGCTGTATCACGTCCTGTTCGCAGGCGTGATGACGGGGAGTGTGGCAACGGCAGACATCGGTCCTTACGCCGAATCGATGGGGATTTTGTTATTGATTCCTGTCATCAGCATGGCGGTCTATTTCAGAATGCGGCTGAAGGAGGCTTCGAATGCGTAGTCAAACCTTGTTGATCGCTCTACTCCTTGCCACGGCAAGCCCTGGAGTCCAGGCCGCGCCCGAATTCCTGCCACTGGACGCCGACAAATTGCGCGAGATGGAACTCGAGAGCATTCCGCCTTTTCCTGCAGAAATCGTCCTCGAGGGCGAGAGTGAAAATTGGGAAAGCGTACTTCACCAGGGCGACTTCGTCGTGGCCGTATTTGCAGCAAGCCCCGCCAACATCGACATCAACGAGCCTTTTCCATACGACGAGTTCGTATTGGTGCTCGAAGGCGAGGTGACGCTGACCAACATCGATGGGGGAACGGAGACTTACAGACAGGGCGATACGTTCCTGGTACCGAAAGGTTGGATGGGTACCTGGGACATGCCGTTTAAGTACCGCGAGATGATTATTGTCGACACCCAGGCCTGGGTAACGGGGGGGTTGTAATACGATGAAATACAAAATTACACGACGGGATTTTTTGAACGGTGTGGTCATCGGCACCGGCACAACCCTGCTGGCACCCATCGAGTTATTCGCGCAAGTTCCACCGGGCGCATCGTCCATTTACTATCCGCCAACGCGTACGGGGATGCGGGGCAACCACCCCGGCTCTTTCGAGGTATCGCACGCCCTCGCCTGGAGCGGGGTAAAACCCTCCGAGCATCGCAAACTGGACGAGCACTACGACCTGGTGGTTGTGGGTGCCGGCGTGAGTGGCCTGGCGGCTGCCAGGTTCTACCAAAAGCGGATGGGGGCCGATGCGAAAATCCTGCTACTGGATAATCATGACGACTTCGGCGGCCATGCTAAACGCAACGAGTTTCACCACGACGGACAGACGCTGCTGGGCATCGGTGGCTCAGTCAACCTTGATGGTCCCGGTAACTACAGCAAAATATCCCAGGGCCTGCTGGATGATCTCGGCATCGACCTCGAAGCCATGGTTGCCAACATGGAAGAATTCGAATTTTTAGACTCAGGCGCTGACTCGATGCTGGCGCTTCCCGGCCCGGATGGCCACGTAAAAGTACGCGCAAAATGGATCCAACTGATGCTCGGTATCGGGGATTACGAGACCGCCGTCCGTGCTCTGCCCCTTCCCGCTTCGGAACAGAACAAGTTGATCGAGTTGATCGGTGGCGACCGTGACTACCTCAAAGACCTTTCTTTGAGTGGAAAGTCCAAGTACATAGAGTCAACCAGCTACGCCGAATTCCTGACTGAAAGGGTCGGCCTGTCGAAAGAAACAATTCCGATCTTCTATCCGTTTGCCAAGCTGATGGCTGGGCCGGCCGCATCGAGAGTCAGCGTCTTAGAGGCCTTTTACCTGGGCAGTCCTGGCATACGGGGGATGGGCTGGCTCGGTGAACTGGCGGCCCAGCTTCTCGAAGGCCTTATGGCCGGCAACCAGACGTTGTATTTTCCGGATGGCAATGCGTCTGTGGCCAGGCTGCTGGTACACAAACTGATCCCGGCGGTCGCTCCGGACACTCGGGGCTTTGACGATATCTCGACAAGCCATTTCGACTATGGCGCGCTCGACATCGCGCAACATCCGGTCCGCTTGCGACTAAACAGTACCGTCGTCGGCGTGCGGGAAACCAGGGACGACACGGTGACGGTAGATTACGTACGGGATGGCAATGCCGTCGGCGTTACGGGCGACCGCTGCGTGCTCGCCTGTTACAACGGTGCGATCCCGTACATCTGTCCGCAGTTGCCGGAAAGCCAGAAAGAAGCGCTTCGCTATGGCGTCAAGGTTCCGCTGGTGATGACCAATGTCCTGATCGAGAACGGACACGCTTTTTCCAAACTCGGCGTGGGCCAGGTGAGCTGCCCCGATGACCCATACGTCGTGGTAACCGTACCGCCGCCCACGACAACGGGAGGACACCAACCACCACGCGGGCCGGACGATCCCATGGTAATTTACATGCTCGGTGTCCCGAGTGTGGAGCCAACCGGCAAAGAAACCAGTCGCGAGTTACTGACGATTGCGCGTCATAAAGTATACGCAACCACCTTCGACACCTATGAGCAGGAAATTCGGGACCAGTTGCAAGGACTGCTTGGTGAACACGGCTTCAAACATGAGACCGACATCAAAGCGATTACCGTAAATCGCTGGCCACACGGTTATTCCTACGAGTACCTGCAACTGGATGACCCGCAATGGGAAGAAGGACAAGCGCCCCATGAAATCGGACGCGCGCAGTTTGGGCGGATTTCCATTGCCAATTCGGATTCCGAAGGTCGCGCCTACCTGGATGCTGCCATCGATGCTGGCTGGCGCGCCGTGGCAGAACAAACTGCATAG
>DCBA01000059.1:0-6126 GCA_002313255.1 Gammaproteobacteria bacterium UBA1119 | reverse complement strand
AAGGGAGCGACGAACCACCTTTAGACCATTTTCAGCGGATGTCCGAGCGGCGGGGCGGTACCGACTGAGCTCAACGACCTTCTACATCAATCTCAGCCCGTTTGATGAAAGACCGGCCAGGTGTCGATCAGTTCGCCATCCTTCATGACCAGCAGATCGCCAAATTGAAGCATCACCAATTCGCTTTGGGTCGGCCGTAGGAAGACGTAGTCATCAACCGCTAGATCCACTCGCTCGGAAGTCGTAATCGGTTGCTGGTTTGTACTGCTGTACATCGACTCTGGAATGCCTGCTGGTGATACGAATCGGGCCTTCCAATATCCACCGTAAATGTAATAAAGATGACGGTAATTGGGATCCCACGATCGGATCGAACGGGCCACCCAGGATTCTCCTGGCAATTGAAACTTGCCGTATGCCTTCAACACGGGCGTCGCAATAAATAAAGCCGGTTGATTGTCGGTGAGATGGAAGGTGTCAAAATCAGTCGGTTTCACGATTGCCGATCCCGCCGCAAGGTCGTTCATCGTCGCGTCTTTCTCGTATATCGCCAATGTGTGGCTACCCGCCCCGTTGAGGGTCAATTGATCTGGATCGATACCAGTACTTTTAGCTCGATCGATAAAATTCCGATAAGTCTCGAGAACTTTGCGCACCGCCGGGTGATCCAAGCTGGCTCTCAGACCCGTGAGCTGCGGCTCATATCCCATGAATCCTGAAAACGCGAGATAGTCCGAGTTTTCTTTGATGGTTTTAAGCAGTTTATCTAGCGCTTCGATCTTTGCGAGTCCACCCCGGTGCAAACCCACGTCGATCTCGACGTTAATGCGCATATGGACGCCGAGCTCCCGAGCAAGCGACAAGTATTGTTCCAGGCGCTGCTGCGTATCGATGAGCCACTGTATTTTCCCTGCAGGATCAAAGGGCGTGTTACCTAGTTTCTTATAGAAGGACTTTGCCGCGGAAATCGGCATGGGTTTGCCGAGTAAGACATCTGCTTGTGGAAAATTCTCAGCAATTTCGTTGAGAAAAGGCTGATGGAACACCATCAACGAATCAGTACGGGCTCGTTCCATTACACCGCGCAGCAATGGCACGCTTGGTAGCGACTTTACTACTACGCGGTAAGTTTTTTTGACGCCAACTGACCGTGCAACGACGTCGACGTTGTGGTTCATCCGATCAATATCAATGACCATTACGGGATGCCCTGGTCCATCCCGCTTCAATAGCTCGTTCAATCGTGCAAAGTATTCACTATGAGGCGAGCCAAGATCGTCAGGACGCCATAGCAATGCGCCGCCGGCCGCGGCCCCGACTAGCCCCAGACCGCCCCCCAATACACTTCGGCGTTTCATACACCAAAAACCTTACGTAAATGATCGTTTAAAAAACGTCCGTGCGGATCCAGCTCAGCACGCAACATCCGAAACTCCTCCAATCGAGGATACAACTCGTTGAGTTCGGCATAACCCAGCGAGTGCACCTTTCCCCAATGAGGTCGACCGCCGTATTTCCAAAAAATTGGTTCGATGACATCGAAATATGGGCGGTAGTCAGCTTCAGCCGTACGGTGAATGGAAATCGCGGCCCGATCTCCACCACCGAACATCGAAAGCCACAAATCGTCGCCTTGGACGTAGCGATATTCGAGAGGAAACACCACATCGATCTGACGCTCAGCGATGGTATTCAATATCTCTCGTAGACAATCGCCGCCACGTTCGCGTGGCACAGAATATTCCATCTCGTTGAATCGATTATTGCGCACATTAGCTAGGATCCTGTAGGAAACATCCACAGCCTCGCTCGGTTCAATCTGCTCGGCTAGGGCATTTATGTGTGGCCGACGTTCATTAGGTGGCATCAACATCCACGAACTCATCGCATTACCAAATTGAGCTTCCTCCTCGGGATTGGGGGCCGGATGATTGATGGGTTCTTCCGTCTCGTCGATCGAAAGAACTAATGCGTAGTCGGAATGAGTCAGCGGAAACATCTCGAAGTGGCGGTGACGGTTCGCCAACTCATCAAATGATTCTAGTACTTCTTCCGTCTTCTGCGCCCAGTTGCGTTCTTTCAAACGATACGCAGAACGGTTTTGCATCTGTAGCCGCGTGACGACACCAAGCGACCCAAGGCTTACGCAAGCTGCCCGAAAAAGGTCCGGATGAGTCGATGGAGAGATATCCAACACGTCCCCGGTAGCCGTTACCAATCGAATTTCCGTTACATATGCTGAGAGGGTATTGAACCCAATCCCGGTTCCATGAGTCGCGGTCGATATCGCTCCGGCTAGTGTTTGACGGTCGATATCGGGAAGATTGAACATCGCTTGACCAACCGCTTCTAACGGTACACCCATGCTCCCAAGGCGAGTGCCAGCGCCAAACGTAGCCTGGTCTGTAAGCTCATCGTAATCGAAGAGACCCGAAAGTTTATCGAGAACGACCAAAACACCGTCGGTAGGTACGAGAGGCGTGAAAGAATGCCCAGCGCCGACGGGGCGTACCGTGTCGGAAGTCGTGCGCAGGAAACTCACAAGTTCATCTTCGCTTGCGGGCGCAAAGCGACTCGCCGGGTAGGAGGTCAAGGCCCCGGACCAATTTCGCCACGGCAACGTAGTAGATGCTTCCGAAAATCCCTTAATTGAATATGCGCCGAACGCAGCAAGTGCCGTGCGTACAACAAAACGACGGCGGCTAAGACTCACTTATCGGGCGCCATGTATCGTGTTAGCTCAAGAAAATCGGATTCCTCGCAGTCCATGCAGTAGCCGAGGGGCGGCATGTTGTTGAATCCTCCGATGGCATTGCGAACCATCCCGTCTACCCCCCGTTCAACTCGCTCAGTCCAGTCATTTGGGTGTCCAATCCTAGGCGCACCACCCTCTCCCGCCACATGGCAAAGAATGCAACTGCGAGACCATTTCTCCATGGCGGCAATGCTGACTTCGGCCGAACCAGCGACCACGCTTTGATCACCATCTACGCGTTGTCCCTCTTCGCTACAGCTGCTGATCAGAAAGGCAGTCAAAATGACAAGATACCTACAGCTGATAGCTTGCCTCCACCCCGAACATCCTCGGCGTCCCGATCATTTCTTCGTTAAAGCCGAAAAACGAGAGGTCGAATGCGTAAACCATGTACTCCTGGTCGCCCAAATTTCGACCAAAGGCTGCGACATTCCATTTTCGATCGCTGGAAGTCCACGCGATGCGTCCATTCAAAATCCAATAACTGTCCTCACTCAAAAGAGGATTATTTAGGGCATCGAACCAGACTTCGTCCTGGTAGTTGAAGCTAGTTTGTATGGTTAAATTGCTCTGGTCATTAAGCGGTATGTCGTACTGTATGAGGCCGTTGACTGTAACGCTTGGCGACATTGGTATGTCGTTACCCGAATAGTCCGCGTCCGGGAGCACGAAATCTTGATACTCGGTTGAGAGAAAACCTAAACCGAGGCTTACGAACAAGTTGTCAGAGGGCAGCCACTGAAATTCGAATTCCGCTCCGGATATGTCCGCATCCGCGGCGTTGGAGATGGTTGAGTACGCGAGTCCGTCGCCTCCGACTACAAAAGCATAAACCTGAAGATCTTCATAGTCGTAGTAAAACCACGAGCCATTAAAGCGCACTCTGCCATCCGATAGCGCGGACTTAAATCCGATCTCATAACTCAGCAACTGCTCTTCGTCGTACGTCCGAATACCATCGCTCGTGCTGAAAATTCCTCCAGCCTTAAAGCCACTTGTCAGACCACCGTACACCATCAATCCATCCCTTAAATCCGCATCCAGCAAGAGCCGTCCAGACACATTGTTGAAATCGTTGCTGCTCTGCGCAGGGAAACCGGCTTGCACCGGGTTCCCGGATTCAGGCTCATCGAAGAAGAAATAGCTATCGTGTTCGATATCTTCATCCGAGTAGCGCAAACCAGCCGACAGCTTCCACCGATCCGAGAGCTGAATGGACGTATCGAAGAAAAGGGCGTAACTCGTAATATCTTGCTGGGTGCCAGTCTTAGTTTTAAATACGAATTGTTCGGGGCAGAATCCGCCTGGGTTGCCCGCTGGAGCCGAGCAGTTGACATCATCGCCGATCGTGAAAGGGCGGAAAGCACGCAATATGTCAAATGCCGTATGGTCCGTTGCCTCATCGCTGAGGTAGTAAAAACCGGCAATCCACGTTCTTTGATCGTTCCCACCGCTGATCCGTAATTCCTGCGAAAAGCTCTGTTGATCGACCGCCAGTTCACCCGTCAATATGTCATTAGGGCCGTCATCCGTTTCTTCTGGTCGGTAATCGTCTACTTCGTCAAAGGAAGTAATTGAGGTAATCAGATAATCGTTCAAAGACCAATCAACGGTCAGTGAGATGCCCCAAAAAGAGGTGTCGTTCGTTGCCTCAAAATCATAGTTACCTTCGTCATATCCTGGAGTAGCAGGTGCGCTGGCACCCGTGAGCGTCGTATAGGGTGCCTCTTCCGAGTATCCAAAAATATCTGCACACAGCCCAGCCCGAATATCTGCGTTCGAACACATGTTGCCTTCTGCATCCCAAACGCCTAAATGCCGGTACTGCACGGCATCCGACTTGGTGGCTCCACCATGCATATTCAACAACAGGCCCCAAGCGTCCGACGGTCGCGTTTCAACTAATAGCCTCCACGCGAATTCATCGATGCCGTTTTGGTCGTTACCCGTGAAACGGTTCTTCAGCCATCCGTCCGAATCGGTCTTAAGCACCGCCGCACGATATGCCGCCGTGTCACTTATAGGAGCGCCATACGCAGCCTCGAATTTGCGCGTACCCCAACTGCCCAATCCAGCACGTAACATACCGTTCGATTCGTTAGTCGGTTTGCGCGATACAAAGTTGATCGCACCGCCAGTGGCGTTCCGACCGTATAGAGTGCCTTGCGGTCCTCGCAATACCTCTACGCGCTCCACGTCCAGAAGTTGAAAGATCTGAGCCGCGTTTGACGAAATGTATGTTTCATCGAGATATGCAGCAATGGGACCTTGATTCAGTACTCCGAAGTCGTTGAGACCTACACCCCGAATAAAAGGAGCCGGTACACCCGTGTCGCCGTTGGGATAACCGACACTATAATTCGGCGTTTGAGCCGTAATATCGACCGATTGTCGAAATCCCAACGCTTCGATAGCTTCCGCCGTAAACGCTGTCACCGAAATAGGAGTTTCCTGCAGTCTTTCTTCTCGCTTCTGTGCAGTGACGATTATTTCCTCAATCATTCGCCCCTCTGCGCTCGAACCTTCTACTTCGGCAGCCGATGAGAAAAGAGACGCAAAAATAAGTGTGAATGGTGCTGTCGCTCTGAAAGTACTACGAGTCAGTTCAACTACTGTAATCATGTTCGTACCCTTTTGGTGCGTATACCCGGATGTCAGCTACTCAAGAATTCTGGTGGAAATCGTGTAGTGCCTTGAACCCAACTTACTTTCCACCGATTGACTACGTTCGTCAATACGTCCTCGTAGAACGCCGTATATCGTTAGACTCGGTTCGAGATGTGAACCAAGCTCAAGAGGTATGACAGGTCTCGGCGAGAGGCGTAGGTATCAGTGAAGATACTTTCTGGTTCCGGGCACAGTTATTGCTTACTACAACACTAATGAAACGAGCAGGGTCAGCGTCGGTTAACCGCTTAAACTGGCGCGTTAGCTGGCAATCCCAATAAAAGCCTACCGTAAAGCTCGCCACCAACGTCTAGATCGAACACGGTGTGGCCAGACAGTGTGTGCACATCGCGAAGGATCCGCTGCAATGGGCTGGAGAGAAAATGTGCGTGAGAACCACTGGCTTCGACAACGTCCCTAACAACATCCCGGGCTTGCCGAACCACATGAGCAATCTTTAAGCGCAGAAGCGCGCGTTCAATTTCCGGGCAAGGTTTACCGCTTTCGCCCCAGTTCACCGCTGTTTGGGCGATACTCTTTAACGAAACTTCCGCAGTCTCCACCGCGACTTGGGCATGACCCAAACGAGCCTGAGCGATCGCCCTTTGGCTTTGCTTATCTGCCGTACCATAGACAGTGCGTTCTTGTAGCCGTTCCCTGAATAGCGCTACAGCCTTACGTGCTCCACCGACCGCAGGCGCTGC
>DCBA01000117.1 GCA_002313255.1 Gammaproteobacteria bacterium UBA1119 | reverse complement strand
ATGCGCATTGCTCGCTCGCGTGCCCCGGGGCCTACTTCACTGCCGCTGTTCGGCACCACTCGTACTGATTAGCCCGGTTACATCAATAGTTGCAGTCGCCTAGTTCATCGTCAACGGCATAAAAGTGTCTACTGTTTTGTCTACTCTAAAGCCTCTAAAGCCTGAACAGATCTCAAAAGCCTTCAGGGCGTACGCAGGAGACCAGTCGGTGTACCCACCTACATAAACTAGCGCGTCTGCAATTTGAGTAGACTTTAGATGTGAACCAAACTCTCAAGCCCCATGACATGTCTCGGCGAGAGGCGTAGGTTTTAAGTCGAAGGAGACTAGAGCAATACACGTTGCATCCGGAAGGCCAAGGTACTGTCGACATTCGTCGCCACCCAACGCGAGCACGATGACGCGTTTGATTACCCACCCAGAATCAATAGGCTCGGCACATGTATTTCGACTCTAGGTTATGGGCATTCACGCGTGGGGTTCGTGGGCGCATAGCATGGTCCGTGCTCATTGGCCTCGTTGCGACGTTTGTGGGTCTCGCGCGGCTTGCGTTGCTTGGTTGGCTCATCGCCAAGGTGTTCAAAGGCGCAGCATGGAACGAGCTTTTGCTACCCATCACCGTCGTCGCGCTCGTCATGATCTTGCGTGGCATATTCGAGTACGCGCGCACCATGGTCGCCCACCGCACCGCCGCACGTGTACAGCTCAAGATCCGTACGACACTTTACGACAAGATCGTTGCGCTTGGACCGGCATGGTTCGGCGTAGCGAGTACCAGTGACTTCATGGTGTCGGTGGTTGATGGTGTCGAGCAGTTAGAGACCTACTTTGGCCAGTTTCTGCCGCAGGTAGTGATCGCCTTGATGACACCAATTGCGATCTTTGCGTTCGTCGCGTTTCTGGATCTGCCGGTTGCGTTCGTGCTAGTGGGCGCAGCCCTAGTCACGCTGGTCGCCCCCAGTATCTTCCAACGCTTCGACTACCAAGCCAGCCTCGCTCGGTCGCGGGCGTACCGCAACTTTGCGGCGGAGTTTCTTGACGCGGTGCAAGGCTTGGCAACGCTGAAAGCATTCGGCCAGGCGCGCGAGCGCGCGCGCGTACTTGCCGCGGCCTCGCAGGAGCTCGTTACGGGCACGATGCGTGTCAACGCGACCAACGGTCTCGGCCGCGGCATCACCGATAGCGGCATTGCCATCGGTGCAGCGGCTGCGTTGGGATTAGGGGCTATTCGTGTCGCCTCCGGTGATATGAGTCTGGACGCGCTCTTGATTATTTTGATGATGGGCGTGGAGCTGTTTCGTCCATTACGAGACCTACGTGCTCAGCTTCATACCGGGATGCTGGGGCAGTCCTCGGCGCAAGCGATATTCCAATTGCTCGAAGCCGAACCGATCGTATCTCGGGAGGGCACCGCTGGGCGCGTTGACGGTGAACCGTCCATCCGATTCGAGAACGTCACCTTTTCATATCCCGCCACTGAAAATGCAAGCAACGTACACAGTGATTTAAGCTTCAACGTTGCACCGGGCGAACGCATCGGCATCGTTGGTTCGAGCGGATCGGGCAAGTCGACGATCGTCCGCTTGCTGCTGCGCTTCTACGATCCGATCAAGGGTCGAATCAGTATCGGTGATACCGATCTGCGCGACCTATCTTTCACGGCATTGCGCGCAATGTTCGCCGTCGTCAATCAAGACACCTATCTCTTTCACGGCACCGTCGAGGAAAACCTGCGCTTCGCTAAGCCGGATGCGACGAGGGACGTGCTTGAGACCGCCGCCAGGGCCGCAAACGCACACGATTTCATTGAGCGACTGCCGCAAGGATATGCCACCGTCATCGGTGAGCGAGGCATTCGCTTATCCGGCGGCCAACGCCAGCGTATTGCGATCGCACGGGCGTTGCTGTGCGATGCGCCCATTCTAATTCTGGACGAAGCGTTATCAGCAGTTGATGCTGAAAACGAGGCGTTCATTCAAGATGCCCTCGATGGGGTGATGCGAGGACGTACGACGCTGACCCTCGCACATCGATTGTCGAGCGTCATTACAGCCGACCGAATATTGGTGCTGGAAGACGGTCAGATAGTGGAGCAAGGCCCCCACAACATCCTGATCGCACGCGATGGCCCGTACCGGCGCTTGATGGGTGAGCAAGCTGCGGAGTCAGGCAATCAGATGTTTGAAGCCGCTTCCCGAGATGGTCCGGACCCCACCCATGCGGCTGATGAGCACGACATCGGCAGACACGTCGCCGAGCTCGAACCCACCGACGCCATATTGCGCGCCGAGGGGATAGGCTGGTTTGGCACTGCAGCTGAGCTCTTGAAATTGGTGACGAAAGAACGCTTGAAGCTCGCGTTAACTTTCGCATTCGGTATCGCCCGCGTTGTCGCATTGATCGGCGTAGGTGTGCTTTCTGCGCTGATCGTGGCGCAAGTCAAGGTAGGCGGCGAGTTCACGGGATTGTTGCTTGCGGTGGCCATCGCTGCGCCCGTTGCAGGGGCGTTGCATTGGCTTGAGTCTTGGTTTGCCCACGATATGGCGTACAAACTCTTGGCAGAAATGCGTGTGCGTTTGTTTGACAAGCTGGAACGCTTAGCACCGGCATATCTGCTGTACCGACGTACGGGTGATCTCGCATCGATGGCGACGCAAGATGTCGAGACCGTAGAGTATTTCTACGCACACACGGTTGCACCGGCCTTCATCGCAATGCTCGTACCCGCCGTCGTACTCGCAACTCTTATCAGCTTCGGCTGGCCCATGGCAGCGGCATTAGCGCCCTTCCTCGCACTTGTCGTGTTGAGCCCCTTCCTTGTGCGCGAACGGCTCGACCGCTTGGGTTCTCAATCACGTGAAGCTCTCGGCGAACTCAACGCCTTTGCAGTAGATTCCATCCAAGGATTGTCGGAGATCGTCGCTTTCGGGCACGGCCCACGACGACGCAAGGGTCTCGTTGTTTTGGCCAGACGTGTGGCAAATTTGCGTATCGCATTTTATCGCGACCTGACGTTCCAATCAGCGTTGTTGGAGGTGGCGACAGGGCTTGGCGGACTGGCCATCATCGTTGCTGGCACCATACTAGTGACTGACGGTGTTCTCGACGCCGGCCTACTTCCGCTGTTCGCGATCCTCGCCATGGCAGCATTTCTACCTGTCTCCGAGATCGCTCATATCGGCCGGCAACTTGCCGACACTTTGGGTGCAACGCGGCGGCTCGTCGCCGTCCAGAACGAGGAAGTTGCCGTGACCGACGGTCCCGGGACTCGGGCACCGGTCACGACCGGTGGTGCGGCACTCACACTCGAACACGTGACCTATACATACCAATCGCGCTGGCGGGCCGCACTTACCGACGTCTCGCTCAACATCCCCGCCGGTAGCACGTTTGCCTTGGTAGGACCGTCCGGCGCCGGTAAGACCACGATCGCCCACCTTCTCGTTCGCTTTTGGGACCCTCAAATGGGGCGCGTCACGATGGATAACGTCGAACTCGTCGAATACAAGCTAGACGATCTACGCCAACGTGTCGCCTTGGTTTCCCAGGACACCTATCTCTTCAATCGAACGCTCAGGGACAACATCCTCATTGCGCGTCCGGATGCGACCGAAACCGAACTCGAAGTCGCGGTCGAACGGGCGTCGTTAAGTGAAGTGATCGGTAGTTTACCGCTCGGTATCGATACGTCCGTCGGTGAACGCGGCATGCGGCTCTCCGGTGGCCAACGTCAACGCGTCGCCATTGCTCGAGCATTCTTGAAGGACGCACCCGTGCTTGTTCTCGACGAGGCCACGAGCCATCTCGATGCCGTCAATGAGCGCGCGATTCGCGTCGCTCTCGACACATTGATGCGCAATCGCACGACGATCGTCATCGCACACCGTCTTTCCACCGTGCGCAATGCGGATACCATTGTCGTGTTGGATGAAGGCCGGATCACGGAGCAAGGTACGCATAATGAACTCTTAGCGAAGAACGGCTTGTACGCGCGATTGGTGTCCCATCAAATGTCGCCCCATAAAATAGCGTAGTTCTACGAGCTGCGTTGATCGGTAATCGAAGCTCAAGACCCATGACAGGTCTCGACGAGAGCGGTGGGACGCCCCGATGAAAACGATGTCAGCGCCTGAATGAAGACAGTTCGAGGCAAAGCGGCCGGATCGAAGGTAAGGTGGAGGTAGTCGCTCTCCAACGAGAAACATCAAGTGGACGTTCGAATTCGTACCGCAGGTCCCGAAGACGCTAAAGTCGTCGTGGAGGTTTACGTTGGTTTGTGGAACATCGACTTTGGTTCTCGAATGCCTGCCATCGAATCTTGTACTGTCTACACGGGAGCTCGATTAGTGAGGGCTCACTGAGCAACTACTGTAATTCTTAGCGGCGTGATGGCGCGTAGGTTGATTGAATGAAGTTTTGGATTGAAGCTAGCACCTATGGCTTCCGAAACACCCCCTGCCACAGCAAATAGACCATCCCCAGCTTCGCTGAGTATCGGAAGGCCAAAAAGATCCTGATGCAAACGACCAGGCGAGAACAAATCACGGTCATTGTCTGCATGTACATCGGTTACTTGATGCTGATGTTCTGCAGGACGGCCTTTACGACCGTGAGCCCCGCGCTAGTCGAGGATCCGGACTTATCATTAACGACCACCCATATTGGGGACATTCTCGGCTACGCAGCCCTCGGCAGTCTGGTGGGTAAGTTGCTCACCGGCTTCGTCGCCGACCATTTTGGAGGGCGTCTCACGCTCCTCGTGGCGCTTGGGGTCGTGGCCTCGTTGACGGCGGCCATGGGCTACTCGGCCAGCTTCTCCGCCTTCGTGCTCTTCATTTTTTGCCTCCAGCTGCTGCGAGCCGGCGGCTGGCCGGCCCTCACCAAGCTGATCGGCCAGTGGGTTCCACCGGAGAGTTACGGGCGCACCTGGGGGATCCTCTCGACCGCCTCGCGGACCGGCGTAGTGATCTCTTCATTGGCACTCGGACTGCTCCTCGTGTATGCCCTCGGCGAAGTCGATCCGGACACGCTCATTGCGGAAAATCCAGGAGGCTGGCGCTGGGTGCCATTCGCGGCGGGGGGCTTGGGCTTGCTGGTGGTGCTCGGTCTGTGGTGGGGATTCCCGAAGCGGCCTGCGTCCGTACGGCCCAAAGCTGACGAACCCAAGGCGTTGGACCTTCTCGCCACCCTGCGCTTCTTCGCCCGCGCTGACCGGTTCTGGCTGATCTGCGCGAGCCTCATGTGCATCACCATGCTCATGGCGCTGGTCAATTTCACAGGACTCTACCTGGCACAGAGCTTCGAGGTTTCAGCCGGCAAGGCTGCGACTGCAGCCACAGTGTTTCCATTCGGCTGCCTGATCGCTGTGTTACTCGTGGGCCTCATTTACGACCGCCTGACTCGCAAGCAGCGCATTTATTTCGTGGGAGCGAGCCTGGTAGTTGGGTGTCTGTGTATCGCGGGGCTGATTTGGATCACCGAGGCCCCCTACGACATGACCCTCCGCTTCAACGTCGCCCTGGCGCTGATCC
This sequence comes from Gammaproteobacteria bacterium UBA1119, assembly GCA_002313255.1. Classification (GTDB taxonomy): domain Bacteria; phylum Pseudomonadota; class Gammaproteobacteria; order Pseudomonadales; family Azotimanducaceae; genus UBA11889. The sequence goes on along the minus strand of DCBA01000117.1, from coordinate 3,427 downwards.
TCCTCCTCGGGGCCTGTATCGCTCCAGCGTACTACTTGCCCATGAGCGTGTTCTCCGTTGAGTTTGGTGGTGCGCGTTCCGGGGTCCTCGTCGGGTTTATCGACGCCACAGGCTACGCTGCAGAGGCCGTCTTCATGCCTTACGCAGGGCGTCTCGCGGATCAGTCGGGAGGGTGGACGCACTTCATGTGGCTCTTGTTCGTGATCGCTTGTGCAGGGCTCGTCTCCACGGCCATGTTTCTCTATCGCGACCACCGCGCTCACCAGGGTCCGGGCGATACACTGGCTCTTTAAAATGGCTGACCAAATCGGCACGTTTTTTTGGAAACAGGCTCATGGAAAGCGGTGCGGCGGAAATATTTTCCAAGTGGTTAAATCAACGTGGTATTCAGGGGCAATGGGCACTGGAGACGCTGTACGGGAAGTTTCTAAACCCTTCAAAGGTTGGTGGGTGTTTGGCTTGAGCAACGGAATGCGCCACGGTTTTTACAGTCATTTAGCCGAGAGGATGTGCACGACATTGCTCGCCGTAGACGAAAAAATTCCTACGAAATGGGGAGATCACAATCACTAGATTGATCGTGTGACTGCCTACAAATCCGCTCCAGCCTCATCCCTTAGCGTGACTAGTACATCCCCTGATATGGCATATTTAGACCCTACACGTCCGGGACGATTGCTCGGGTGTGGATGAACGAAATATCCTTTCTGCAAGACCAGACAGGAGCTCTGTTATGAAAGAGATTTATCCTCATCTCTGGGTGCTTCATCCCGACAAGGGACACGAAAATGCGGGATATGCCTATCTGCTCAAACGCAAGGATGGCAATATCCTAATGGGCCGGAGCGATGATATGTCTGCTCAAGTCCCCCTCCTTGAAGAGCATGGCGGTGTCGCGCAGATCTATATCCATGACCGGCACATGGCCAAAGCGGACATGGGCAAAAATACCGATGCTCTGGGACTTGGCATTATCTGCAGTGCCATCGAAGCTAAGGCCTGTCACAAGACGGTTGCCGTTGCAGAAAAACTGCCGATGGAATCAATACAGGTGTTGCCAGATCTTAAAATTGTGCCGACGCCCGGTCACACGCAGGGAGCGTTCAGCCATATCTGGGAGAACGGGAAGCACCGGTATCTCTTCATCGGCGATACCCTTGTCCCGGTAGAGGGTGAATGGAAATTCTGGGTGTCCAAAAAGAATACTGCGCTGATGATCGAAAGCATGCGGCGGCTGCAACAAGAAGATTTCGATGTGATTCTGTCAAACTCGTTCGGTTGCAAGCCCTTCGCCTGGACGATTGTGACGAAGATAGAGAAAGACAATATGCTGTCCGGCGTGCTGGCTGCTCTAAACGCCAGGTAGCCGGGTGACTAGTCCACCCGCTAATTAGGCATATTTGGGCCTAAGAAATACGAATATTTGTAATCACCTTCGTCCCCGCTATGAGGTCGTGAGCACAGCGACATAGCGAAGCCCCAACACGTTCAACGCTGTTGCGGCGCCGTTTGACCCTGCATCAACGATGCGGATGCCAACCATCAATTTTCCAACCGTCTGGCCTCGTGTAACGAGTAGATACCCGTTTATCGCTATAGACACGACGGCAAATAAAATCACCATTTGGAGGTATTAAGTCGTGCTGGGTTGCGTACCGAACTGGGCCAGGTCGTCGAAGGTGATCCACCAGCGCAATCCAACGATAACGAGGAATACGATCGTCGAAATTACGCAGTCAACCACATAAGCACCGAACCGCATTCCCCGTCCGGCAAGAACCGGCCCACTCGGTGCATCCGAAACGTCCGAGGTCGGAAGCGAAGTCGATCCCGTGTCTTGTTCCTTGTTGGGATCGTTGTCGTTTTCGCCCATGCTTCCCTCCCCCAATCTAATCATTGATTACGCCATTAATTACACAAATAAAGCATACGCCTTAGCCCATCCACATTAACGAGCCAGGACAGTTCTCGGAGTGAGGCGTAGGTTGGGAATTACGAAACTCGCGGGTAATTCAAAAGGACAAAAGCAACGACATGAAGACGAGAATAGTCCCTAGTTTGCGATATCAGGATTGCAGACAAGCCATAGACTGGTTATGCGCTACTTTTGGATTTGAAGAGCATCTTATCGTTCCTAATGAGAGCGGCGGTATAGCCCATGCTCGACTGGTCTATGGCATGGCTATGATTATGTTAGGTGATTACCACAGCGATGCCGACGACCCTTTCGGACAACTAAACAAGTCACCCTTACAGCTAGATGGCTATAACACGGCTAGCGTTTATATGATCGTCAAAGATGTGGACGCCCACTACGAGAAGGCACGGGCAGCAGGAGCAGAAATAGTTTTGGATATCGTTGATGAACACGGAGGTAGGGGGTACACGTGCAAAGACTTAGAAGGCCATCTTTGGAGTTTTGGCTCCTCCGATCCTTGGGAATGAATAAAAAAATATGAAACCTACTATAGGCAACGTTGTTCCAGTTTTGAGTGTAGGTTCATATGAAGAGACGGTATCTCATTATGTCGAGTGGTTAGGGTTCAAGGGTATCTCCGAAACGGCTAGCATTGCTTGTTTGCTCACCAACACTTTCGCTGACTCGATTCTGTGCAAATGAAAATGGTGCTACCATAAGCATTGCAAGAAATATTAACTTATTCATTTTTCTGGCCCTGAATATTTCTTAATAATTATAAATTCATCACGGTCATTCTCTATCGACCCTTCGGTATTATGGCGTGGTTGAGAAGGTGTGTTGATGAAGGTGCCTACAAAGTGCATTAGTATTAGCAGCGCTAAGTCGTCAGATCTTTCTAGCAAACCACTCAAAGCAATTCCACCAAAAAAGGCTAATGCGCAATTCTGCCATTTCCAGCGCAGCGTGAAGTAGTGCGCTCCAGCAAAAACAAAGTTGCTAAAGATAACTGCATAGAAAAAACTAATGGATGATTCCAAGGCCAGAGGTAAAAATAGCCTAAAGGCTATTTCTTCGACAATAGAAATATACAGCAGGTAGATAATCCAAAAACCTTGAATTAGATTTAAGCTCAAACCCTTACGGACCAAGAATAGATAAAAGAAGACCAGTATTGCCATTAGATATAGCAAGTACTTTGTTGGGTTTGCAGAAAAATCTGCCAGAGTTGTTGCCAATAGGTGTGGAGAGGTATTAAGTGCAAAAAGCGTTAGCGCAGAGATTCCCATGACCAAACCGTGGCGGTAGAGTACTTGGACGAATGTCGAGACAGGCGCTATGCTGCCGGCATGATCTCTTTGTAATCTACCCATTTAGTTACTTTTTTGGTGTAACGATATTTTATCATTTTTACACTGTAAATATTGCGCATTTTATAAATATTAGTTAACTAGAAATCTTACAACGTTTGTAAATTACAATACGTTAAATTACTGATAAAACAGAGGA
>DCBA01000066.1:3969-5013 GCA_002313255.1 Gammaproteobacteria bacterium UBA1119 | reverse complement strand
GCGGTTTTAAGGCGCTGCTCCCGATCGGATCCAAAAAACGATAGGACGACGGTTCCCATCAGAACGCTAATGATGACCACCACTAGCAGGAGCTCAAGGAGTGAAAACCCTTTGTTCTTGGACGATCGAACCTTGATTGAATACGTTACCGTTGGCTTACAAGTCCTTGTGGAAAATGTCCGCCGCAATGCCTTCACCCCCTTCCTGACCATCCGCCCCGAGCGAGTACAGGTCGAATTGGCGCCCGCTGTTGATGTAGAGATAAGCAGTGCCCCATTGGTCGGTTGTCAACTTCCTTAAATACGGTTCCGGCCCCCAACTACGTGGTTCGGGGAATCCGGCCGGTTTATTGACCAAGGCCTCAAGGCCTTGCTCGGTCGACGGGTAGTGCGAATTGTCGAGACGATAGAGATCAAGCGCCGTACCCATGGCACGTATATCGTTTTGGGCCGCCATGACCCGTGCCTCGTCACCGCGCCCCAATATGTTTGGAACCAGGAGAGAAGCCAACAAGCCGATAATGACAACCACCACCATGATTTCAATGAGTGTAAAACCCTCTTGCCTGTTGCACGGGCGACGACGAAATTTCTGTTTGGGCATCACATCACCAAAGTGTTCATGTTGAGAATGGGTAACAAAATCGCCATCACAATAACGAGAACCACGGCCGCCATCACTAATAACATAAGCGGTTCGAACAAGCGTACCAGCGTTGTCACAATCCGCTCCAGTTCTTGTTGCTGATAATCCGCTACCTTCGCCAACATGACGTCGAGTTCCCCGCTCGATTCTCCGCTTGCGATCATGTGCAGAAACATGGGCGGGAAGCTTCCTGTCGATTCGAGCGCGGCTCGTAAACTTGACCCTTCCGTTACACGCTGAATCGCATCGGATAGGCGTTGCTTCATCCATTCATTGCTGACGACTTCAGACGCAATCGTCATCGCATCCACCAAGGGCACGCCACTTGAACTCAGGATGGACAGCGTGCTCGCATACCGCGCAGCATTTGACCCTCTTACGATTCGTCCGATAAATGGG
>DCBA01000066.1:0-3547 GCA_002313255.1 Gammaproteobacteria bacterium UBA1119 | reverse complement strand
ACGAAGTAAGCGCGTACAAAGCTACTGAGTCCAATCAGCGCACTCGTGATGAAGGGTAACTCGGCGTCCGTGTTGTCAAACACGCGAACAATTTCCGGAACCACAAACACCATCAGACCGCCAACAATGAAAAATGCGACGACGAGAAGGAGGATGGGGTAAAACATGGCCATCTCGACATTACGCCGAGCTTCGAACCGCTGCTCCGTGTACGTCGCCAAATTATTAAGAATCGTATCGAGATGACCGGATTGTTCACCCGACGCCACCGTGGAGCGAAACATACTTGCAAACGTCGATGGAAATTCCGCGAGCGCAGACGCAAGCGATTGTCCTTCCAAGACTCGACTCCGCACCGTCATGATCATAGAGGTCACGCGCCGACGCTCGGTCTGTTGGGCAACGGCGGATAACGCCTCCTCAATCGGCAGACCGGCCGCGATCAACGTCGCCAATTGACGCGTGAACATGGCAAGACCCAGTTGCGACATACCCAGTCGAAACGAAAAACGTTCGAGACCCTTTTTCGTTCCTTGGTTCGTGGCAACTACTTCGAGCGGCGACAGGCCCTGATCCCTTAGCGTCTGGCGTACATGACGCCCGCTATCGCCTTCAACAACGCCCTTTCGGCGACGCCCATTCGGGTCAAGGGCAAGGTATTCGAATGCAGGCATTGCCTAGTCTTCCAGCGTGACGCGTAGAATTTCCTGGATGGTCGTATCGCCAGAGAGTACTTTCTGGCGTCCGTCGTCTTGGATCGTTGGCGCGTCGCCTCTGACATGATCAACCATCACCTGCTCTGACGCCTGATCATGAATCAGCTGGCGCAGATGGTCGTCGACAACGACCAATTCATAGATGCCCGTACGGCCTTTATAGCCCGTATGTGCACACGAGTCGCAACCGTTCGGTTGGTAAATAACCGCGTCCGCGCCCGAACCAAGAAATTCCCTCTCCGAGGCATCGGCAACGTGAACCACCTTACACTCGGGACACAATACCCGTACCAGTCGTTGCGAAAGCACTCCCACCAAACTCGTCGCGAGAAGAAACGGCTCGATGCCCATGTCCACCAGTCGTGTAACGGCTCCGACGGCACTGTTGGTATGCAACGTCGACATAACGAGGTGCCCCGTAAGGCTTGCCTGTATCGCCACTTCCGAGGTTTCCAAATCGCGGATCTCACCCACCAAGACCACATCGGGGTCCTGTCGTAGGATCGCGCGCAAGCCCCGCGCAAAGGTCATGTCAGCTCGGGCATTCACCTGGGTCTGACCGATGCCCGGCAAGTTGTATTCGATCGGATCTTCGACCGTCAAAATATTGATCGTATCGGCGTTCAGTTCTGCCAAGGACGCATAAAGGGTCGTTGTCTTTCCAGATCCCGTCGGACCCGTGACCAAGAAAATACCGTGCGGTTTGGTGACGATTCTCTGTAGCCGCTGCAGCGTCGTCGCATCCATCCCCAGCTTCTGTAGTTCAAGTCGTCCGGCCTCTTTATTGAGCAAGCGCAACACAACACGCTCGCCATTGCCCGTGGGTAGGGTAGAAACACGCAGGTCGATCTCTCGACCTCCTATACGCAAAGGAATACGACCATCTTGTGGTATGCGTTTTTCAGCGATATCGAGTTTTGCCATCACTTTGATTCGTGACACCAACAACGGCGCCAGTGCACGTCGCGGCTGGACGACCTCACGCAACACCCCGTCGACTCGGAACCGAACCTGCAAAACCTTTTCAAAGGTTTCGATATGGACATCGGATGCGTTTTCTCGGACGGCTTGTGTCAACAACGCGTTGATAAGCCGGATAATGGGCGCATCGTCTTCGCGTTCGAGCAGATCCTCGGTTTCCGGCAGTGCGTCCGCGAGCCTTGCGAGATCAAGTTCATCGTCAATATCTTCGACCATTTGCCGCGCCTGAGATCCGTCGCGCGCATAGACTCGGCCCAACAGTTGGTCGAATTCCTCATCACCGACGTTCTCGAGGACAAATCCGCGGCCAGCGAATCGCCGAAGCTCGGCCATCGTCGTCAAATCGGGTTTCGATCGGCACGCTACGGTCAATCTTCCGTCAACATTTGACGGCGTATTAGTGATCACCACGCCGAAGCGCCGTGCAAACGTATAGGGGAGAAGCTCAGCTTCGTCGTCTTCGAGTTTCAATTCGAATCCAGCGTCCGCTGTTTCTATATCTATCGCCGTTACTTCACTAGTCGGCGCATCGTTTGCCGCCACGACCTTCTCGATGTCGAAAAAACATCACCAATCATACCAGTGCGCGTCCCACGACGACCTCAATCTCACGGCCCGTTATTAGCCCGATGACCTATCCTCGACCACGAATTGACATAACACATTGACAAAACCGGTAGACGCTGCGAACTTACCGCTCCCAAGGGGGTTCCGCCTTGGAATTCGTCGGTAGCCACATCCTTTCTGTCGAACAGTTCGACCGGGCCGATATCGAGCAAATTTTTGCCGTCGCCGACGATATGGAACCGTACGCTCACCGCACACGCATCACCAGGGTGCTCCAGGGTGCGATTCTGTCCAACATGTTTTTTGAGTCGAGCACGCGCACGCGGGTTTCATTCGGCTGCGCGTTTAATTTACTCGGTGGCGAAGTCAGAGAAACCACCGAAATCAAATCGTCGGCAATCGCGAAGGGGGAATCGCTTCACGACATGGCGCGGGTCCTATCCGGCTACAGCGACGTGATCGTCATGCGTCACCCAACCGCGGGTTCGGTGAAAGAATTTGCGGAAGCCTCACGCGTACCGGTCATCAACGGCGGTGACGGGTCGAATGAACACCCCACTCAAGCCCTCCTCGATCTTTACACGATCCGCAAGGAGCTTGCCGATCGGGGTGATCATATTGACGGGCTTCGCATCGCCGTTGTGGGCGATCTCCGGTACGGACGCGCGGTCCATTCGCTACTGAAACTTCTAGCGCTTTTCGACAACGTCACGGTCAATCTAGTGTCGCCGCCTGATCTGACGGCCCCAGAAGATTCCGTTAGCGATCTGGAGACTAAGGGACACCACGTCGAAACGTTCCACAACCTTGAGGAAGGTGTAAATCACGTCGATATCCTTTACGTCACCCGCACCCAAGAAGAACGTTTCCCCACCCAACAGGAAGCGGATCGATACCGAGGGCTATTCCGCATCAATCAGTCGATATACACGCAGCATTGCGAGCCGAACACCGTCATCATGCACCCGTTGCCACGAGACTCCAGAGCAGCTGCGCAGGAACTCGATGACGATCTTAACGCCAACCCAAACCTGGCAATCTTTCGCCAAACCGATAACGGCGTCTTGATACGGATGGCGTTGTTCTCGCTGATTCTCGACGTTGCTGGTGGCGTCCACGACCACGCCCAACCCGTCACTTGGTTTACCGCAAGGCGTACCCCTCGCACGCCGCACTGAAACGGATCGGCTTACAGAGCAGCTTCGAGTTCAGGAAGCGCCTGAAAAAGGTCTGCTACTAAACCGTAATCGGCCACTTGGAAAATGGGCGCGTCTTCATCCTTG
>DCBA01000080.1 GCA_002313255.1 Gammaproteobacteria bacterium UBA1119 | reverse complement strand
AGTTTTCACGCTTGTGCCCTCGATGATACGGGGGTCCTTTGTTGGGGTTGGAACGAGGAAGCGCAAACCACGATTCCGACGCTCAGCAATCCCCAGAAGTTGGACGCTGGAGGCATGCATACCTGCGCACTGGATGACACAGGAATCGTTTGCTGGGGGTATGACGGCTACGGGCAATCCACCGTTCCGGAGCTAAAAAATCCAACCGGTGTGAGTACCGGCGGCTTGCATACCTGTGCGTTGGACGACGATGGGGTTCATTGTTGGGGCTACAACGGCGAAGGCCAAGTCGACGTCCCGCCGTTAAGCCGCCCGAGAGAAGTTACAGCCGGGTGGGACTTTAACTGCGCGCTCGACGAATCTGGAGTGGTTTGTTGGGGTTTCAACGAGCATGACCAAACGACGGTCCCGGCGCTAGACGGTCCTACCAAAATCGATGCGGGTGAGTCTCATGCCTGCGCGATCGTGACCTCCGGTATCGAATGCTGGGGCTGGAATGATTCCGGTCAGACCGAGGTTCCCGTTCTCAGCAATCCAACAAAAGTCCAGGCCGGTGATATGCACACGTGCGTAATAGCGGAAGCAGTCCTGCGCTGCTGGGGATCCAACGACTACGGTCAAACCAGCATTCCCAGTTTGACCAACCCAACCTGGATTGGTACCGGTGACGCGCACAGCTGCGCTATTGCACAAGAAGGTCTTAAATGCTGGGGGTCAAACAGTGATGGACAAACCGACATACCGTCGCTGACTGCCGCGCAGCAAGTTGAAGGTGGCGCGTTCCATAGTTGCGCCCTCGTCGAAGATGGCATCACCTGTTGGGGCGATAACACCGACGGTCAGAGTGACGTGCCTGAACTTAACAATCCGACTCAAATAAGTGCTGGTGCCTTTCATTCTTGTGCGGTCGAGGACTCAGGAATCACCTGCTGGGGGTTTAACGGCGACAGCCAAACCGACACGCCCATTCTAGATACCCCGAGTCAGGTCAGTGCGGGTGGATTTCATACGTGTGGGCTGGATCGCGCGGGTGTCAGCTGTTGGGGCTATAACGGCGACGGCCAGACCGACGTTCCTGCATTGAGCAATCCGACCGAGATCCGTGCCGGCGACGGCTTCAGTTGCGCGATCGACGATTCAGGGGTGGTCTGCTGGGGTAACAATGAATTCAAACAACTGATGGCTCCGGATCTATTAAGCCCAAACCAACTGACGACAGGCCGTTTTCATGGCTGCACCATTAGAGGAACCTCGATTGCGTGCTGGGGACGGAATAGCGCGGGGCAGACCAATGTCCCCGGTATCGTTTTCGATCGCGACAAAGACGGTGTCAGTAATCGACTAGACACGGATAATGATAATGACGGCACCTTAGACGACCTTGACGCGTTTCCCTTCGACGCGTCGGAAACCGAGGATACCGACGGAGACGGAGTAGGGGATAACGCTGACGTGTTTCCCGAAGACGCAACGGAAACGGTCGACACCGATGGCGATGGTATCGGTAACACGGCCGATACCGACGACGACGGAGACCAGGTAACCGATGATCAAGAAGTCATGGACGGCACGGACCCGCTTAATCGATACGACTGCAGTACGTGTTTTCATTTTGATATTGACGTTGACGGGGATACCACTGCACTAACGGACGGCCTTTTGGTGCTTAGGCATCTTTTTGGGTTCGCCGGGACAACTCTCACAGATGGAGCTCTCGCCTCCTCGGCAGCTCGCTCGGATGGTGAAACCATCGTTTCCTACCTGAACAACAACACGGAGAATTTGGATATTGATGGCGACGGTTCGACGACCGCACTAACCGACGGTCTCTTGTTGCTGCGTTATCTCTTTGGGTTCGATGGGGCGACGCTGGTTGACGGCGCCCTCGGTGATAGCGCCACCCGTGAAACGGCCGAAGACATCAAATCGTATATTCAATCGAGGATTTCGACGGATACGTGAGACGAGGCTAGTCCACTCCAACCGTGGCTACTGATCGAGTGAAGTGTCGTCCTGGATGTCCCGAGGCATCCTGGATAAGCTTCATAGAAGATAAAAAAGTGGATACATCATGTTTGGATCACAGCTAGTCAACGAACAAGCCACTTGGGACCAGATCAAAGCAGTCCTCGAGGTGATGGACTCCGGTCGTTGGACCAGCGTTTTCGCCTACGATCATTTCATTCCGCCATGGCACCACACCGACGAGATCATGGAGCATGAATTCCTGAATACGCTCGAAGGTTGGTCATTGTTAGCTGCATGCGCGGCCGTTACCGAGAATCTCAAACTTGGCATTCTCGTCGCCGGAAATACATACCGTAATCCTGGCTTGATGGCAAAAATGGCGGCCACGGTAGACGTTGTTGCGCCGGGTCGAGTTATGCTTGGAATCGGTGCGGGATGGAACGTCAGAGAACATCAGGCCTATGGATGGGAATTCCCCTCCATGCGCGAACGTTCGGACCGACTCGAAGAAGCCTGTGAACTCATTCGCAAGCTTTTCCACTCGGATCCTGAAGAAAGGATCGACTACGACGGCAAATATTACCAACTCAAACAAGCTGCCTTCGCTCCAAAAAGCGGCAACGGAGAGCCGATCCCAATCATGGTGGGCGGTGGTGGTGAAAAACGCACGCTAAAGACGCTCGCTATGTATGGCGACATCATGAATGTGATCGCGAGCCCCGAACGAGTGAAGCACTTATCAGGGGTCTTGGAGAAGCATTGTGAAGCCGTTGGGCGCGATCCGACGGAAATCCAGAAGACGGTTCACGTACCCATTCGCATCGTTCACGATGAAAAAAAGGCTGAAGAGATTCGTGGTGAGAACGCCTGGTCGATGATCGGATCACCCCAGTACGTGATCGACCGAATCGGGGATTTCCTGGACGTGGGCATTACCGAGTTCACACCCCAGATCCGACCTCAGCGGCCCGAGATATATCAGGAACTCGACGAAGAGGTGTTTTCCGCGTTTGATTGACCGCCGCGGAGATTTAGCCCGTCGAACGCGTTCATTCCAGTTCTTCGGATAGCTCAGCAATGAGCTCCTTTAGTTCGTCGGCAGCTTCATCCACAAGCAGATTGGATTTCCCGCGGTAGGGTAACGACATACTTTCGTCATTCGCATAATCAGGCGCCTCCTTAATGGGTTCGCTCCAATCACTTAGCCTGAGCGCTTCGCCAATACGATCGATAGCACCCGCTAGTTTCTCGATAACGATCTCGTTACGACGATTCAATTGTCCTGACATCATCGTCTCCCAGCGCGTGACAACGTAGGCTCGATCTTACCGTTACCACGAAAGACAAATGGCTTGCCGCTCAAGCCCCTATTAACGCTAAGATTCGTACCATGTCGATAACGATAGAGCCAAAGGACGCTACGCTGGGTGCCTCGATCACGGGCATCGATTTAGCACAATTAGACGACGCGAATTGGGACATCGTGAAACAAGCCTTTCTTGAATTCGGTGTACTGATTTTTCCAATGCAGGCACTGTCCGACGATGCCCAAATCGCCTTTGCGTCGCGTTTCGGCGAATTGGAAACAGAACTGGCCGCTATCTCCAATGAACGCGCAAACGGGGAGGTCGTTGACGATAACGACTTGCCTTATTGGATATTACGCGGGAACGAACGCTGGCATATCGACAGCTCCTTCAAACCACTTGCCGCCAAGGCGTCCTGCTTGACAGCCATGGCGGTACCCGAAAGCGGCGGGGAAACGCAGTGGGCCGATATGCGAGCCGGTTACGACGCCCTAACAGATGAGACGAAGCAGCGGATCGCCGGACTCTGTGCTCTGCATTCCAATTACTATTCCCACGAGATGCTAGGGCAAGTTCCACGAACCGGTGATGGCTACGGTTTCCACACGAAAGGGGCTCCTTTACGTCCGTTGGTCAAAACTCATCCAGAAACGAGCAGAAAATCGCTTTATATCGGACGCCATGCGTATGGCATCCCCGGCATGACAGAAGAACAATCGGAGAAACTTCTCGCGGAGTTGATCGACTTAGCAGCTCAACCACCGAGAGTCACCGAACATCACTGGCAACTCGGCGACCTAGCGATATGGGACAACCGTCGAGTCCTGCATCGCGTTGCGCCTTACGATTATTCTCAGCCCAGAGTGATGCGTCATACCAGAGTCGCCGGAAATCCCGCAACTGAATTAGCCGGTACGTTGCCAGACGTTCGCGCAACGACGTACCAACCCGGTCAGATAGCTCTCGAATAGCGCTAGTCGAATCATAAGTATCGATAACTAGGACAATCAATGAGCGAACAACACCATACTGAGCCTCACAAAAATGCCCATGCTCGTATTGAGAATCTCTCGGGTGGCGTCGCCATCGTAACGGGAGGTGCCTCAGGTATTGGATACGCGCTGGTCGAAGCTGCAGTTACGCGAGGCATGCATGGCGTCATCGCGGATATCGAAACCGAAGCGATACAAGTAGCGGAGGACAACCTCAGCGCTGCAGCAAACGCAGCGGGCGTCAAATTACTCGGCTGCACCGTGGATGTTTCATCCCAAGAGAGCGTGGCTGGACTCGCCGACACCGTAACCAGAGCGTTTCCTGATACCCCCATCTCCTTACTCTGCTGCAACGCGGGTGTTGGTGGTGGCGGTGGCGTGTTAACCGCGAGAGATATTGATTGGGACTTCGTCATCGGCGTCAACGTCAAGGGCGTTGCGAATTGCGTACGAACTTTTGTTCCGAAAATGCTTTCGCAAAACGCTCCCGGCGCAATCGTAACAACCTCGTCGCAGGACGGTATCTGTTGCGCACAGGGCGTCTATGGCGTCACCAAACACGCGTGCGTCGCACTAACCGAGGCCCTCTACAACGAGGTTCGAGGCGCACTTTCCGTGCACGTCCTATGCCCCAACGCAGTCGCTACAAACATCGTTACATCAGAACGGAACCGGCCAGAACGTTATGGCGGTATCGCCAAAGAAGCTCGGCCAAGTGACACCAAAGCAAACCCCATCGCCGAACGCTTTAAAGCGTTCGGTATGGCGCCATCTCGATGCGCCAACTTGGTTTTTGACGCAATTCAATCGGGCGAATTCTATATATTGGCTGAGGCACTCGATGATCCCGGGTACGTGCATCTTGAAGCGCAAACCCGGATGGACGCAATCCTCAACAAAGGTCTACCCTCTAGACCCAAAAGCGAACTGTTAACCAAGGTATTCGACCTTCGCATTCCTCTTCCCGACAAAGAATAGATCGAGGTCGTATAGCCGCGCAGTTCAGAACCGATCAACAGTCACTGATTAAAACTAAAGGCGATACGGTTGGTCACACCAACGACTTCAACTGGCACACCATTCGACACTTGCGGTATGTACCGAAATTGGAGCACGGCGTCGATGGCCGCTTGATCAAAAATCCTAGGTGGGTTGGCGTCAACTACCATAGGATCACGAACGCCGCCCTCGCGTGTGACCGTAAATTCGAGCAGGACATAACCTTCGATGCCTCGGACTATCGCGCGACGCGGATAGACCGGCGATTTTTTGTAGATGGGTGTGTAGTTCGCATCTTGATCGCCGCTCATAAGTAATCCTGCCGCCTGCAGATGTTCAGTCGCCCTTCGCTCGTCGCCAATCTCAAGGTAATTGATCGACAGTTTCTGATGTAGCGCGAATTGGTACCGAGTAAAACCCTCAACGTCCTCCCCGTCCCGAAGAATTCGTTCATACGCTTTCGTTTGTGCGTCTCCGTTCTTAAACGATGCAACGTTCATCGCGGCAATCAACGTGCGAACGTGTTTCCTCCCGTATATTTCCTCATACAAATCTTCCGCCTCAACGCTGTAGCGACGACTGTCACGTAATCCAATCTTCGAGATATTTTGATAGAGATCCGCTAACAACGTAACTTCGTTACTGCGTTTCGCGATTCGTTCTGAGCGCCCAACCAAAATGTACATCTGCCGATGCCTCTTGGTTTGTTCATCTTCAAACACATTGCTTTGAACACCCTTAGCCAGCACCTGGATCAATAGCGTCATGGGTACTACCGTGTCATCCGCATTCTCCCCGAATACGTCTCGGTAACGTGCAACCGCCAATTCGGCAACACGAAGTCCACGCCATCGGAAGCGTGCAGAAGCGTTAAGTGTTTTGGCTAGGTTGAATGAAAGAACCGCGGTATTGGGGTGATCCATACCGTAAATCTGCTCACCCAACTCGAGCGCTAAGGTGCCAAGGCGTTCTGCGTTAGGGAAGTCCCCTTGATCAGAGAATTGCTGATATTGGATGTAGGTATCTTCGAGTTCCCTTTTAAGGCTAAAAAGGTCGCTGTTCCCATGCGCGGGGGTCGATAGCGTGACGATCGCAATCGCTCCCCACGCGATACCAACAAACATGTTCCTCGAATCAAAGCGCATGTGTCTTGAAAAATCGCGCCGTTAACCTCCGAGCCATACGATCGTCTCTCGTACAATCATCGTGGCCAAAGCAAGGCTTGCACCCGTAAACATAATCAGCCTTGTCGCAACGTTATTGCTCGTGGCTTGCACGATGGAATGGACGACACGAAATCCAAAATATACCCATGCACATCGAACATGGATAAGGTCAACGTGTCCTGCGAGATGGATATACAAAGCCGCGGCATAGAAAAGAACAGGCTGCTCGAACAGGTGATTGTAGTTGTCGGTGATGTTCCGCATGCCAACGGGGATGTTTTGTCGCAACTCATCCGGGTGTTTGCCGGCTTGCAGGTTCGGAAAATTTTTCACGATTATCGGAAGACGTGACGCAAAAAGTGCAATCGTCATCACTAGCGTCAACACCAGCATCCCGAGTACGGGCGAGAGAATATCCATGGGCAATAGCTCCTGAGTTAGCTTTCTTTAGCCCTCCCATATTGCCCCGATAGATTTATTTGAGAAACCTTTTCCGAGGAACTAAGTGGATCTGCGGATGCACCTGCTAAACTCGATCGAAAATCACTCGCTGAGTTAGGGAAGAAATGGCGTGTTGTAACGGTCTTACGTGTTAGCTACCGGCAGGTTGGATTATTGGCGACGCAAGTGACGGCCTATAGTGCCTAGGCATCGAGGTACCTTTAAACCAAGTCGACCCGAGCCCTACGAGCTTTCCCGTGGGCGAGTAGAGGACTTTATTCAGTGTCCCGCATGTTTTTGGCTCGACCGCGTGAAAGGAGTCAAATTCCCATCAATCCCTGGCTTCAACATTAACAGTGCCACGGATCTACTACTTAAGCGCGATTTCAATAGGTATCGCGAGAGCCAGTCGCCTCACCCATTCATGATTCGAAATGGGTTAAAGCATCTGGTGCCATTCGCGCATGAAGACCTAGAGCGTTGGGTAAACGCACTGCATTTCGGCGCCTCGCTCAACCACTTCAATACCCTCCACGAAGAAACCAACATCCTTTTTGGCGGCGGTATCGATGATGTTTGGCAAAACGTCGAGACGGGAGAGCTTCACATCGTCGACTACAAAAGTACCTCCCAAGGCGTAATGTCCCCAAAAAAAGAACCAAAAAAGATCAATCTAGAAGGCCGATGGAAACAAGGGTACAAACGGCAAATCGAAATGTATCAGTGGATCCTTCGACGCAAAGGTTTTCCGGTCAACGATACCGGTTATTTTGTCTATGTCGACGGTCAGCACTACGGCGTTGACGGCATGCTCGACGATACCGAAAACCAAGCGAATATGGGTTTCACAGCGACCTTACTCACTTATCGAGGTGATGACTCGTGGGTTGGCGATGTCCTAGAGAGCATTCGCACAGTGTTATACCAAAACCACTGCCCGGACCATCAAGCGGATTGCGAACACGCGCGGTTCGTCGATGGCGTCACAGAGGCGATGGCTGAAACCATCGTTATGAATGGAGGTAATCAACAGATGGCGAAATTCATTAGCAACGATTTAAAAGAGGCCGCTGACCGCGTGGCTGAAGCATGTCAAAAACTACAGCAAAGCTTGTCGAAAAGGGCCTATCCCGAATCGGACAGTGAATTAATCGATTTCCTACGCGTTCAACTGCAAGGCGGCGAGGATCAACTACGATCCATTGCAGAGGACGTTTTGACGAGAGATTCTGAAAACGACTAGATCATCTATTCGTCCATCGACTCATCCCTCGACGAATCCGACACCGCATCGGTATCCTATTCATCGACGACCAACGAGTTGAACCATGTCGCAAGATCATCTGAATGACGACCAAAAACAGTGTTTTTTTAACGACGGCTTCATCGTCATCAAAAATATCGTTCCACGCTCCTACATCAAAGCGGCGAAAGAATTAATCGAAGACGTCTTGCCACGGGATAAACGGATCCTACTGGTGCCTCGAGAACTCGCTATCCATCCAAATGTCCTAAGGCTATTCAATGAAACCAGTCTTAAGAATATTGTGGAGACCGAGCTCGGACCATTCCCGGAGGTGATCAGTTCGCAAGTTGCTGTGACACCCGGATTCGACACAATGGGGGGAAGACCACGCCCTCATGTGGATGGGAGTTGGAGTGGGGCGATACCCGATTCAGCGAACGATATTGAACCCGTGAGGGGTCGCCCCCTAGACCCTGCACCGTATTTTGGCGAAAACGATGATCGACGCGGCAGCAACGATGGCCAATTGTGGCAAGATCCGGACCGAACCATATCCCTTGGTAGTTACTCAGCGCTGGTAGGCGTCGCCCTCAACGATCAATCCATACCTGGACGGGGACAATTCGCCGTTCTCAAAGGCATGCACGAAACAGTCGAATCCGCGTTCCGCTTTCAGCGCGATACCGGAGGCGTCATCGGGCCGGAGGGGCTAGACTGGCCACGCATCAAGGCGACGGAGGAGGGGCAAACCTACTTGAATGGATTGCCGGAATCGGTCCGGGCACGTATGCAAAAGATGTGCAAACACAGCAATCCGGTTGATGGCTGGGAATGGCCAGAATTGACTCCTGTCCTTTTAGAAGAAGGCGACGCGGTCATCGCGCTACACAGTTGTCCACATACGGCCACGCCCAATCGTGGAGCGGAACCTCGAATGAATATCTATTTCAGAATCCGTCGCTTGCGAGAAGAAAATCCCCACGAAGGCAGTCGCCGCTTGGGTCACGGCGTAAGCGATCACCTGGATCGTGGCTACTACGGCCAGTTCCTCGAATACCCTGCCACATACAACCCATGGAAGACATCAATCGACAAACTCTGCAACCATTGGGATGAATGGCAAGGGATGCAAGATTTCGTCGCCGAGAATTCTCTAGCGCCATAAATAGGACTACCCGTTTACTGTGTCGGCCTTCAATGCTGTCGACACTCGTTACAAGGAACGACGACATGCCCAAATACCGACACCATCACATTCATCTCATGAGCCACGACGCGATGGCAGCGGGTAGATTTTATGAATCCATGTTCGGTGCCAAGATCCTCAAATCGAAAGGCGCGAACGGATTACCGCGATGCAATATGGAGTTAGACGGACAAACGATATTGATCTCCACCGTGACCGAAGACATCACTCGCATGTCCAAAACCCCGCACCAGCAACTGGGACTAGACCATATAGGTTTACGAGTCGATGACATGGATGAAGCGGCGATTCAGTTAAAAGGCCTAGGCGCAGAATTTTTGATCGAGCCTCGTGAAACCACCCCCGGTGTCCAAATCGCGTTCGTCCACGGTCCGGACGGGGTCAACATTGAGTTGGTTCAATACCCTGACAGGGGCTAGCCTTAATCCGTCTGCCAAGACATGCCGAAATGGGAACTTATCCTTCCCAGAAACACTCGCTCAGCCCAACGTGTTGCAGCCAATTCTCCACGAGCACGAGTTCTTCTACGTCCAACGTATTCCGAATACGTTCACTCACCAACTCGGCAGAGAAGGGCGGATAGGGTCGCGTCAAATAACTGACGGTTTCCCCGTAAATACTTGCGTTAAAAGCCTTTGCGCCGACCGTCGACGCTTCACGATTGGCCAGAAGGTAGGGTCGATACGTTGTCTTCATTTCCCCAAGGACAAATTGGGCAAATTCCGTTGAATCCGGAAACGGAGCAAGTTCACCCACACCGTTCCAGCTATTAGCTTCCGTCTCCGACCATGCAATAACTTTCGGGAACCCTGACGTTATTTTTTTCGGGGTTGGATCCATATTGGTGTGAGCTCGAAGACCACCAAGAACAATGCAATCCACGGCGGTGGGTCGATCGCCCATAAGATAGGCTGACTGATTGAGCTGCGCCTCCGCAGCTTCAAGAATACGGACGTATTCGGCCTCAGCAGCGGCCTGTTGTTGTTTTGATTCGGTACCGGTCGCCCGACATGCTCGAGGGCCCCAATTCAATACCTGAGCCGCGGCCGCCTTGTTTCCCCCTGACATTCGTAGCGACGCGAAGCGAGCACTTTCTTCATGGTGCCATCGGTAATGCACCATCGTTCGTGCAATCCATTCATCAAAGTACTCCTCGACTACGTGCACGAGCACCCCGAGGGGACCATCGGGGTACATCCGCCGATCTACAAAGCGGCCGTCTAACATAGTCATAAGCGGTGTCGTGTCGGCAATCATCCAGTTTTCTGGCGTGTGTAGTACAGGGACTTGATGGGTCCCCGAACGGCTCTCGATTTCCTCACGCATATCCGGCGTTTTAGACCGCAATTCGAATTCGGCGCCATAGAACAGCATGGCGGCTTCCAGCTTCCTCGTGAAATAACTAAGTTCGCCACCGTAGACGATAAATTTTCTTGGCATGACAGGCCCCTATTTCCAGCGAGTCAGGCAACCATAGCAAAGTGATTAGGACCATACGGTCCGGTCACCATCGATAGTCACGGGGAACAAGGACTTTCGACAACTAAATGACAACGCAGCGTCTCCTGTCCATGCTCCCATTCCAGATCCCGGATAAGGTAGGCAACGTTTGCTATCGGATAAGGCAACTGATCCAAAAACTTGCGATAACTCAGCTCGTACCTTTCTAGCGCAACGAGAACGGTTTCGGCCTCCTCCCGACTCTCAAAAGTCATCCCATTGCCATAAAGATGCGTGCCCATCACCCGTTGAAGGTATTCAATGCGGGCTTCATGAGGTTGTTGTTCAAATCGAAGCGCCAACGCCTCGGTTGGAGCCCAACGAGCAACGTCTTCCCTGACAGATGCCTCGTCCGGCAGCGCTTTCAACGCATCACCCATGAGCGTACTGCTCCAGAAGACGACGGCCTTGTTAAGAGTATTGTGGTTTGGGTGGGACAATCGGTGCCGTAATGTAGGATCGATTATCCACGCTAGATGACTCATACGTCTGCTCTACCACCGTCCTTGAGAAACTTTCCCCACGCCGATTTTAACCGAGCGAGGACATCTTGGGTCGTGCGTGGCGAAAGGCATTTAATGAATGTCGTCAAAACAAGTTGCGAGACCTTGATAAAAGGAGCGCGAATGCTTTTTTTGGTCCATGCTCACGTATTGTCATCGGCAGCGAGCCCATCTTTGACGACGAAGACCAAGAATATCTACCTGACCTCGCCTTCGTTATTAGTCCTAGTTTTTTCACTCGCGATCAGCGGGTGCGGCGAGAATCAAATCGGTCGACGTGATGTCGATGTCCAACTGATTGAAACGGATGCGAAGCCCGGCAGTTCCGCGCCGCATCTCGCGTCCGACGTTGATGGCCTGGTCGTATTGAGTTGGCTTGAACCAAATGGCCTCAAGACCGCACTGCGATACAGCGTCTTCGAACGAGATGAATGGGCACCTTCGAATTTAGTAGCCACGGGCGCTAATTGGTTCGTCAACTGGGCAGACTTTCCATCCGTTACGCCGATTTCGGGAAGCCTATGGGCCGCGCATTGGTTGGTTCGGCAGCCTGCCGGCGGCTATGCGTACGACGTCGAAATAGCTCGCTCCACTGACGCCGGAATCACTTGGTCTGAATCAGAGAAACCCCATCACGACGGTACTCCAAGCGAACATGGTTTCGTGAGCCTGGGCTCGTACCAAGAGGAGGTCATCGCCGTTTGGTTAGATGGCCGGGAAATGGTAGGCGGACACCATGGATCTGGCGAGAAGACCACGGGCGGCATGACGCTGCGATCAGCCAGTGCCGCAATGGGGAAACCGTTTCAAAAGTTTCATGTGGTAGACGATCTCGTTTGCGATTGCTGTCAAACCGATCTCGCCATCGCTCAAAGTGGACCTATCTTGGTGTACCGCGACAGAACTTCCAATGAGATCCGAGATATCTATGTTTCGCGACTACTGGACGGACGTTGGGAGCCGGGGCGCTCAATTTTTCAGGATAAGTGGCGCATCGGGGGTTGTCCCGTCAATGGACCCGCTATTGCGGCGCAAAATGGGTCTGTCGTTGTCGGATGGTATACCGAAGCAAACTCAACGCCCCTCGTCCGAATGATTCGTTCCGACGACGACGGGAAATCATTCGGCCCACCCGTGACCATCGATTCAGATTTACCGGTTGGAAGAGTGGACATCGATTTTCTCGGAAGTGGGGATGCCGTCGTAAGTTGGATAGGCGAAAGCGATCCAGATGAGGGTGCGCTCCTATGGCGAGTGGTTCCAAAAACGGGAAGGCTTGGCCCAATACAGAAAGTCACAAGCATTAGCACTCGACGAAATGCCGGCTTCCCACAAATGAGTCGCGTTGGAGACGGGCTTCTTTTTGCTTGGACAGACACGTCCGGT
>DCBA01000041.1 GCA_002313255.1 Gammaproteobacteria bacterium UBA1119 | reverse complement strand
CGATTCGCCTTTCTCATGATGCGCGGCGAAAGTACTTCCTGCTGTCAGTATTGCCAGTGCTCCGAGCACACTCCATACAGTCTTGATTCGATTCATTGTTGTTCTCTCCCCCAAAGGACCAACTAGAGCATCACATCGGTCAGTTGAAGGCAACCTGACGTGGACATGAAAGGTAGGGAAGGTGGGCGCAACTACGAACTGGCCGAGACAAAACACGAGGACTAGTATTGGTCGAGGTAGGCGGCATAGGTGAGTTGATATGACGTTTTCTCAATCGGTTCGTAGCGCGTTAATCGACAACTACGCAAATTTCAAAGGTACGGCCAGCCGCAGCGAATACTGGTGGTTTGCGTTGTTTTTCGTCCTGGTGATTTTCGTTGTGTCGTTCGTGTTTGGAATTGTCATCGCGATGACAGGGTTTGGCCAAGCAGCGATCGGTATCGTGGTAGGCGTCCTGATGCTTGCACTAATTGTGCCGACGCTTGCTGTGTGGGTAAGACGTTGTCATGACGGAGGTCGTAGCACCGGGGAAGCAGTGGTTATCTTTGTATTAGTCAACGTCGTGAGTCTTGCGATACCTGTAGGCGGTGGCTTTGTCGAAGTCTCCGGCGCGGTGCAAACGCTCGCCTGGGTCGCCTTTGGATTAGCCGCTTTGTACACGCTCTACTTAGCTACCAAGAAAGGAAGCGTTTAACGAATTGGCCGCTACCAGAGACGAGGACTAATATCGAAGGCGTAGATCGATTGGGGAGGATCGAGATGCGTATTAAACTTCTAAAAATCGTTGGCATCATCGCAGCAATCTACATCACCTTCGTGGTGCTATTCGAAGCCGTATTCCTCGGTTATTACCAACCCAAACTCGAAAGTAGCGGAATTCCAATGCTCGTCTTAACCACAACAGACGAAACAGGCGAGTCTACCCCGCGTCGACTCGCGCGCATTGAGGTCGATGGCAAGGTCTATGTGTCAGCCCACCATTGGCCGCGCGGGTGGTACCAGGAGGCACTCAAGAATCCCCAGGTAAAATTAGAAATCGATGGGGTCACTGCCGATTACATTGGGGTACCGGTCGAAGGGGAAGAATTTCAGAACGTGGCGACTGAATTTCCGCTCCCGTTTGGAGTTCGTTTTTTGATGGGTTTTCCACCGGAGCGGGACGTCCTGCGGTTGGATCCAGCCACTTCAACAGCTAGACGCGCCGAAGCCGAGTAAGGTGACTTAGCATCGGCGCCATTAGCACTCAGGTCGTCATTGTTGGAGCGGGTCCAGTTGGATTGACACTCGCTTTGGACCTGGCTCAGCGCGGAATCAAAGTCTGTGTGCTTGAGCAAGGATCTGAGGCGCAAGCCGGTGACGCAAAATGTAATACCGTGAGTGCAAGAACCATGGAAACGTTCAGGCATCTGGGTGTAGCCGACAAAGTACGCGCCGCGGGATTACCGGACGACTACCCTACAGATGCCGTTTTCACTGACGGTTTTGGCGGAACCGAGATTACTAGGATCAAACTCCCCAGCCGTAATGAACGAATGCAGTCTAACGGTCGCTCGGCTCCCGGGTTCTTAGATAGCAATTGGTTGACGCCGGAACCCGTTGTCAGACTAAGCCAGTACTTCCTCAACCCCATTCTTTATCAATACGCCAAGACATTTCCCAACATATCGCTAATGCCTCGGGTCATTTTTCGAAAATACGAGACGACCGAGTGCGGTGTTCACGTGACTGGAGATTCAATCGCTGATGGCAAATCCATCGAGCTTGAGGCTTCCTATTTAGTAGGCTGCGACGGAGCACGCAGTACGGTCCGCAAGCAAATGGGAGTGAATCTCATCGGCGATGATCAACTTGGTAGAACTCGCTCAACGCTAGTCCGGTGTCCACAAATCCGGGATCTCTACAAAGGCCGGCCGGCTTGGATGAACTGGATCTCCAATTCAAAAGTCAGCGGGGTTTGTATTGCCATCGACGGCAAAGAGTTATGGCTGCTGCATCGGAATGTACCGGCCGACGCACCGGATTTCGACGCCCTCGACGCAGATCAATCTATCCGCGACTTAGTCGGTGTTGCCGACTTGCAATGGGAGGTCATACAACACGTGGACTGGACCGCCCGACGACTGGTTGCTGAACGATTTCGAGTAGGCAACGTATTCATCGAGGGTGATGCGGCGCACATCTGGATCCCGATGGCTGGTTACGGGATGAATGCGGGTATCGCCGATGCGATGAATCTGTCGTGGATGATGGCGGCAGTGCTGATGGGCCACGCTTCGCCTTCCATCTTAGACGCCCATGAAAAAGAGCGACATCCAATTACCGAACAGGTATCGCGCTTGGCGATGGCTAAAGCCCTGGAATACGCTAGTCGAAATACGGGAAAAGATGTTCCCCGGGAAGAAGTCGCGAAGATCGTGTATGAGATCAACGCGCCACAATTCGCTTGCGAAGGTCTCAACTTTGGCTATTTCTACGACGACTCTCCACTCATCCTATACGACGCCGAAATACCCCCGAGCTATGACATGGGCAGCGCCACGCCGAGTACTGCCCCCGGTTGTCGATTACCGCATTTCGGGCTTAACGCAAAGGACTCTATCTACGACTTGCTGGGACCGTACTATTCCCTACTCCAACTTAACGGTCGCAAGATGGACAGTCTGTTCAAATATGCGTTCGACGTTGGCCGGATGCCTCTCACCGTTATTGATGCGGAAGCAGAAGCCTCATACTTCCGTCACGATTTCCTGCTGGTACGCGCGGATCAACACATTTGCTGGCGCGGTAATGCGTTACCAGACGACATGACGGCTGTCGTCGAAAAGCTCACGCATCGATCCGGCTAAACGCGATTGGGAGCTGGCTGCGATCGAATTTATCGATTCTCGATGGCGTAATCAGGTCGGCAATCGGGCCGTGGAGTTAGCGGAAATGATTCGGAGCGGGGAGTATGGCGGCCAGTTCGGTATTCCGTTTAATCATTTTTCGCTGTTCCAGTA
>DCBA01000026.1:17937-26971 GCA_002313255.1 Gammaproteobacteria bacterium UBA1119 | reverse complement strand
CCAGCGTTCAATCTGAGCCATGATCAAACTCTTCACTTTAAATAGTCTAGTCCGCTACCGACCCCGCAAGGGATCCGATCGGACAAAAGGTTTGCCAGGGACTCAACTTCATTTGCGAGCGCCCACACGAATGGCTTATTCAACTGTTAAAGAACCGTCCGACGAAATCCCACGCCTCGATTAGTGAGGTTTCAGGATCGTACCGCCGGCCGAAGGCTGCGTATTATACGCACGCCGCGCCGCGCTGCAATGACTAAAGACGGTTAAGGTATGTTGCCACCTTAGAGTTAACCTGCCTTTCCGATTTTCTCATTCGTGAAAGAACATATGCCACGATTTTTTACCTCTTCGCAGCAAATGGTATCGACCAAACAACGCCCGCTCGAGACGAAGGGCCTGACTCGGAAGCTCCACTAGTTCCCCGTTAATTTGCACGCCCTTACCGTCAATAAGTTTACGACCAGCTCCACGAGACTTAGCTAGGCCAGCACGGACAAGACCCGTAAGCAATTCCTCTTCGTTTTCGACCGAGGTCGAATCCATTCCATCAAGCTGTAACTGTTGCAAATCCTCGCGTTTAAGGTCTGCTACGGCACCACCAAATAGAGCCGCAGTGATGCGTTCTGCGGATGACAGGGCTCGCTGCCCATGTGCTAGCAGTGTGACTTCGCGCGCTAGCAGACGTTGAGCTCCTCGTTCGCCAGGTCGATCACGTAACTCGGTCGCCGCATCTGCAATATCGCTTGAGTCGAGAAAGGTGAAATAACCAAGAAACGGCACGACGTCTTCATCTGCGGAGTTAAGCCAGAACTGATAAAAACGATAGGGAGATGTCATATCGGGATCTAACCAAATCGCTCCGTCTGCAGTCTTACCAAATTTGAGCCCATCAGAACGCGTAATCAACGGCACTGTAAGGACAAAAGCTTGTTGGCCATCAACTCGTCGGATTAGATCAATGCCACTAATCATATTGCCCCACTGATCACTACCACCGACCTGAATCGTGCACTGGTAACGTCGGGACAACTCGAGAAAGTCGTACGCTTGCAGAAGCATGTAACTAAATTCCGTGTACGAAATACCGTCGCCTTCGCGTCCCAACCTGTTCTTGACAGAATCCCGTTGCATCATCGCGTTCACCGAAAAGTGTTTGCCGATGTCTCGAAGAAAGCCTAAGGCATCCAGTGGGCTCGTCCACTCTAGGTTATCCACCACTCGGGCCGCATACGTACCATCTAAATCGATGAAGCGGGAGACCTGCTGCGAAAGTCGTTCCCCCCAGCCGCGGACCACGTCCACATCGTTTAAGCCGCGCTCGTCGACGCGTCCGGACGGGTCACCGATGAGACCTGTTGCCCCCCCTACCAACGCAATCGGCGAGTGTCCCGCAAGTTGGAAACGACGCAACGTTAGCAGGGGAACGAGGCTGCCGATGTGGAGACTCGGTGCCGTCGGATCAAAACCGCAATACAAACTCCGTCCCGACTGTTGTAAGTGAGACTCCAGTCCTTCTCGATCGGATATCTGGGCCAGTAGGTGACGCAGCTCTAGATCAGCTATAGGAGAGGGCATACGAATTCGCTCGAGGACAAGCCGGAAGCCTTAATTACGGACTCGAGGGCTTTCCAACCGAACCAAAACCCATATACTAGCGTATCTTCTTGAACACCCCTACGAATAGGTCCGTCAACGTCCGATTTGAATACCAAGTTGAGGGGGTACTCCTTACGTAACCTCCCTCGCGCGCACCGTGCCATGGCCGTCGTACTGACGATCATTCTCGGGTTTTTCGCGATATCCAGTCTCAATGGGACTAGCGTGCTCGATCTCCCTAGAAAAGATCCTGCTGTGGCCGATTTCAGCTCCCTTGATAAATATCCTTCAATCCCTCCAGAAACTACCGGTTCGAGCGTTGCCGCTGAAATCGATGGTATGCCCAACAACGAGCACAGATCCTCATCCAACGCGCTAACCGTCATCGTTGAGCCGAGAGACAACCTAGCCGTGATTTTTCAACGAGAAGGCATCTCGGCAAAGGAGCTTCAAAGTGTTCTGGAAAGCGACCGGTTAGCGCAACGCCTCAAGCACATTTATCCAGGCCAGAAGTTATTTTTCGAACGACAAGAAGATGGCATGCTGATGCGTTTGGTCTATTCCCCTCAGCCACTGGAGTCGCTGGTTTTTGTTCGCCGGGGCAGCTCCTTTGAAGTGACAGAAATTGCTCACCAACCTGAAATCCAAATTAAGGTAATGCATGGCCTCATCGACCACTCCCTATTCGTGGCAAGCCAGCGTATCGGACTCGACGATGAAACAACCATGCGCGTCGCGCATATTTTTCAGTGGGATATCGATTTTGTACTTGATATTCGCAAAGGCGACGAGTTCGACATTGTCGTGGAAGAACTCCACCTAAACGGTGATTTCGTTGGTTATGGAAACATCCTTGCCGCAAGGTTTGTGAATCAAAGTGATAGTTACTTCGCGATTCGGTACATGGATCGAGACGGGGCAGCAGGCTATTTCAACCCTACTGGCGAAAGCATGAAAAAAGCGTTTCTGAGGGCGCCCCTGGAATTCACCCGCGTAAGCGCCAACTTTAATATGAAACGCGTCCACCCGTTGTGGAATCGTACGATGCCCCATCGAGGAATCGATTACGTCGCACCGGTCGGGACGCCGGTACTGGCGGCCGGGACCGGTCAAGTAAGGGTCGCCGGGTATACCAAGGCCAATGGGAACTACGTTGTCATAGGTCATGGCACCGAATTCGAAACAAAGTATCTCCATCTTTCAAAATTAGGTCCTGGTACTAGGCGAGGGAGAAAAGTCACTCAAGGGGACGTCATCGGATTCGTCGGATCAACCGGCTGGGCAACTGGTCCCCATTTACACTACGAATTTCTTGTCAACGGGAAGCACAGGAACCCGCGCACCGTACCACTACCCAAATCAAACCCGATCAATAAGGCCGAACTCAAACGCTTTCGATCCCATCTGCAACCGACCCTTGCACTACTCGCTAGCGGCAAATCACTCGGGCTCAGAACCACAGCCACCAATTAACGCACCATGCCTCGATTTTTCATCGGCTGTATTTCTGGCACCAGCATAGACGGTCTCGACGTAGCTTTGGTTGACGTCGAAGCTAAGCCAGCGATTACTGCTTCGAAGACAGTATTGTTTCCAGAACTCCTTGAAGATGAATTACGCCATCTTTTACAGCCTGGCCCCAACGAAATTTTTCGGCTAGGCCTCGCACACGCTCGGTTAGGAGAGTTCATTGGCGCTTCCATCCTCAGTTTCTTGAATGACAATGGCCTCGACGCCGGCGATATCGCAGCGATCGGTAGCCACGGCCAAACGGTTCGTCATCATCCTGATTCGGATCCGGGGTTTTCGGTACAGATCGGAAGCGGTAGCCACATCGCCGAAATCACCGGAATCGACACCATCACCGATTTCCGCAGTCGGGATCTAGCGTCCGGCGGCGAGGGCGCGCCGCTCGTACCGAGCTTTCATCGAATGCTGTTTCACCCTTATGAGCACGATCAAATCATTCTCAATATCGGCGGTATCGCGAATATAACGATCCTCTATTCGCACGAGCAACAGCCGTTTTTTGGTTTTGATACCGGTCCAGGGAACGCACTGCTAGATGCTTGGGTCCATGATTCGAGGCAACTTCGCTACGACTCCGACGGGGATTGGTCAGCCTCGGGACAAGTATCGAACAAGCTGCTTGAAGCACTGCTCGACGATTCGTATTTTTCACTCGGGCCGCCAAAAAGCACGGGGAAAGAAAAATTTAACTTGAACTACATAGAGCAACATCTCAGAGATTTCCCAAAAATTGAATCTTCCGACATCCAATCGACCTTATGCGAATTCACCGCGGTCACAGTAGCAAACGCAATCGAGCGCTGGGGCCCGGAATCAGCACGAGTGGTCGTTTGCGGTGGCGGGCGGTTAAACTCGGATTTGATGCAAAGATTAGATGCACACCTCAACCATCACTCGGTCATCCGCTCCGAAGAAATCAATGTCAATGGCGACAGCCTCGAGGCCGGAGCATTCGCCTGGTTAGCTCGCTGTTTTACAGATCGGGTGCCGGGCAATGTCCCGTCAGTAACGGGGGCCAAGGGGGAACGTATACTCGGATGCCTATACCCTTCGGGGACTAAAGTTTAGATTGCAAATGAGTTGCCGCATCCGCATGTAGAGGAAGCGTTGGGATTCGTAACGACAAATTGGGATCCCTGCAAGTCTTCCTTGAAGTCGACCTCTGCTCCCACCAGATACTGGTAGCTCATCGGGTCAACAACCAGTGTTACTCCGCTCCGTCGAACAACCGTATCATCTCGTGCGATGTCGTCGTCAAACGTAAACCCATACGAAAAGCCGCTACAGCCACCTCCCGTGACGAATACTCGGAGCTTGAGCTCATCGTTTCCTTCGTCCTGGATAAGTTCGGAAACTTTGTCAGCAGCGCGAGCTGACATCTGGATGTTCGTTTCTAGCATAAGTCCTGCCATTCTACACCGTAGCTATAAAGACATCTCAATCACACATTCTTTGGGTGCAACGGATGTGCTCTTAAGTTTCTATTGGCACCACCTTTCAGCATATTTCCGAGGGCACTAAAAAAGCACGCACTTATACTCCTTGTAACCGGCTCCGTATTCGAACGCATTAACGAGAATGCCGAAAACGACAGCCCTTACACAGCCCTCGCGATTACTTTCTCTTGGAAATTTCCGCAGCAAACTTTCAAGCGAAAGCGCCCTTCCACAACTGGCTCTGCTGGCAATCCTGGTGGGCGTCAAAACGCCACTCGTCATGATTCTGTTCCGATTGTTCATTGAAGTTGGATCAGATTCATTGCTTGGTATAAATAGAGAGAACTTCGAGGCGCTCGACATCGTTATACGATTCATCTCGCCCATTGCGGGCGCTGCTGATTGGGTTGCTCCTTTTTCGATTACGCGCCGATAAACGTGAAGCCGGTGTCGCCCACGTCAGGGGCAAATCAAGCGACCACCGACCCCGGCTTTCCGCAATCAATGCTTTAGTCCCGTTTATCGCCGGAAGCGTAACGCTACTTGGGGGCCGAGAAGGACCCGCGATCCACGTAGGAGCGGCTGGCGCGAGCGTTCTTGGGGCCGCCTTGGAACTCCCCTACAACAGCATTCGCATCCTTGTCGCGTGCGGCGCACGCAGCGGCTATCGCGTCATCTTTTAACACACCCATCGCCGACGTCACATCGCTTAGCATGCTGGGTTATCTCAAGGTTCCTATATCAGCCAATAAGCCTTCCCGCCTCACGGTTTAACGTGCCATGATCCCCAGTTCTCTCAACATCCATGCCCGAATGCTCTACGTCAAAGCTTTCCACCTTATCGCTGTCGTCTCCTGGTTTGCTGGAATCTTCTACCTTCCTAGGCTTTTCGTGTACCACTCAATCTCACAACATGAATCTACTCGGGGCCAATTTCGAGTGATGGAACGGGCGTTGTTCCGCATCATCATGACGCCGGCTGCTATCGCGACCGCGCTATTCGGCCTTTGGCTCGTGCTGCTTAACTGGAGTTTTTACCAAGCTTCGATCTGGTTCTGGATCAAGATCGGCCTGGTGGTAATACTTTACGGGTACCATTTTTACTGCGGTAATTTGCTCAAGAAATTCGCACGCGACGAAGACACCCGTTCACACACGTTCTACCGGTGGTTTAACGAGATACCGGTTCTCATTTTAATTGCCATCACCATCCTTGTGGTCGTCAAACCGTTTTAGAGGCTTCAATGAAACACGTCCAATCCGACGCATTAATGCAACGAGCACAACGTTCGATTCCCGGGGGCGTGAACTCGCCGGTACGAGCATTCAAAGGTGTCGGAGGTACACCGATTTTCTTCGTCTCAGCAGAAGGAGTGATCCTCACCGATGCAGACGGGAATCAATACATCGACTATGTCGGGTCCTGGGGACCCATGATCCAAGGTCACGGGTTTAAGCCCATCGTTGACGCTGTTACGAAGCAAGCCACTACCTCGCTCGGCTTTGGCGCCCCTACCGAACTAGAGATCATCATGGCGGAGAAGGTGGTGGAAAGGATTCCATCGATCGAACTCGTACGGATGGTGAGTTCGGGCACCGAGGCGACTATGTCGGCGATTCGTTTAGCGCGCGGTTTCACTGAACGCGACAAAATTATTAAGTTCGAAGGCTGCTACCACGGCCATTCGGACTCGCTGCTGGTTAAAGCAGGGTCCGGGGTTCTTACCCTCGGACTGCCAGACTCGCCGGGCGTCCCCGCAACCCTCGCTCAACACACGATCACGTTGCCGTACAACGATTCCAGTGCGTTGATACAAGCATTCGAACATTACGGGAATGAAATCGGTGCCGTAATTTTGGAGCCCGTTGCCGGGAATATGGGGTGTATACCGCCCGCGTCGGGATTTCTTGAGACCGCAAGACGGTTGACGACCGAGCACGACTCCGTGCTTATATTCGACGAAGTAATGACCGGTTTTCGTGTCGCCCCAGGGGGCGCTCAGGAACTCTACGGAGTAGAACCCGATCTAACAACCCTGGGCAAAATCATCGGCGGCGGCCTCCCGGTCGGAGCCTTCGGCGGACGAGCAAAGATCATGAACCAAATCGCTCCGACGGGACCCGTGTACCAAGCCGGAACCCTGTCTGGGAATCCGTTGGCGATGCAGGCCGGGATTGCCATGTTGGAATCTCTTGACGCTACGTTTTACGAACAACTCTTGAGCGCCACCCGACACCTGGTCGGTGGTATCGAAGAAGCAGCCGAGCGTCATCAAATTCCACTTGTTATCAACTACGTCCCAGGCATGTTTAGTCTTTATTTTACGACCGCAGCAGAAGTGACTGGGTATGCAGACGCAGCAGCTTCGAACATCGATCGATACAACTTTTTCTTTCATCAAATGCTTGATGCTGGCATCTACTTCGCGCCATCCGCTTTCGAAAGCGCATTCGTTTCAGGAGCCCATGGGTCCGCCGAAATCAACGCGACCGTGGATGCCGCCGATCGAATATTTGGCTCCATGACATGACCCAATACGATGTTTACGGCATCGGCAATGCCCTCGTGGACATGGCGTATTCCATCGACGATAAATTTCTGATTGAAAACGACATAGCTAAAGGTCACATGACGTTGGTGGATCGACTACAGATGGAACGTCTCATTTCGAGCCTTGGGGAGCTCGTACCCGAGCGAGCGTGCGGCGGTTCGGCCGCCAATACCATATTCGCTGTCCGAGGTTTTGGCGGACAGGCGTATTACTCGTGCCGGGTCTCAAACGACCCCACAGGAAATTATTTCGTATCCGAAATGCGTGACGCCGGAATCACGACCAATCCACAAGATCCAACCACCAGTGGCCGGTCGGGTCGTTGCTTAATTCTCGTGTCGCCCGACGCGGAAAGATCTATGAATTCTTATTTAGGGGTATCCGAACATCTTACCGTTGACCAAATCGACGAAGCCTCTCTCACTCGGTCCCGATACCTATTCATCGAAGGTTATTTAGCGTCTTCTACGAGTGGCACCGTCGCAGCAACCCGGGCTCGAGAAATCGCAGATAGAAACAACATCTCGACAAGCCTGACCTTATCGGACCCAACCATGGTTAATTTTTTTCGCGACGCGCTGAAGAACATCTTGGGCAACGGAATTTCTCGGCTTTTCTGCAACGAGGAAGAAGCATTGGCCTGGGCGCAGACAGATCGGCTCGACATCGCCGCCCGCGAATTGAGCGATATCGCACCCCACGTTGCTATTACGCTGGGCCCGAAAGGGAGCCTCTATGTAGGTCCCGATGGCACTCGATCAATAGCTGGCTACGATGTTGAGGCAATCGATACCAACGGTGCTGGGGATATGTATGCGGGCGCATTTCTCGCGGCGATCTCCCAGCAAGCATCTTCCTTCGAGGCAGCAAGGTTCGCTAATTTTGCGGCAGCTAACGTTGTCACTTGCTACGGTGCACGTCTTCCATCGATAAGCGCTTATAAGAAACTACAACGCGCGTTTAATCCATAAGTCGGGGTAGGCCTATGTCACGAAGGGTATCGAATGCGTGACGGCAATTTCATCAGGCGAAATTAAACAACCGAAAGCCATAACCTCAACACCTTGTTCGAGCGCATCTCTGACGGCGGCTGCATAAACTGGATCGATTCGGTCAGCCGTCATCACCTTGTTAATGCCCGAATGCGGGGCACAGAAAAGCAATATCGTACGTATACCATCTGCCCGACAACGTCCAAGTGCACGTGCATGTCGAGTCGCTCTCGTGCTGACTGCGTCGGGGAAATAGCCAACACCACCCTGTTCGTGGGTCACACTCTTCACCTCGATAAGAGTTTCGTCAACGCAAAAGTCAAAACGTCCGGATTCGCCCGGAATCGCGACTTCTCGTATTACTTTGCTAAAAGGGTCCGACCCGATATCAATGACTCGGTTTACCAGAGCTTCTTCAACAATACGATTAATTTGGAGCGTATTCACACACACACGCTGCGATTCGGCTGTCTCAACGATCTCGAGGGAATGTGGGTACTTTCGTTTAGTGTTGTTAGACGTCGAAAACCACACTCGGCTGCCCGGGTCAGAACAACCGAGCATGGCACCCGTGTTGGCACAATGCATGGTTTTGAGGTATCCCTCAATTTCGACGTCCGCGAGAAAACGTTTGTAACGGCGAATTAACACCCCTCTCTGAAGAGGAAGATCAAACTTCATTCTGAAATCGCCTAACCGCTTGACCCACTTGCTCGAGCCCTCTCCGGATGTCTTGTTCGTTCGCCGTGTACGCAAACCTGACATAGTCCTGAGCACGGTACGAACCGAAGTCAGTCCCTGGCGTGACCGCAACCCGATATTCCTCTAGTAGTCTTGCGCTAAAGGTTTCCGCGTCAATACCAGAGGAACTAATGTTGGCGTAGAGATAACAAGCTCCTTCGGGCTTCAGCGGTACTCCAAGCCCAGC
>DCBA01000026.1:17334-17563 GCA_002313255.1 Gammaproteobacteria bacterium UBA1119 | reverse complement strand
TCAGACACGCGGAATCCCTCACGCGAATATGCGCCAAGGCCGCATACTGAGCAACGGCCGACGGTGCGATGTAGAGGTTCTGAGCGGCTCGTTCAAGCGCCTCGATCAGAAGATCCGGCACAGCGCACCACCCTAGGCGCCATCCCGTCATCCCGAAGTATTTGGAGAAACTATTGACAACGATCAGTTCAGGATCGATAGCGAGGCTGCTTGTAGCCACCTCATCCAT
>DCBA01000026.1:0-16998 GCA_002313255.1 Gammaproteobacteria bacterium UBA1119 | reverse complement strand
CTCATCCATCATTACAAATCCCAGTCGCTCCACTACGAAGTCATTGATCGCTTCAAGTTGTGCCGGTTGAATCAGGGCACCCGTCGGATTTGACGGCGTCGCTAGAATCACGCCGACGGTATCAGCAGTCCAATCCTCTTTGACTATCTCGACCGTCGGTTGGTATCCCGCGCGTTCATCGACGGGCATCCGTATCGGCTCTCCGCCTACGAGACGAACAAATGCCTCGTTACAAGGATAACCAGGATCTGACATCAACACCTGGTCTCCTGGATTCAATAACGCTGAGGAGAGGAGATTGAGTGCACCACTTGCCCGCCGAGGTCACCGCGATACGGCTTAACTCGATATTGATCCCAAAACGCGAACAGTAATCATCCGCAATTGCGTTGCGAAGTTCAGGTATCCCCAGAGCTTCCGTATATCCAGTATGTCCATCGTCAAGGGCTCGTTTTCCCGCTTCCACAATCACTGACGCGGTCGGGAAGTCGGGTTCCCCAACCTCAAAATGAATCACGCGACGACCTTCGCGTTCCAGTTCTCTAGCCCGTTTAAGAACCTCCATGACTTTAAATGAAGGTTGTCTACGGGCCCACCTAGAAGGATCGTTTTTCAATGGATCCTCCTCTCCAAATCGAAGCCTCCCAGAAACAACAACGCATAAAAACTTCACTTCCCTGTATGGTTTTCCGGTAACTGTTTTGATAGTTTACGCGGCCTGCTCTGGAGTGGCCCCAATTCGGGTATAAGGATACAAAGTCAATATGCCAGCCGAAAAATCTTCTGTGGCAAAGTCCAAGAAAAATCCCAGTAAACCGAAGGTCAACGTCGCCGACAAAAAGAACGCCACATCTCGCTCAGCGTCGAAGGCGACAGCGTCCACCCGACGAACGAAAGACACCAAGCCCAAGGTCGGACAAACGGCTAGGAAATCCGCTCCTTCAAAAACCGGCTCGGGAAGTAAAACCAAAACGCCAAGTCCCCGAGCCAAGGGAAAGGCAAAAAAGCCCGTCGCCAAAAAGGTTCGTACAAGTGCGAGGGTAATAAAACACAATCCTCTGGAATCGCCTTTCCGGAATTTTTCACCTTACGTGCCGGCGAACAATGAGCCGTATATGTCGGACATTCAGTTAAAACACTTCCACCAGATACTTATGCAGTGGCGGGAAGACCTAATGGGCGAGGTGGGCCGAACCATGATTCTTATGCAGGACGAGGCTACCAACTTTCCCGATCCCACCGATAGAGCGGCGCAAGAAGAAGAATTTAGCATCGAATTAAAAACGCGCGATCGAGAAAGCAAACTCATCAAGAAAATCGACCAAACCCTCGAGCGTATCGAAATTGAAGATTACGGATATTGCGATGCGTGCGGCGTGGAAGTGGGATTGAGACGTTTGGAAGCCCGCCCGACGGCCAACCAATGCATTGACTGCAAATCCCGAGACGAACTGCGCGAACGGCAATTGCACGGTTAACTGTGCCTAAAAAGCGGCACGTCGGTCGGTTCGCGCCAACACCTTCTGGTCCACTACATTTTGGCTCCCTTGTCACGGCTGTCGCTAGTTACCTCGACGCGCGTTCCAACGACGGCGCCTGGCACATTCGAATCGATGACCTCGATTTACGGCGCATCGTTGTCGGGGCGGAAAAACAAATTCTCACTAGCCTTGAGACACATGGCCTAAAGTGGGATGGCCCGATTGTGCGACAAAGTACTCATCGAGACCTTTATCAAGCGGCTCTTGAGAATCTCGAGAAACAAGGTCTTCTTTTCGCATGCGATTGCTCGCGCAAGGCGCTCGCTGGACAAACAAAATATCCGGGGACATGTCGAGATTCGAATAGACCGATCCGTGATAACTCTGCTCTCCGCATCCGCGTCCCCGATCAACCCTATCAATTCAATGATTTGATCCAAGGCATCTATACTGAGAACTTAACGCACACGGTTGGCGACTTCGTTGTTTCTCGTCGTGACGGCATTCCTTCCTATCAAATTGCCGTCGTCATCGACGACGATGAACAAGAAGTATCCCACATCGTCAGAGGTGCCGATTTAATGGACAACACCGCCAGACAACTTTATTTGAGGGATATGCTCGACCGTCCCCTTCCCAGATACGCCCACGTTCCCGTTTTTACACATGCAAGCGGCGTAAAGTTGTCTAAACATTCCAAAGCGACCGCGATCGACGATCGTTTCCCGACTCAGAACCTCCAGACTGCTTTGCAACTATTGGGCCAGCCTGTGCCAGCCGAAAAATCAGTCGCCGAACTGGTGA
This sequence comes from Gammaproteobacteria bacterium UBA1119, assembly GCA_002313255.1. Taxonomy (GTDB): domain Bacteria; phylum Pseudomonadota; class Gammaproteobacteria; order Pseudomonadales; family Azotimanducaceae; genus UBA11889. The sequence goes on along the minus strand of DCBA01000026.1, from coordinate 14,713 downwards.
CCACGGCCTGCGCAAATTGGAAACGCTCGACGGTACCTAAAACGCCCTCCATAATAAATTTCGTCAGCGTCTAAAGATCACCTCAATTCGCCAGCGCTTAGCGTCAAACAATAATCGCCCTGATCAACACGGTCACATCACACCCGCTAGTTCCTTCCGTTCCATCCCCATCTTTCAACATAACGCTCTCCGAAAACCCACAAAGGAGGTACCAACAGACTTTCCTTTTTGGATCGCGTCCGGATAAGATTGCCTCTTCCCGCTGACGGAATCGAACTGGCCCTTTGCCCCGCCGAATCGCTTCACACAAAATCCCGGTAGATCGTATTTCCCGGAGTGCCATCCGCGTAGTCGAATCACTTCGAAAAGCCAACTACGAAACTTACCTTGTCGGCGGATGCGTTCGGGATCTATTACTGGGTCTGGTTCCGAAAGACTTTGACGTCGCTACCAGCGCGACCCCCGAAGAGGTTAAGAAAGTCTTTCCACGAGCTCGGCTCATCGGGCGTCGCTTTAGGATCGTACACGTACGCGTGGGTCGCGAAATCATCGAGGTCTCTACATTTCGCAAGCAGATCGGTCCTAACGACACATCGAATTACAACGAACATGAAGCCCGTGACGGAGTAATTGTTCGGGACAATGTTTACGGGAACATTGACGAAGACGCATTTCGGCGCGACTTCACCGTAAACGCGCTCTACTACGACCCAGCGAATAACACTGTTCTTGATTTCGTCAAAGGCATGCAGGATCTGGGCTCGCGAACACTGCGCCTAATCGGCAATCCAAAAGTCCGTTATCAAGAAGATCCTGTACGCATCCTACGAGCGATTCGATTAACTGCAAAACTAAATTTCACCCTAGAAAAAAGCACCGAGATAGCCATCGCCCCAGCGGGAGAGTCGCTTAACATGGTTCCTTCTGCACGCCTATTTGACGAACTCAACAAACTATTCATGTCTGGAAAAGCAGAGCGGGCGTTTGAGCTTTTGCAGAAATTCAACCTTCTAGAAATTCTGTTCCCTCTTTCTTCCAAAACAACCGATTTAGTGACCGCCGCGCTGCACAGCACTGACCAACGTATCGCCCAAGAAAAACCCGTTACACCCGGCTTCATAATTGCTGCGCTTCTATGGAATCACTACCAATCTCAGTACAACGCAATCGCAACCATCGGAAATCCCCAAGAGAAACAGTTCGACGCTGCGCGAGCCGTCATCCAAGAGCAACAGCAAACAATCGCTATCCCGAAGCGCCACGCGTTTTTCGTACGTGATGTTTGGCACCTGCAATCTCGTCTGGAAAGAAGAACCCCACGTTCAATACGTCCACTGCTTGAACATCGCCGTTTCCGTGCCGCATACGACTTCCTGTTGTTGCGTGCCAGAAACGCCGAGGTCGAACCCGGGTTAGCCCAATGGTGGACTGAAATACAAACTTTGAACCCTACCGAACAACAAGAACAAATTAGCGCGTTATCACCCCAAAAAAAGAAGCAGCGTCGGCGACCAAAACGAGAAAATGCCTAGCCCCGCACGCCGAAAGATAACATCACCTTGAAGAGCCTGAATCCCTACCTCATGATACTCAGGTCATCTCTTTGAGTTCATCTATGGCACCCCGATTGCCTCTCAATGACAACGATCTACCCCGATACGTTGCTGTCGAAGGACCCATCGGCGCCGGAAAGACAACCCTCGCCACGCGGCTCGCCGAGACTTTCAAATATCCATTGCTTCTTGAACCTGCGTCGGATAATCCTTTTCTGGATCGTTTCTATCGCGAGGGCCGAAGACATGCACTGCCCACGCAACTATTTTTCCTTCTGCATCGAGCAGATCAAGTTACTAAACTGGCCGGCCCAGACTTAATCGGACCAACCGTTATTTCCGACTTTCTAATCGAAAAAGATCGACTCTTTGCCGAACTCACTTTAGACCAAAACGAACTAGCGCTTTACGAACAAATCTATAAAAACCTGATGCTAGATCCTCCGACACCGGACCTCGTCATATACCTTCAGGCGCCCATATCCGTATTGCTTGACCGAATTCGCGAGCGTGGTATCGCGTCTGAACAATATATCGACGGGGACTATCTCAGCACTCTTTCCGATGCGTACACCGATTTCTTCCACTTCTACGACCAAGCGCCACTGCTAATAGTTAACGCCGGAGAAGCTGACTTTAGTCACAACGACAGCCACTTTGATGCCTTATTGGAGCAAGTCATTCAAATGAACGGTGTTCGTCAGTATTTCAATCCTCATCCAACGTTGATTTAGGATCTTTCCAATGACCGATCAAAGCGCACGCCGGCCTGAACGAACCGCAGCTTGGAAACAACTAACTCACCTTGCTGAAATTGCTACTCAAACCCATAACCGCGACCGGGTCGGTGAGTCCGACAGATTCGAGAAATACAGTATCCGAGTCGGCTCACTGCTGATCGATTTCTCCAAACAACGGATTGACAGACCGATATTCAAGGGTCTTACGGCCCTGGCAGAGGAATGCCGAGTTCCAGATCTCGTATCCGCGCAAATGACGGGTGAAATAGTCAACGCCACAGAAAACCGGCCTGCATTACATACGGCGCTACGAACGCCCAACGACACAAAACTTATCTCGGTAAACCACGATATCGAGCTCGAACGAAGTCGAATGCTTCTTTACGCGGATGCCGTACGTAGTGGCGAAAATACCGGATTTACTGGCCGACGCATAACCCACATAGTTCATATTGGTGTCGGGGGCTCTCATCTTGGCTGCGAGCTTGTCTGCCGAGCACTCAACGGTTCAGGAATGGACATTAGGTTTCTCGCCAATATCGATGGCTCAGCGACAAACCGGGCTCTACGGGGATTGGACCCGGAGACAACTCTATTTGTCATCGTCTCCAAATCTTTTACTACTCTCGAAACGCTGGTCAACGCTCAAGCGGCGCGTACTTGGTTCCTCGAACGTACCTGCGACACTGTCGCTGTCGCCTCGCATTTTGTGGCCGTTAGCAACAATGCTCACGAGATGACTAAGTTTGGTATTGCGACCGCAAACCAATTCACACTATGGGACTGGGTAGGCGGTCGCTTCTCGTTGTGGTCATCAGTCGGCATAACAATAGCGATCGCGATCGGCAGTTCCGAATTTCACAAGTTATTATCGGGCGCAACCGCCATGGACCAGCATTTCCGTGACGCACCTATCGCCAAGAATGCACCCGTAATTCTCGCGCTTCTCGCAATCTGGAATAGCAATTTTCTCGGCGCGCAAACGCATTCGGTTTTGAGCTATGACTCGCGCCTAAAAACTTTTATTGAATTCGTCCAGCAACTAGAAATGGAAAGCAACGGAAAGAGAGTCCACACAGATGGTTCGATCTGTAATATCGATACATCGCCAGTAATTTGGGGCGGGGAAGGAACCAACGGCCAGCATGCTTTTCATCAGCTATTACATCAGGGCACTCGAGCTTTCAGCGCTGATTTTGTCACGACTATCGATCCTGAACATGACCGTACCGAACAACATCGCTGGTTGCTTGCGAACTGTTTAAGTCAGTCCCAAGTCATGCTCTACGGGAACTTAAATCAAGCAAGCAACTCAATCGCTGTTCATGAAATAGTTACCGGTGATCGCGCGACAACAACCATCCTTATCGACAAGCTCAATCCGGAAGCGTTGGGTAGTTTGATCGCCCTTTACGAACACAAGGTCGCCTGTCTCGGGATGATTTGGCGGATCAATTCTTATGACCAATGGGGAGTTGAATTGGGCAAGCGGCTTGCACGGGAGATTTACCGTGACCTCGGCTCTCTGAGTTCGGAAAGCAACGACCGGTCGACGGACGGTCTCATACGTACAATTCGAGAACGAACCAATAGTCCATTCGACGACGGGAACAACTGACATGTCTACGCTATACCCAGTTCCAGAGGTAATCGCTAACGATGCTCACATCAATGCTGAGCTCTATCAAAAAATGTACGCCGAATCCGTTGACGATCCCGATGCGTTTTGGAGTACGCAAGCAACCGCGTTTCTTTCCTGGTACAGCCTGTGGGACGAAGTGTCCTCGGCGCATTTCGAAACAGGACGAGTCTCATGGTTCCGCAACGCAACGCTAAATGTATGTGTCAACTGTGTTGATCGCCATTTGCCCGAACGCGCGAATCAGACCGCTTTGATCTGGGAAGGCGACGACCCCTCAGTCGAAAAACGAGTCACCTTTCAGGAACTTCACGACGAAGTCTGTCAGCTTGCGAACGCCTTAACGGAAAGAGGCGTCACCAAGGGTGATCGCGTTTGTATATACATGCCCATGATTCTCGAAGCCGCGTACGCGATGTTAGCGTGCGCTCGGTTAGGTGCCATCCACAGCGTGGTGTTCGGGGGTTTTTCACCGCAAGCACTCAAGGATCGAATACTTGATTCGGACTGTCGCGTGCTAATAACCGCCGACGAGGGCGTACGTGGCGGTCGTACCGTGCCCCTCAAAGAGAACGCGGAAGTCGCGCTAATGGAATGCCCTGCCGTCCATACCGTTTTAACCGTACTCAACACCGGCGCAAAGGTGCCATGGCAACCCGAACGCGATGTCTGGTACCACGAGCTGGTAAATCATCAGGAAAGATCGTCAACCCCTGCAGTCATGCAAGCGGATGATCCCCTATTCATCCTGTACACCTCCGGCAGTACGGGTAAGCCTAAGGGCGTCCAGCATTCGAGCGCTGGATATCTTCTACACGCTGCCATGACCCACAAATACGTGTTCGATTACCACGACGGCGATACATTTTGGTGTACAGCAGATGTCGGCTGGATTACCGGGCACTCATACATCGTCTATGGACCCCTAGCTAACGGTGCAACGACCCTAATGTTCGAGGGGGTACCTACTTACCCAGACGCTTCCCGCTTTTGGCAGGTCGTCGACAAGCATGCGGTCAATATTTTTTATACAGCTCCAACTGCCATTCGACAAATCATGGGGCAGGGAAACGAATTCGTCTCATCGACATCGAGAAAGTCCTTGCGAATTTTGGGTACCGTGGGCGAGCCTATTAATCCAGAAGCGTGGGAGTGGTACCACGAGATTGTAGGTGAAAGACGCTGTCCTATTGTAGATACTTGGTGGCAGACCGAGACCGGTGGAGTCATGATTACACCTCTTCCCGGAGCCACTGCACTCAAACCAGGATCTGCAACACTGCCCTTCTTCGGTATCGTACCAGCTTTGATGGACGAAACAGGCGGACTAATTGAAGACAAAGAGGCGTCTGGAAACCTCGTCATAAAGACGACGTGGCCCGGCCAGATACGAACCCTGTATGGAGACCATCAGCGGGTAATTGATACGTACTACTCCACCTACAAGGGGTTCTATTTCACTGGCGACGGTGCCCGCCGAGATCAAGATGGATATTACTGGATCACAGGCCGTGTCGATGACGTAATCAATGTCTCCGGGCATCGCATGGGAACAGCCGAGGTCGAAAGTGCACTAGTCCTTCACGCCGCCGTTGCCGAAGCAGCAGTCGTTGGTTTCCCTCACGATATTAAAGGCGAAGGTATTTATGCTTACGTAACTTTGATGACGGGCATTCAACCATCAACCGATTTGGCCAACGATTTACTGGGTCTGGTTAGAACCGAAATTGGACCGATTGCCAAGCCAGACGTCATCCAGTGGGCACCGGGCCTGCCAAAAACGCGTTCAGGCAAAATTATGCGTCGAATATTACGTAAGATTGCCGCAAACGAAGTCGACGATTTAGGCGACACATCGACATTGGCGGAACCCACCGTCGTCGACGATTTATTGCGCAACCGACCAGGATTTTAGACCAAAAAATTAGATCTAGGCGACATTCGATACGTCGCGCATAGACAACTTGATCCGGCCACGCTGGTCGACATCTAGAACAACCACATCAACATTTTGGCCTTCTTCTAGGTAGTCCGAAACTTTTTCGACTCTCTCTTCGGCAATCTGAGAAATATGCAACAAACCGTCTTTGCCGGGAAGAATGTTAATGAACGCGCCAAAATCCACGATTCGTTCAACTCGACCATTGTATATTTTTCCGATTTCGGCTTCCGCGGTAATTTCCTCAATCATCGACACCGCGGCATTCTTCGAATCGGCGCTATCTGCGTAAATCCGTACGCTACCATCATCCTCGATATCGATGTCCGCACCCGTCGCTTCGGTGATACTACGAATCGTGGCACCGCCTTTACCGATCACATCACGAATTTTGTCAGGGTGGACTTTCAAGACAACCATCGAAGGAGCATTTTCGGATACGTCTGCTCTGGATTCCGAAATAACTTTGTTCATTTCACCCAAGATATGAATTCTGGCATCGTGGGCCTGTTCGAGTGCATCTTCCATGATGTTCTCTGTTACGCCCTGGATCTTTATGTCCATCTGCAGAGCGGTAACGCCCTGCATAGTTCCTGCAACTTTGAAATCCATGTCCCCCAGATGATCTTCATCGCCCAAAATATCAGTGAGGACTGCGTAACGATTTCCGTCTTTAACGAGACCCATGGCTACACCCGCAACTGCTCTGGAAATAGGTACACCTGCATCCATCAACGCCAAAGACGTTCCACAAACACTAGCCATCGAACTCGAGCCATTGCTCTCCGTAATCTCCGAGACAACTCGAAGCGTATACGGGAAGTCATCGTGCCTGGGTAAAACAGCCGCTATGGCTCTACGTGCTAGCCGCCCGTGGCCAATTTCGCGGCGCTTTGGTCCTCCCATGAATCCGGCTTCCCCAACACAATAAGGCGGGAAGTTGTAATGCAGCATAAAGTGATCTTTAAAGTTCCCTTGTAGAGCATCTATCAACGCTGCATCGCGAAGAGGCCCTAGGGTCGTCACAACAATGGCCTGCGTCTCACCACGCTGAAAAAATGCCGACCCATGTGTCTTTGGTAACGTTCCGACCTCAAGGCTGATCGGTCGTACGGTTTTGAGATCCCGACCATCTATGCGAGGTTCACCGTTCAAAACCCGCTCACGAACAATTTTCTTTTCAAGCGTGCCGAAGGCAGTCGCCACATCATTAGGATCACTTTCTCCTTCGAGTTTGGCGATGGCTTGATCGCGAAGTTCGTGAACTCGTTGCAACCGAGCCTTTTTGTCTGTGACTCGGTAGGCTTCTCCAAGCCCGTCACCGAGAGTCTCTCGAACACTTTCCACCAAATCCTCGTTTTCTGCAGGTGGGACAAATTCCCATGCTACGTTGCCAACCTCTGACGCCAATTCACTTATGGCTTTGATTGCAACTTGCATTTCTTGATGCCCAAAAAGCACCGCCCCAAGCATTTGATCCTCCGCCAGTTCGTCTGCCTCCGACTCAACCATCAACACTGCCGATTCTGTACCCGCCACAACCATATTGAGGCTGGAGTTCTCTAACGCCTCGTATCCAGGATTGAGCACGTATTGACCCTGGTTAAATCCGACCCGCGCCGCGCCAATCGGGCCCGCAAAAGGCACGCCGGAAATTGCAAGTGCAGCGGACGTCCCGATCATCGAGATAATATCAGGGTCCATGTCCTTATCGACTGACATGACGGTAGGTATGACTTGTACTTCGTTCATGAACCCTTTTGGAAACAGCGGACGGATAGGTCGATCTATGAGCCTACAAGTCAGAATTTCTTTTTCGCTAGGGCGTCCTTCTCGACGAAAAAAACTTCCGGGAATCTTACCCGCAGCGTACGTACGTTCTTGATAGTTGACCGTCAGGGGGAAAAAATCCTGTCCCGGATTTGCGTTAGGCATCGCAACGACCGTACAGAGAACTACGGTATCCCCCATTCTCGCAACTACGGCTCCGGTCGCCTGTTTTGCAACATTACCTGCCTCTAATGAGACCTTATGCTCACCGTACTCAAACTCTTTTATCATCTTGTTCAATTGCTTCTCCTTTAGCGGGTTATCGTCTGAGCCCTAAACGCTGAATCAGCGTCGAATAACGTTCCTGGTCCTTCCCCCTGAGATAGTCTAGAAGCTTCCTTCTTTGACTAACCATCCGAATTAATCCACGACGGGAGTGGTGGTCTTTCGCGTGATCACGGAAATGTTCCTGTAGGGAATTTATATTTTGTGACAGTAAAGCAACCTGGACTTCCGGCGATCCAGTATCGTTATCGCTCAACTGAAACTCCTTCACGATTTCAATTTTTTTCTCGGCACTAAGAGCCATTATATTTCTCCAATATGCTTCGTAACGACAAGGAAAACGGAACCACGCATATTTACAGTTTCCGTTCGCCTAAAATGAGGCGGCGCGGTGCGACGCGTCCGTCCTCCATAATTTCGCCCATCCCTAAGAACCATTCATCGTTCAAACACGATTCTCGTAACTGAACCCACCCTTCACTAGGTGCGTGCGGCACTACCACGGGTTGACCTTGTCGGAGGTAATAGGCGGAAGTCGTATTCAACCGAACCGCCGGCCATTGGCTTACCGCGCTCGAAATCGGGGCGAGCAACATATCCAGTCGACCCTCGGCCCGAGCGGTTTCAATTTCGTCGAACGTCACCAAATCTGATTCTGTAAAGGGTCCCGCCATTAAGCGGCGTAATTCCACTACGTGGGCTCCGCACCCGAGCTGTTCCCCAAGATCGTCCGCAATGGTTCTGACGTAAGTGCCCTTACTACTATGCACCTCCAACGTGATTTCGGATCCGCTGAACGTCAACAATTCAATGGAATAAACGGTTATCCGTCGAGATTCCCGTTCAACCTCAACTCCCTGTCGGGCATATTTATAGAGGGGTTTCCCTCGATGTTTGATCGCTGAGTACATGGAAGGGATCTGATCGATCTCTCCACGGAAGCTCCCGATGGCGTTCTGAATACGATCCAGCGTAACTCCTTTAGTACTCCGCTCTTCAACGATATCAGAGTCCGCATCGCCACTTGCGGTCCGAATGCCTAATCTAAGTCTCGCCCTGTATTTCTTATCGGAAGTAAGCAAAAACCGGGAGAATTTTGTCGCTTCCCCAAAACAAAGCGGCAACACACCCGTCGCTAGAGGGTCGAGGCTCCCCGTATGACCGACCTTACGAGCATTAAACAATGTTTTCGCGCGCTGGACGGCTTCGCTAGAGGTCACGCCTCGAGGTTTGTCCAAAACAACAACCCCACTAACATCTCGACCTTTCCGACTTCGACTACGCCCCATCAGAAACTTCCGTCTCCGACAGGCAGGCACCACGTATTTGGTCAGAAGCTAGCGCTTGCTCAATTAATGCTTCGAGCTGTGGGCCATGTTGGATCAGGTCATCATAATGGAATCGCAGAGCAGGTGTGGTCCGCATGACGTGGCGCCTCGACAAAATAGAACGCAAGAAGCCAGCCGCACCTTGCAGTGCGCGAAGGATTTTGTCTTTATCTTCGTATTTATCTTGTTGGGCTGAAACGGTCGTGAAATAGACATCCGCATACGAGAGGTCCTTACTGACTATTACGTCCGTGATAGACAACATCCCTATCCTCGGATCGCGCATTTCACGCTGAACCACCTCCGCGAGTTCCTTACGCAAAAAGTCCCCCACACGAAGTTCTCGGCCACTTTTTAGTTGATTATGCGTAGACAAAATTCATAAAGCCCGTGCGACTTCTGTGGTGTCAAAAACTTCAATCTTGTCGCCCGATTGAACATCGTTATAGTTACGAACGCCGATGCCACACTCGAGGCCATTTCGTACTTCACCTACGTCGTCTTTGAATCGGCGAAGCGATTCCAATTCGCCTTCATAAATAACAACGTTTTCCCTTAGTACACGGATGCTTTTGTTACGGAAAACAGTTCCTTCGACCACCATACAACCAGCTACTTGTCCGTATCGCGGAGATTGGAAAACATCCCGAACTTCAGCAGTACCAACTATCTCTTCGCGAATCTCCGGGGCCAGCATGCCCTCCAGAATAGTCCTAACGTCGTCGAGCAACTCATATATAACGCTGTAATAACGGAGTTCTATTGCTTCTTTGTCGATCAAGTCCTTAGCCGAATTGTCCGCCCGTACATTGAAGCCAAAAATGACGGCTCCGTACGTCATCGCCATGGTGGCATCCGATTCGGATATCCCTCCGACGCCCGAACCCAGAACATTTACAGATACTTCCTCGTTACCAATCTCGGCAAAAGATTGCGTTATAGCCTCCAGGGAACCTCGCACATCCGTCTTTAAGACTAATTTAAGAACCCTCTTTTCACCCTTGCCAAGGTTTGCAAACACATTTTCGAGCTTAGCTGCTTGCTGCGAAGCGTGACGCTGTTCTTGGCTCCTATGGGCACGAAATTCCGCAAGATCCCGTGCACGTCGATCGTCTACTGCTACCGAGAAGTCATCTCCCGCGTTGGGAGTCCCATTTAGTCCAAGGACCTCGACCGGAATGGATGGCCCTGCGCTAGTGACGGTTTGACCATGCTCGTTAACTAACGCGCGTACTTTTCCGAACGTTTCGCCCGCAATAATCACGTCGCCTTGTTTCAATGTCCCGTTCTGGACCAAGACAGTTGCTACTGGGCCTCGCCCACGCTCAAGTTTTGATTCGATTACAACTCCACGCCCTGGTGCGTCGGGAACGGCCTTCAGCTCTAAAATCTCTGCTTGTAGGTTTACGGCTTCAAGAAGCGCATCAATTCCCTCTCCTGTTTGCGCGGAAACATTCACAAACTGAGTATCCCCTCCCCAATCTTCCGGTATGACGTCAATGGCAGCGAGTTCATTTCGGACTCGTTCCGGGTCAGCTCCCTCGAGATCTATTTTATTGACTGCAACAACCAGCGGTACTTCGGCTGCTTTCGCATGTTGGACGGCTTCCTCGGTCTGCGGCATAACGCCATCATCCGCGGCACATACGAGAATGACGACGTCCGTCGCCATCGCACCACGAGCACGCATTGCGGTAAACGCCGCATGGCCGGGGGTATCTATGAAAGAAATGTTCCCCTGGGGGGTCTCGACATGGTACGCACCAATGTGTTGAGTAATTCCACCCGCTTCACCCGCAACAACACGCGACTTTCGTATATGATCTAGAAGTGATGTCTTCCCGTGGTCGACGTGTCCCATCACTGTCACAACGACGGATCGTGAAACAAGATCGCCTTCGATCTGCAAAGACTCTTCCAATTCCTGTTCTATCTGGTTATCAACAACAATTTTCGCTTTATGGCCCGTTTCTTCGACTACTAGAACCGCAGTATCCTGATCGATGGTCTGATTAATTGTTGCCATGACACCCATTCCCATAAGTGTCTTGATAACCTCGCCCGTCTTTACCGACATCCGCTGTGCTAGGTCACCCACAGAAACCAATTCGCCGATCTCTACTTCTCGTTGAATTTCCTGTACCGGCCTGGAAAACTCTCCCCCTTGTTTATCATGCTGAAGCGCTACTCTCTGCTTCATTCGGCGAGATTCTTTCTTTAAAGACAACTCGCGTCGACGGGTTCGTTCTCCATCGGGAGGCCCCGATCTATCGCGATCGCGACTTTGACCCTTACCCCTTCGATTTCCCTTTTCCGCTGCCTGCTCCTGCGCCTGCGCCGTTGCTGCAGCTTGAGCGACAGCATCCGCTTCCGTTTTATCCTCTTTAGCTTTAGTTTCTGCTTTAACTTTTGCTTCGTCTTTGGCTTGAGCTTCTCGGTTGTCGGATTCACTTACCGCGAGCAATTCCTCTTTCTCGCGGAGTTCAACCTCTTCCTTCTTACGTATCGCTTCGGCTCTACCTTCGTGCTCAGCGGTTTGTCTTCGCTCCTCCTCTAGGCGAATACGCTCCGCTTCGATTCGAAGCTGACTCGGATCATTTGAAACCTTAGAATCCGACTCTCCCGATTGGTCATCTTCTGACGATTCTACGTCAACGCGCTTTATGTACGTCCGCTTACGCCGAGTCTCAACCTTTACACTATGACCGCCTCTGCCGATTTTCAGAGTACTCTGGGCGCGTCTTTTCAAAGTAATCTTTTTGGGGGCAACAGAAGCTGACGGGGCGCCTTGCTCTCCTTTTAAGAAGGCTAACAAGCCTTGCTTATCTTCATCTGACACGACATCCGCTTCGTCATTCTGAGGCAGCCCGGCTTGGTGCATTTGTTGCAGCAGTTTCTCGACTTGAACACCGGTCGTTTCAGCGAGTTGTTTTACCGTTACCTCAGCCATTGGTATCTCTATTGAAAATCAATCTGGCTCCCCAACTTCAGCCTCTTCGAACCACGGGGCACGGGCCGTCATAATTAGCTCTGCCGCTTTGTCTTCGTCTAGATCTTCAACGATTTCAATGAGCTCGGGTATCGCTAATTCTGCCAAACTCTCCATTGAAGTTACGCCACCTGCCGCCATCGTCCTAGCCAACTCACCCGTCATGCCTTGCATCGCTAAGAGATCTTCTTGCGGCTCTTGTCCATCTCGTTGTTCTTCGGAAGCGATCGCCCTAGTAAGCATCGAATCCTTAGCACGGTTCCGCAATTCGTTTACGATTTCTTCATCAAATCCATCGATAGCACTAAGCTCCTCGATCGGCACGTAGGCCACCTCTTCAACGGTTGTAAATCCTTCTTCAACAAGTACGGCTGCCACGTCTTCATCGACAGATAGCGCAGTCATAAAATTGGCTACATACTGCTGAGCTTCGTCCTGTTGCTTCTGCGTCGCTTCGTCTTCGGTCATGATGTTCAGTTTCCAACCCGTCAGTTCGCTAGCGAGCCTGACATTCTGGCCACCCCGCCCAATCGCTTGGGCAAGATTGTCTTCCGCAACAGCTATATCCATAGAATGTGCATCCTCATCCACAACAATCGATGCAACTTCCGCGGGACTCATGGCGTTAATAACTAGTTGTGCGGGATTGTCGTCCCACAAAACCACATCAACCCTTTCCCCGGCCAACTCTCCAGAAACAGCCTGCACCCGGGAACCGCGCATGCCAACGCAAGCTCCGACCGCATCTATTCGCCCATCGTTCGTCGTAACCGCTATTTTGGCTCGTGAGCCAGGATCTCTCGCCGATCCACGAATCTCGATTACGTCTTCAGCGATTTCAGGTACTTCAAGCTTGAATAGTTCTACGAGCATCGCTGGTATAGTTCTCGTCAAAATGATTTGCGGACCGCGGGCATCGGGCAGCACCTCTAACAGGAATGCGCGCAACCGATCGCCGATGCGAAATGTTTCTCGCGGGATTAGGTGTTCTCGAAGTAAAATAGCCTCGGCATTATTACCGAGATCGGCGATAACTGAATCACGGGACGTTTTTTTAACGATCCCGCTTACTAACTGGCCAACTTTCGGTAAATACTCTCGAATAACCTGTTCGCGCTCGGCTTCCCGAACTTTTTGCAGTATTACCTGGCGAGCAGTTTGAGCAACAATTCGACCAAACGCGACTGATTCAGCGGGTTCCTCCCAAACATCACCAATCCCGAGATTAGGGTCTTTTTCTTTCGCTTCGTCGGGCGTCAGTTGGGCATCAGGATTAAAGGGGAATTCTTCATCTATCTCGGCTGGATCCACCACCAACCAGGTCCGAAAGGTTTCGTAATCACCAGTCTCCCAGTCGATTGAGACTCGAAATTCAGCATCGTCTCGGCGCCGCTTTTTTGTTGCGGTCGCTAGCGCGATCTCGATCGCATCGCAAACAACTTCTTTGGGTACCCCTTTTTCGTTCGAGACCGAATCTACAGCGGCAAGTATGTCTTTAGTCAGCATTAGAAGAGATAACCCTAATCAAATTGGGGTACGACGCGTGCCCGTCGTACCTGCTCAAGCGGAATCAAATACTCCTCATCGTCGACGGTTACTACTAGCTCACTATCCTCGACCCCAACGAGTAGACCTTTGACTCGTCGTCGACCATCGAGTGGAACTTCCAGCCGAACATTCACCTGTTGACCAATATGCATCTGGAATTGTTTATCTTTAAACAAGATTCGATCTAACCCTGGCGAGGAAACCTCGAGCGTATACGAGTCGTTAAATGAGTCGTCAACATCGAGGAGGCTGCTTAGTTGCTGGCTTACAGCCTCGCAATCGTCTACCTCAATTCCTGAGTCAGAATCTATGTATACGCAGAGCTTTTCATGCGCGCCATTGCCATTGGAATCAATTCCCCAGAGCTCATAACCCATCGCGCCGACAGTTGGCTCGATTAGCTGCTCTATATCTCTGGCTCGTCTATTCACTAGCTGTCCCGATCCCACTCACAAAAAATGGGCTTGCGCCCATTACCCAAGAACAAGCCGCACCGCCGGACACGACGTGCTCTTGCCCACGACACTATTGTCGGAGCATTAACTCCCTACCCAACGAAAGGCCCCAATTTGGGACCCGATCGCTTTGGTAGCGGGGGCAGGATTTGAACCCACGACCTTCGGGTTATGAGCCCGACGAGCTACCAGACTGCTCCACCCCGCATCAGCAAGATGCGCGATTATAGGGAGCGTCATATCGGGAAGCAACGAATCAAAAAACCGACCGCCTATGCCATTTCTTATAATGCGGGCCTGGCGATTTTCTGTGACGGGTATCTCCAAACAATATGTATGTTTCGATACCGGTCTGGGGACCAGATGCAAGGACGCATATGCGGGAAACGCCCCCATACACTTCCCACCTATTTAACGCGCAAACCGCCGTTTCATCGCTTAAGCGCTTCGACTAAAAGACTGCTTGC
>DCBA01000099.1 GCA_002313255.1 Gammaproteobacteria bacterium UBA1119 | reverse complement strand
CCGGCAACCCACGTCAAACGACCGTCCAACGAACTTCCGTCTAACCGAATTTCTTGGGAAAAATAGTCAAAGTCGTAAAGGATGTCTTGGCAGGTATCGCAAGCAGCGATCACATCGATATAGTTCACCGTGCCACCATCCGACGCGTTGCCCCATGAAGAATTCACGTGTTCGGTAGCACGGTATGAACTCACTGACGTCAACGTGCCCCCACCCAAGTCCAAGTTCATCACCAGACCGAACGATTCCGAATCGGTTGTGCTGACGGCAGGATCAAGTTCGTACGCACTATAGGCGTCACCCATGTTGCAACCGTTGGCGATCGTGTCGTAAACACCTCCTAAAAATAGAACCGCCGGAAGACCGCCAGCCGTGGACCCATCCGCTGGTCCGAACCATTCGCAGCTTGCGAGCGACGGTAATTCGTCACGCCGTACGATATCGGCAGAAAATCGTGCATCGAATCGATCGGAAGGTGTCCAAGCAACGCTCGCTCGAACGGCCGTCTCGCCTTCGTCGTTCCATTTTGCCCCCGTGGCTAGGTTGTTCATGTAACCATCGGCATTGCGCGTCTGAAAGTTAATGCGGGCTGAAAGTTCATCGTTCAAGGGAATATTCACGTTTCCTGCAACGACGTTTGAGGAAAAATTACCAAACCCAACTTTCACCTTGCCACCGAAGTCCGAATCTGGTTTCCGTGTAATCACATTGACCAGGCCCGCTGTGGTATTTCGTCCAAACAGCGTGCCCTGCGGCCCGCGCAGGACCTCGATACGTTCAATGTCGAGCAAGTCGAATACACCGCCTTGGGGACGCCCCATGTAGACGCCATCAATATAGACCCCAATCTTGGGATCCATGGTCGCACTCCAATTCACTTGACCAATTCCTCGCAGGAACACGTTCATGGTGCCCCGGTTCACGCTGGAATAATTGAATTGTAGGTTCGGCGCTAACCGTGAAATGTCTTCAACCGAGACAATATTGCGTTCCTCCAGCTGATCCGCCGACATCGCCGTAATGGGAATCGGGACGTTTTGTGCTGATTCTTCTCGGCGTCGAGCTGTCACTAGGACTTCCTCGATCGGGCCTGATGCTTCCGCATCTTCCGCAACGGCCTGGTTTTGAAATACGAGCGTACTACTTGCAACAAAAATCGAAAGAATCCAGGGGTGAAATCGCATCGTTAAACTCCGGCAGGTGATTCAGATCAATTACGCGGTCGACGTATAGACCTTTTGCGAAATAAAAACAACTGGCCTAAAACCTATGCTACATAAGGGAATGGCGAGTGCCTTTCCCAAGGACGGGAGATGCTATTAGTCCTCGTATATGGTCGCGCGATTCGACCGGGGCTTCCCACGTCGGCCTCACCCACCCGATAACTCGTTGACCCCGGATTACGCGACACGATTTCAACGAATCTGGTACAAAGGATGCCGAGAAATCGTGCGAAGGCGAAACCAAACATGCCTGAGCACCTGAAACCGATATCGGAAAAATAATATGGCACACGGCAAGATACCCGAAGACCCTCGGATCGATCCGCGCATCAAGGCGCTGTTCGGCACATTCCCCGAAATCGTCACTGAAGACGTCGCGAGCCGAGAAGCAATGCTCGCTGAAGCAAACTCGGACAAAGCCAAAGCGCGCGAACAGGCGATGCAGGCATTTTTTGAAATGTGCGACAACGAAGATATTGCGCCGAGCGAAGGCATCAGCATCGATACCCACGTCATCACATCCGAGCCCGACAACAACTCCATTAATATTCAATTCATTCGTCCAACAACAGACGCTCAACTACCCTGCGTTTACTACATCCACGGCGGCGGCATGCAATCGGCGTCGTGTTATTACGGCAATTACCGTGCGTGGGGGAAAATTATCGCTGCACAGGGCGTTGCGGTAGCCATGGTCGATTTTCGCAACGCAGTAACACCCTCATCGGTGCCCGAGGTAGCACCCTTTCCCGCTGGATTAAACGACTGCGTTTCCGGCGTGAAATGGGTCGCCGTAAATGCCGAGACTCTCGGAATCGATCCAGACCGAATTGTTATCGCCGGCGAGAGCGGTGGGGGTAATTTGACCTTGGCGACGGGTATGCAGCTCCTGAGGGATGGTCACATCGATCTAATCACCGGTCTTTACGCACTATGTCCTTATATTGCTGGAATTTGGCCCCTGCCCGAAAACCCTTCGTCGGTCGAAAATAACGGCATCCTTCTCGATCTCCACAACAATCAAGGCGCGATGGCCTACGGGATAGAACAACTTGAAGCTCGTAACCCACTCGCATGGCCAGGGTTCGCAACGACCGAGGATGTTCGCGGACTCCCACCCACGGTCATCAGCGTAAACGAGTGTGATCCACTTCGCGATGAAGGCATCAACTTTTATCGTTTGCTCTTAACCTCCGGCGTCAAAGCCAACTGTAGGCAGGTGATGGGAACCATCCACGGTACCGAGATTTTCCCTATTAGCTGTCCAGAAATTAGCCGGGAAACGGGCCGCAGCATCGCCGATTTTTGTAAGGGAACGACCATGTGATCGTGACTCTCGTCTTCGGAAAAATCACCAAAAGGCCCAAATCTGTATGGCGAAACCAGCTTCCCTAAATCTTTAACTTTTCTCTTGGCTGACTAGATCAACATTCTGCCAATCCAATTTGGCGGTTAGCTGCATCAGTGCAAAAAGAGTCAACACGGAAACGATCGTCACGATCAGACCAGTGATTCCTAGTCCCGAATCCGTCTGGTAAAAGAACGACCAGGAAAAGGCCACTAAATAAAGTAACTGAAGCGATGTGGCGACCAATGCATATTTTTGATCCTTCACTCGCCCCAAGTAACTAAACGTCAAAAAGCACGAAACCAACGAAGCGGTCGTAAATGCGAAGTGCATGGAAAGGTGATCTGCAGCGTACGAAAACATCAAGTGAAACGACAAAAAGGTCGCCGCCAGAAACGCATAATGCATTGGATGCAGCCTATTTTTCGCCAGAATCCCAAAGATCGTCACCACCACGAAAAAGAACAGCAATGATATCGGTGCGAAGAAGGAAATCCGGGAAGCAATATCGCCTGGATTCAGTTCTTCAGGAACGATCAAGCCTAGGTTTTTACCCGTGACAGTTTTATCGAATAACCATTCGAATTCGCTACG
>DCBA01000130.1 GCA_002313255.1 Gammaproteobacteria bacterium UBA1119 | reverse complement strand
GGGCTTGAGCCATCGCGCATATCGACAACGCTCTGCTTACGGTGCCCAGGCACAAATACGTCTTCAACCTCAATATCGTTGCTTCCTGTACCCACCATCCCGGCAACGTGCCAAGTATCAATAACATTCACTTCCTCGCGGGGGATGAGATACATACATAGATCAGGTTTTTTTGGATCCTCTGTGGGTGTCAACGCGCCTACCATCACCCAATCTGCGTGCATCACGCCGGTAGCCCACTCCCAGCGACCATTTATACGATAACCGCCGTCTACCGGGGTTGCCGTACCCTTCGGCGCGAGAGCGCCCGGCGCAATGATGTATGGTTGCTTTCCAAAAATGTCGTCCTGGGCTTCTCGGTTGTACAAGCTGAGCAACCAGTTATGTTCCATACAGAACGTCGTCACCCAGGCCGTAGATAGGCAACTTTCGCCGAGCATTATGCCAATGTCCATGAAAGTTCCGAGACTGAACTCATACCCTCCATATCTCTTGGGTACGAAGAACTTATAGACCCCCGCTTCCTCAAGGGATTTCATTACCGAATCCACCGGCTTGCGCTCTTGTTCGGCCTGCGCCGCATGCTCCGTTATGCTGGGGAGCAAGACCCTAATGCGTTCGACTAGCTCTTCTTCCCGCATGACCAGGGCTACCTAGCTTCACGCGTGATCGACGCTTCTGGGTTCACAATTAACGTCCTGTTCGTTCATGTCTCTGGTCCAGGCAGCAAATTCCAATAAGATGCCGTCCGGGTCCTTAAAGTAAATAGAACGCACGAAGGTAGTGTCCGTAATCGACGGGCTCGACTGAGTTTCCGAATCATCGTGATTGACGACATCGGTAATCTCAACACCTGCCGCTTTCAGTTTTTGTTGGTATTCCTCAATCTTGTCTTCTGGAACATCGAAAGCCACATGATTCATCGATGCGTGCGCCGAAGTAATATCGCCATGACCTACAAGTGCCTCTGCATGCGTAATCCCAGGCTGGCTTTCCGCCGCGTTTGGAAACCAGAAAAATGCCAAGGAATCCCCGTTGCCAATGTCGAAAAAAAAGTGCTGGCCCGCACCGCGGGGAAGCTCGATAGTCTTAGTTAGCGGGAGCCCGAGGACCCCGGAGTAAAATTCCACAGTCTTTTTCATGTCTCTGCAAACTAAGGCCAAGTGGTTGATACCCCTAATCTCGAACTTTTCATTGGTCGGCATGAGTTTCTCCTGGTATTGGATAAACGATACGCGTGCTAGAAGAACTGTCCAATTCACACATCGCTCAGAGCGGAGTTCATTCTTGACCACAAGGAGACAATATCTTTGACTATTCTCTGCTATGTCAACAACATTTCAATCGATAGTTTTTTCTGCAAAGGATGGCGAGTAGCGCTCAATTCAGCAGAACGAAAGCTGCAACAACCGGAGGAATCCATATGCCAAGACTAAGAGAAGTTCCAAAACACGAAGCTTCACAAAACGTGTTGAAGTATTACAAGGCGATATTCGGTGAACGCGATCCAGTTGAGGCGCCGGGCACGGCCACGGGCACACCCGGAAATTGGTGGTCGGTGTTTGCCTTGGTACCGTACATTTTTGATCACGCAACCAGTCACTTTGCCTTGTTTGGCATGTTTGCCGATAAAGCCGTCAGTCAATTGGATGATATTGTCCGTGAGCTTGCGCTCATGCGCACCGGGTATACCCAAAGCAGTCAATTCGTGTTTTCGCAACACTGCAAGGCCGCCCGGCGTTTTGGCATTAGCGATGAACAAATCGCTGCCATACCTCATTGGCAAGTCTCAGATGTTTTCGACGCTAAGGAACGCGCAGTACTGGCTTGGGTGGACGCTTTGATTTTACAGGGAGGAAGGGCCTCGGATGAACTGTTTGAAGCGTTGCACTCCCATCTCTCTGACGAAGACATCCTTGAATTGACCTATCACACCATGGGATACAACCTGCACGCGGTTTGCTGCAAGGCTTTACGCCTTGAATATGACGACGTTCCTGAGCGCATACGAGAAGTACCTGTCCCTGGAGAAGGCGAGCCTACCGACTGGGCCGGTAGCGCATGGAACCGAGAGGATTGAGTCTCTCGATGTCGCGTACTTGCCTGCTCGACGACGCAGTAGACCACGAATGTTGACCGCTTCGTGTTTAGGTGAATGGGATCCGAATTAGACCCAATTCACAGAACCTCGATGAACGTCTCTGCCAAATCGCCTCACCGTGGCGATTCATATTCGATACAACTTATGTGTGGCAGTTAGTCGGCAGAACGCCTTCCGATTAGCCAGGCCAGCGTTCTACCACCGACGTCGTGTCCGACCAAACCGCGTACCAATTCAACCGCTTCGAGTAATTTATCTACGTTCACGCCAGTCTCGAAACCTGCCTGTTCCAGCATAGTAGCGAGATCTTCTGTTGCAAGGTTACCGGCCGCTCCCGGCGCAAATGGGCAACCTCCGAGGCCTCCGATACTGGCGTCGAACTTGCGAACCCCACACTCTAACGCTTGCCATGCATTGGCAAGAGCCAACGCGCGCGTATCGTGAAAGTGCGCGGAGAGCCGTTCGGACCCGAATACTGTACACATACGGTTAAAAAGCGACTTCACCTGCGAAGGGTTTGCGGCGCCAATCGTGTCGGCAACAATGACTTCGGAAGCGCCCGCGTCGAACATCTTGTGTCCCAGCGATTCAATATGCTCTTCGGCAACAGGCCCCTCATACGGACACCCGAGCGCTACCGATAGATACGCTCGTGCTTCAAGTCCGTCTTTTTGCGCCTGTTGAACAATGTCAGAGCAGACCGCGATGGTTTCATCGAGACCCATATGGATGTTCTTGATATTCATCGTCTCCGTGGCCGAGAGAACGACTGCCACGGACCGAATACCGGATGCTTTGGCCAGTTCGTAGCCCTTATAGTTGGGAACAAGCGAGCTGAAGGCCCCACCATCCAAATCCAGAGAAGCCACCACTTCAGACGCCCCAACCATTGTTGGGACAGCGTGGGGACTCACAAAGCTGGCAACTTCGACAGCAGGAACGCCTGCAGCAATCAACGCATTTATAAGAGCGACGCGATCGTGAGGAGTGACGGTGGTGGATTCATTCTGTAATCCATCTCGAGGTCCGACATCGTTGATGATTACTTTTTCCATCCGGCAACCCCTATGCGAAGTGCAGCACTCGTGTCTCGACGAACTAGTTCGCGACGACCCTGAAGGCGCCTACACGCCGGAATTTATGGTGCGGCTGCGCTAGCCAAACCCGCCCAAAAAAGTAAGCGCACCCGAACCGATCTACCGGCCAAGACCCTCTACCAAAATACACCAAATATCCAAGCCCGCCTACCGACTCCTTGCCGTCCTTTTCCGAATGTCTGACTGTTTTATTTTTTGGGGTACCACCCCTTGTCTGCACCCCCAATTACCCCCCTTGAATATGAGTGACTAGCCCCTCAAACGAAGATGCTGGAAATCGTTTCAACGTCTATAGATACCATCGTAGGTTGAGGCTGCACTCCGCGGTATTGTTGTTGTGCTTTAAGACAATCCGATGCTATTCGAGCGTCAAACATAAGAGGTGATATGAGAATCATGCTGGTTACCATTTGCGTACTAGTAGCTATAGTTGTTCTGGTCGTTGGCGCTCAACTATGGAACCACTCGCAGTTGCGACGCAGTGTGCTATTTGACCGTCAGGATCTGTTCCATAGTTCGGCCGCATTTCATGTCGTTTCAGCATTGAAGCTCAAACCCGGCCAGGAGCTCCTTGAAGGTGTTGGTCGATATGTGAAAGGCGTCGAGCAGCACGGTGCCGAAGTCATTTATGCCGGTAAGGTCGCCTTTCCAAGACCGCGTAAGTCGCAGCAGATGCCTGATCTTGAATGGGAAGCTTTCGTCGTTTCACAGTATGCGACGCGAGACGCCTGGGAAACCGCCGCAGTAAGCGCGAACTACCTGGGCCTGAAGAGCGAATTCACCCGCATCTGGTCACTCGGTATGCAACGCGAGAGAACGCAGAACCTTGTTGTCTCGCTCTATATGTTGCAGAGACGTATTCGCCACTTCCTCTCTGGCAACTCCGCAACCTATCCTTTTGAGCCCGTTGAGGTGCCAGCTGAACGGCTCCCTCAAGCAGCCGCTCAAAGAGTCTTCCTGGAAAAGACCGTAGCTGAACACGAGGCTTTCAGCGAGGATGCGTTAGTCATCATCAATTTCCAGAAGCTTGGCGATGCGAGACAGAAGATTGCGAATTCCAAGTACGGTAATTCGATGATGTCAATGTTGTCTGAAGTTGGGCATGGGCCAGTTCATATGGGTCGGGCGGTATCGCTGGAAGATGATGTGGACTTCGATCAAGTCGTGATCGTTTCGTATCCGGGGATTAAGTACTTTGCTGAGATGGTTCAGAGCAAGTTTTATACGGGCATTTTCGGCGGCAAGCAGTTGGGGGATGACTTGTCATCACCAACGGTGCCGATACTGCAGCATCTCTGACAGTTGCGCCGGCAAGCACGCGATATCTTCACCGTGCGTACGCGTAGGTTTTAGAGGTATCTAGCTGAGGAAGCCGTTGACCGACTGAAGATCCGGGCCGAAAGATATGAATTAGGGAATTTGTTGTCGGCTAAACCAGGTACGCGACCATCCAAGCAACGCGGTGAGAAGTTATCTGAGGAGAAGCTCGAGGTCGTGATTTGGGGCCTAAGCCACGACAATGGATTGCTCCTCAAGCCTACCCATCAGAACAGGCTGCTCATGTTCTGCGACAGGATCACGGTTTGCTCAAGATAGATGTGGCGCTGTGATAGCTTGAAGCCGCCATCAGCACGCCGCAACTTGTCCTCCCGGCGACCTATCCAATTGTCTTCTTCGCTGTTAAGCCTAGACCTGTACAACTGGAAATTACTTGCCACGCTCACTTCTTCTCCGTCGTAACCCAATATCTTGATATTCGTGATCAGTCGTCTCGTCCTCGAGGGAGGGTCCTCTGCCCACGCCCTGCCGATGGCCAGTCGTTTTACCCGTAAGGCCAGAACACTCTTGTCATCGTCAAAAAAGGCCATACCGCCGGGCTTCGTGAACTCACGCTCAACCTCGCGCGCTGTGGTCGTCCGACGGATCGGCATCCAGTAGTGGATATCATCGGTGAGACATTCAAGCCATTCGTCATACCTTCTCGAGTCAAGCAGGTCGGCTTCCATGAACAGGAATTCCTCGACCTCGAACTTGAGCAGCATGCGCTGCTGCATATCCAGTTTCTGGTAACTGCTCGTCAGATTTCTCCCGTCGGCGGCAGCGAGTGGTTCTGCATCAACTCGGGCCACGACGCCGCATTCATCCATTCCTGCCAGGACTGGTAAGTCCAGCGTTGACCGTGTTCATTAACGACAGTTTCAATGCGTGACTGTCCAGACTCATCGTGCAGTACCTGGTCCTGGCCCTTGCCCATGGTGAAGTTCAAGGGTCGCGTCCTGGCGAAACTGCCTTTGGCGCCCCTCGTCGAATGGCTCCAGTTTTCGCCGTCATCCTGTTCGAGGATCCCCGCAGGACCAAAGAGGTGGTTCTGCATGAATATTGCGTTTTGACGCTGTTCTACCGGCACGTGTTTCGGCTGAAAGTTGAACCACCAGAGTTCAGTCTCATAGGGGCCACGTGGAATTCGCAAACACACCTGCCGGGTCAGCGCGACCCACAGGTTCGGAAAAATGTTCGGATGACCGAAAGAGCGCTTGCCTACCGGTCCTAGCATTTCCGTAACCTCTGGCTTCATTCGTTGCCGGACATTCCGGTCATACCAGATCTGTTCACCTTCACTACCGCTGAGTCGGGCTACTGACTCCTGGAACATCTCCTCAGTAATGCCGGGACCACCAATGCCGTGCCCAAATTCACCAAGCAGTACCATCTGGTCCATGGGTGCCATCGATTCCTCACCGATCATGCCAATCTTAAGCGCTGAACCGTGCGATACCTTGACGTGATACCAGTCGTACACGTTGTCGACCGCAAGTTTCCAGTTGCACTGCACCCGGTTCTTGTGAACCCCATCGAGAAATTCCAGCTCTCCCTGTGCCGCCATGAAATCAATGCCAAGCCTACCAACCCAGCCAAGGTAGTCGACCAACGGAGGCGCTTCAGGGTCAAGTGTCGCGAACACGAACCCCTTGTAACTCTCTACCTTTGCAGCAGGCGTCAAACCCCAGTCGTTCTTATCCATGGGATTGCGGTAAAAGTGCTCTTCGCTTGGCATCCCGATCAGGCGACCGTTCAGGTCATAGTTCCAGCCGTGATAAGAGCAAACGAAACTCTTTGTAGTCCCCAATTCAGCACGACAGACCGTGTTACCGCGATGTGGGCAACTGTTTAGAAGTACGTTGATAGTGCCTTCGCGGTCGCGGACGATGATGACCTCATCCTCACCGATCCAGTTCATGAAAAAATCACCCTCTTCAGGAACCTGGGATTCGTGGCACATGAAGTTCCATGCCCGCCCAAAGATCTTTTGCAGTTCTTCCTGGTAGATTTCCTCGTCGGTAAAAATGCGCCTGTCCAGGATGCCGGATTCAGTATCGAACCAGTTGTGATTGCTCGCCGCCGACATACGCTGCTCCTATTCCGGTCGAAGTTAGGACTTCCGGCGGTTCCAATTTTTGACCAGAAGGTCCACCAAGTTTGGATGTCTCTTTTTCTTCCAAATATTGTGTAAAAAAGTATAGTTAAGTCATAAAGCTATTTTTTGTTTTTCTTATTTTTCTTTCCTTTTTTTACTTCAATTTTTGCTGAAACTACTAGCGATTCCAGAGAGATAGACCTACTTGTGTATAACACTCATGGGTAGGTTTCGGATGTGAACCAAACTCAAGAGCCATGACAGGTCTCGGCGAGTGGCATAGGGAACCGTTCTGAAGTACGTCGAACCGGGACGGGTACGTTCGTAGCGGAGGCCCTAGCTAATTTTTATTGCTGACCCATCTCTTTTTTTATCATCTTTTCAATCATGCGCTCTTTGTATCCTGATCCAAAAACCCTAAAAGCGTGAAAGAACAAACCAATACCCCAACCCATCAGTGGCCATTTGGCCCAAAGATAACCAGGAGCAAAACCCGGGTCAGCATATGCCGTAAGATTAATAGTGAGAAGAAAACCATTCACAACTACGTAAACTGCCAAATGAAAGTAGAACCCCAATAGCTTTTCTACTTTTGCTCTGACTCTTTTGTAAACCTCATCCTTTTCCAAAACACTTCCCCGTTTTAATTAATACAAATAGTTGCGACAGCTAAGTTGACTCCCCATTTAACGAGCAGTTGGGCCCGAGATTTCCACTTCATAACCGTCTGGCCCCGAGTCACCAGAAATTAGCCGTTAATTACGATAAAAAAGATGCTGAAAGCAACCATGAACTGATTAAATCCCCGATATGCAGAAAGCACCCCGTTCGAAGAAGTATTCTCAAAATTCCTCAAACGCAAGGAGAACTTGTAAGCGGTTGTGCAGTACTGCTATAGCGAGTCTGTGGTGCATCTGTCTATCCGCAGGTGATCCTGCCTGGGATAAGGACTCGTCGACGATTAATCGCATGGACGACATGTTAAAGGCTATTGAGACGAGCGCTCGTTTAACGAGTTCGTACACGGCTGTCGATAAGATTAGCCGTCCCGTCTTAGCAGCGATCGCGAAAGTCGATCGCTCTAAGTTCGTTCCCGAGCGTTCATCAAATCAAGCCTTTGAAAACCACCCGCTTGGAATCGGTTTCGGTCAAACCATTTCTCAACCCTTTATCGTTGCTTTGATGACTCATCTGGTTGACCCGCAACCCGGCGATCGGATTCTTGAAATTGGCACGGGATCTGGATATCAGGCAGCGATTGCTGCGGAGCTTGTGGCTCATGTTTATTCCATAGAGATCGTACCGGAACTAGCTCATTCAGCGGAACGTCGCCTCGAGTCCTTGGGGTACACCAACGTGTCCATAAAGACAGGAGACGGATGGTACGGATGGCCTGAAGAAGCGCCTTTCGATGGAATTCTCGTCACTGCGGTCGGATCGTCTGTTCCGCCGCAGTTGCTCTCGCAGCTCGCTAATGGCGGTAAATTAATAATGCCGCTGGGGGACGCGGACGGTGATCAAGAACTTACCGTAGTAACTCGGGATTCGGTCGGAGACTTATCGACTCGCAACGTTTTGCCGGTGCGATTTGTACCGATGACGGGGGAAGGCATACTCACGCTACGCGAATGATGGGGCTAATTTGAACTAGACCCATTGCAGATAAAGAAGCAGGCGAAAAGATTGGTAATTTTTAGACTTTTTTTATTGGGCGTAGGCAATT
>DCBA01000133.1 GCA_002313255.1 Gammaproteobacteria bacterium UBA1119 | reverse complement strand
TTGAGTGGGAATAAATTGAATAAAATCTGGTACCTCGCGGCATTATTGCCCCTCTGTGCCGCCTGCGTTGACCAGCAGTCAATCAAACCCGATTCAGAACAGGCACACGCCGTGCTGGTACAGGGTAGCGGCACTTACAGTCGCACAATTTCAACGCAGAACCCTCAAGCACAGGCCTTCTTCGACCAGGGTTTACGCCTAGCCTGGGGATTTTACTTCCCGGAATCTATAGCGTCTTATCAGGAAGCCGCTCGTATGGACCCCGATCATCCGATGCCTTTTTGGGGCATGGCCCATGCAATGGGGCCAAATCCCAATTCACGCTACGCACGGATGCCAGACGACCCGAAAGGTGAAGGTCTTAAGGCCATCAACGATGCCTTGGAAAGAATCGAACGTGCCAGCCCACTAGAAGCAAAGTTGATCCGCGCACTGCACGTGCTATATGACCAGCAGACTATCCCTGACCACGATGACAGGGATCAGGCATACCTAACGGCTATGCGCAGGCTGAACCATGAATATCCGGACGACCCCGACATCACCGCGCTCTATGCCGCCAGCTATATGTCCATCAGACGATGGGACTATTGGGACAACGAAGGCAACCCCAAGGCTGAAACCATTCCCGTCGCCGAGGCGCTGGAATACAACATTGCCCAAAATCTATCGCATCCCGGTGTGCTGCATCTGCACATTCATCTGATCGAAGCGTCTCTTAAACCTGAACGTGCGCTCGTGTCCGCTGATGCTCTTGAGGCGACGCTGCCCATTGCCGGTCATGTGGTCCACATGCCGGCTCATATATATGTACGAATCGGCCAATACGGGAAAGCCATCGACAATAACGTGCGTTCTCAAGCAGTGGACCAACAGTTCGCCGAGCTGTGGGGAGATCACCCGCTGCCGAGCACTGGCACCTATCCACTGTCACACCGCATCCACGCAGGCCATGCTCTCGACTTCATTCGTTACGCAGCCACCGTGCAAGGCAACTACAAAACCGCCATCGAAACCGGGTGGCGTATGGCCAACCGGATAACGGGCGATGCCGTCATGGTTCGGGGAGGACAAAAGCGTGTGTCGGCCCCCTGGCTGGTGCTGAAGATTTTCGGCAAATGGGATGAATTGCTCACCTTGACACCAGCTCATCAAGGCACACCTTACCTGGACGGTATATGGTCCTACGCGCTTGGCAGCGCTCATGTGGCCAAAGGGAATATGAACGCGGCACTGCAGCAGTTGGCTAAACTGAAAACGATCGCAGAAGCACCCAACGCAGATGACTACAGGGTCGGTGCCACCCCTGCCTCAGCCGTGTTGCAGTTGGCGGCTTTCGGCCTTGAAGGTGAAACATTAATGGCTCAGGGCGATCTATCGGGAGCCATCGAAGCGTTTCGCGCAGGCGTGGCAATCGAGGATCAGAACAACTATACCGAGCCACCTGACTGGGCACAGCCGATGCGCCACTATTTGGGCGCTGCCCTCCTGAAAGCTGGCCAGCCCGAAGCAGCAGAAGAGGTTTATCGGCGGGATTTGCGCTGGAACCAGAACAACGGCTGGTCACTGTTTGGTTTACATCAAGCATTGGCTGCCCAGAACAAGCAAACCGAGGCCGTCCAGGTGTTCAACCAGTGGCAGAACGCCTGGACGACAGCGGACGTCGCTTTGACAGCCTCGCATCTATAAATAGGTCCCTAATCTTGGTTTTTGCTTAGGTCAAAGAACCCAAAAAACGGACACTCATTCGAGCTAACCGAGAGCATCCAAATCGCTGGCATCGTGCCGCTCTTTCAAACCGTTCTTACTGGCTCGATTAATCTTTCTTCCGCGTCGTACGGCTGGTCGTTCGTGGATTTCGGTCGCCCATCGCACTACGTTGGTATAAGACGCCACATCGAGAAATTCTTTGGATTCATACAGACCGGTGAGTACCAGCTGACCATACCAACTGTAGGTTGCCATATCGGCAATGTTGTACTCATCACCACACAGGAACCGGCGCGATGCCAGGTCGCGATCAAGCACATCCAGTTGCCGCTTGATCTCCATCGCATAACGATTGATCGGATACTCCCATTTTTCCGGGGCATAGGCGTAGAAGTGACCGAAGCCACCACCAAGGTACGGGGCACTGCCCATCTGCCAGAAAAGCCAAGAAAGGCACTCGGCACGCTCCGGCCCCTGCAGCGGTATAAAGGCTTCGAATTTCTCCGCCAGGTACAACATGATCGCACCCGATTCGAATACTCGGGTCGGCGGCGTTGTACTGTGATCGAGCAATGCCGGTATCTTCGAATTCGGGTTGATATCCACGAAGCCGCTGCCGAATTGGTCCCCCTGGCCGATATTGATCAGCCATGCATCGTACTCCGCACCCTCTTTTCCAATTGCCAGTAGTTCCTCCAGTAGCATGGTGACCTTGACGCCATTGGGAGTCGCGAGCGAATAAAGCTGCAACGGATGTTTGCCAACCGGTAATTCCTTGTCGTGGGTCGGTCCCGCGACAGGTCGGTTGATGTTGGCGAATCGGCTCTCACTTTCCTTTTCCCATTGCCAGACCATTGGGGGTGTATAAGGTGTGGAATCAGTCATTCTTTACTCCAGTGTCGTTGCCTATATTTCCTATCGGACCGTCCAGAATCGTAAACAATTGTCTGCGCTACATCAGTCTCTTCATACTGAGATGGTGAGTCGCCACCTCGATAGCCGAATCTCTCAATTATTCGCCTATTCCGGAGGAGCCTCATCATATTGCAGAGAACCATCAGTTATTTCATGCCATGGCGCTTTTGAGCCTACAAAAATGTGGTACGCCTCCGGAAGACTTGGGTTTCCTTTAACGGCCCCCATAGACAGATAAAGAACCTCGGGATCGCCCTCGACATTGACGAGAATATTTGAACCGCAGTTGCCACAAAATACACGCTCATGGTCATCAGACGACGCATACGTTTGGATAGATTCCTCACCTGATAGATATCGAAATTTATCAGTTTCTACGCCCGCGAAAGTTGCGTAGGCCGCGCCGTGCAGACGCCGGCACTGCGAGCAATGACAATGAGAAAAATCCGAAATTTCACAATCTGCTTCATATGAAACGCGATTACACTCGCAATGCCCCTGAATCATTTCCAACTCCCAAGTAGAGTATAAGAAGAACTAACACCCATTCTCGCGAAACAGCAACCCCAAGAACCATCATGGTGCGCGGCGAGAGGCGTAGGTCCGAAGTCAAGTAAACGGTGGAATAGACCCTTGTCTTATGCGGAGAAAAAGTGCCCAGCGAAAATAATATTGCCAAGATACTGATGAGTGGATTGATCCTCACCATGACGCCACTTTCAGTTGCGGCGGAAGATAACGTTCGCTCAAACGATTACGGCAACGACAATATTGCCGAAGATTTTATTTCCGCTTTTTATTCATGGGATGCAACGAAGCTAAAGAACTTAATGACTGAGAATGCAGATACGGTTGCGATTCTCTACTACCAGCGCTGGGCTGAGGCTGCTAACTACGAGGTAAAGACCCGTCGTCCCTGCACGCTCGAAGCTAAAGAGATCGTTTGTGCAATCACGGTCATCGATGATTTCGGTTCTACTATGGACTATGAGGCAACCGACACATTCCGAATGGTTTTGACCGAGAACAAAATTTCTGCAGTGACATTTTCAGGTGATGATCCACCCATTTTCCAGGAGCTGTTTCGGTGGATCATGCAGAAGCACCCAAACATTCTGGCTGGTCACTGCCTCAACATGTTTGCTGGCGGAGATACCCCAGGAGACTGTGCGAGGGCCGTGGCTAGCGCGGCGCGTGAGTTCATGGACGAACGTCGTAAGGCAGGTTCATGACACGACCCGAAGTTATCCCTGTCGAAGGCTATCTACAGCACACTTTGTTCTACTGCCTACAGCCATTGCTTCTTCTCATCGTTATCAGCAATTGGTGTTTGGATCCTACTCGCGCGGAGACTTATCTTTTAACGATAGTGTTTGTACAACTGGTACTCGGTTTTTCTGAGCACTACTTTGCCGCGCGCCCAGCCTGGTCAACCACGGCAATGGAGAAAACGCGAAACGTTGCATTAGTTATCGTTCTGTCCACGATCGCTTTAACCGTCGCCGAACTCTATAACGTCTGGCTGGCGAGTCCGCTTGAAGCCTTCAGAAATTCCATCGGACTCGATATCTGGCCTCATGAATGGCCTCTTCTTGTGCAGTTATCCATAGTGTTTTTCTTTAGTGAATTACTCTGGTATTGGATGCACCGCGCTGAGCATCGATGGACTCTAGTCTGGCGGTTATCCGGACATGGTTTTCATCATTCATTCAAAAAGCTTGGCGCCCTGAATTTCGGACTGAATCATCCGGTTGAGTATTTCTTCATCGTACTGCCATCGGTTCTGGTGGAACTGACATTCGGCGTTGGCGAAGCAGCAGCAGGGGCAGCGATCCTCACAGTCACACAGGCTTCTATTGCTCACGCCAACATTGCGTTAAACACCCGTTGGATTGGCCTGCTGTTCACAACGAACAAGTACCACATCTGCCATCATTCTGCCGTTCTTGAGGAAAGCAATACGAATTACGGCTGTAGTGCCATTATCTGGGATCGGGTATTCAAAACCTTTCTCGACAAGACGACTGGTGAAGCCGGAACTGGGCCGACGGAACCAACTATGTGGGGGAAATTCCTAATGCCTTTCAAGGAACCTGAAGACACCGCTATCGCTCCCGGTAGTACCCACTAAACCGAGGGCTACAGCAATTTGAGTAAGTTTCAGACGTAAACCAAGCTCAAGCGCCGTGATAGGTCTCGGCCAGAGACGTTCAGCGACCTTACCTATTGGGAAGACATTGGATTAGGTAATGTCGTATGCATGAAATCGAAGCCTCGCCGGCGTTTTGTGTACGGAAATCGTCTTACACTTACCCGGATCGATGACGAAATAATTGTATGTCAAAAGCGCTAATCGTCTTCCTCGGATGCCTTGTCGCCAGTCTCGGTACACTACTTGTTCTCTTGTCCTTTACCCCAGAAGAACGGGGAGACGCTACTGGACAGACTTTGTCGTTCAACGAGCTTACTAGGCAGCCAGTTTCATCCACTTTCGATAGTTCAAATAGCAAACCCCCCTCGCAGACGCCCGGCCAGCCGTTGCAGTGGCACGCACGCGATGGACAAAAACTAACCGCCTTTCACTTTCCGTCTGTCGCATCAATCAAGCTCATCTTGCTACACGGTTCCGGTTATCACGGACGCTACTTACATGCCATGGCTTCTGCTCTTGCCGCTGGCGGTCTCGCGGACGTAATGGTGCCCAACCTTCGCGGACATTACCTCTCGGGGTTGGAGCGAGGAGATATTGACTATATCGATCAACTAACCGATGACCTCAGCGACTTGATTGGGATACTCCGTCGGGATGCTCCGCGTGCCCGCATCCTGGTCGGTGGACATTCTTCGGGAGGTGGCCTGGCGTTACGGTTCGCTGGATCGAAGGACGGTCATCAGGTCGAGAGCTATCTACTGATGGCTCCGTTCTTCGGCCAAGCGGCGCCTACGACACGCAAGAATTCTGGAGGATGGGCGCGACCTGCCTATCCACGCATCATCGGCCTCTCCATGTTAAATGCTGTCGGAATCCGCAGTCTCAATGGCTTGAAGACGCTGGCCTTTAACATGCCCGCTTCTGCGCGTGATGGCACAGAAACGCTTGTGTACTCGTATCGCCTTATGAACGGATTTGCTCCTCATCCTGAATTAAGCTTGGATTTAGCAGCACTTCCCAATTCTTCTCTTCTATTAGTAGGACTGGACGACGAAGCCTTCCTCGCCGACGAGTACCCTCCGCTACTCAAAAAATACAGCCAAGCCGATGCCGTCCTTTTACCGAACCAGACTCATTTTTCCATCGTCCGCCACCCCATCGCTTTAGCCGAGGTGGTTCAGTGGCTGCAACGGTTAGACGAACCTACCGATAAAGAGCCATGACAGGCCTCAGCGAGAGGCGTAGTAACAAGCTAGCTCAACTAAAACACGGGAACTAATATCGAGAGCGTAGATCGATTGGAGGACCTCAAATTTCCGAAACTTCGGCATATGCCTCACGCATTTTGATGATGTGTTGTTGCGGCTCAAGGTTGCCACCCAGTGTACGTAAACACAGATGCGTAAGACCCGCTTCCTGCCAGCCCTGCACGCGCTCGCGCCACTCTGCTTCGCGCGGACCGACCACTGCTACGCCGGCTTCGGCGCCAATCATCGTTGGCTCCCGATGGGCCATCCGTGCAGCGGCCGCGATATCGGCGGTCACGTCAGGGAACTCCTCGGGCGAACAGAGCACGAACCAACCGTCTGCGTGACGACCAATTCGCGTTCTAATGCGCTGCACCGGTATGCCGCTCGCGCCAATCCACAGCGGAATCGGTTGCTGTATCGGCAACGGCGAAAGTCCAGCACCCGCGACGGTATCCCAACGTCCAGAAAAGTTCACCGACTCCTGCGTCCAAAGCGCTTTCAGCAGCCCGATCTGCTCCTCGATCCGCGCTCCGCGCGTGTGAAAGTTCGCACCAAGCGACTTATATTCCGCTTCGGAGCCACCCACACCGATGCCCAGACGCAATCGCCCTCCCGACAATACGTCAAGCTCAGCAGCTTGCTTCGCGAGCAATACCGTCTGCCTTGACGGAGTCACTATGACCGACGGTACGAGCTCTATGCGCTCAGTGACCGCCGCGACGTATGCCAGGAGCATCATTGGCTCATGCAAGTGCCCACTTTTGGGTCTCAACACCTGATCGGGCACCCGTAAATGCGTATAACCGAGCTCGTCCGCGGTCTGCGCGAACTCCTTGATAGCACCCAAATCGTTCTCAAATTCTCTAACCGGAAGCGAAATACCTATTTTCATTCTGCGCCTTAGATCATCCGCTGTTACTAAAACGATGATAGCGCCGCTTTGCAACTTGATGCATGGTGTCAAGTTCGTTGAAAATGCTATCCCGGACTCAAAACTCGCTCTCGAAGCTTTTTATGGAATTTTTGGAACAGAATTGCACCAAGACCCTTCTGGAGGGATTGGAAGAGCTATACATAAATAATCCAGAAGTAGCGGCCTCTTCCAAATTGAAAGGGAAATCGTTTCAGGATCACGACTTAACGCATGTAATTTTTGGTTGTGACACGTCGATTTGTGGGGAAATTATCCTCAAACCCTGGATTCTCTTCGGAACAAACATTTCCAAGCAAGAGCTCATGGATTATTCGAAAGATGAAGATGTGAAACGGCTAAATAAGGAAGAAATCGCTCTTATGGGAGGCCTTTTTGTCACCACACTTAAACTCGTATTCATACTCTTACAGCAGTTTTTTCACACGTGGTTCCTTCGCGTACGGAAAATGAAGAACAAGTGGCCCCACTCCAGTATTAGTGATGACATGCTCCAAAAGAGAATAGTGGACCTCAGAAACGAATATGGGATCCAAGTAGTGCCACCCGAAACGAAAGTTTCAATGGGCTGAGCGTATTCAAAGGGTGAGCATAATCATTGTGTCGGCTTTGCGGGCCTGAAACCCGGAATCGCTATACCGCATTCGCTTGCAACGTCCCTTCTGGCCGATACGGATCTCCGTCCTGCAAATACCCGCCCGACGTGGCGGGAATGGGTTTGTGGTCATACAAGCCGCGATCCTTGGTCTTGGGAAGGTGATCACTGAAAAAGGATTTGTCGCCAAAGAACCTCAACACCAGGTTCTTGCGCTCCGACAGGTTTTCGTCTGCACCGCCACCAGCATGAAGGCAGTGAGGATGCAAGACGACGACATCGCCTGGTTCGACGTCAAATCCTGCAACGTCCCAAGAAGTCGGATCTTTTTCGATATCAGCTGAAATGTCCGGGAGTCGGGGAAAGTCCCCTGCGTCGCCCCAGAGCGGATCCGTTGGATCTTTGGGATTAAATGTCGTCCCGTCGTACATGATGCCTTTGTGCGAGCCCCGCACTACGCGAATGGCATATTCTGCGTTCATCTCGACGAGCGGTATCCAGAAATTACCCCAATGTTCGCCACCCCAGGGAGAATAGACGGTGTCTTGGTGCCAGAACGTCGCCATCGATCGACCAGTCTTCCAAAAAACCTCCTCGGCATAGTAGCCGACGTACTCTGAACCCCAGAGCTCCGCAGCTATACGGCCGAAGGGCGAGTTGGAAACGAGATTCCGGTACATGGGACGGGCCTCGGGATTGGCATTATCGACGAAAAAGACGTTGTCGCCTTCGGGACTTCCAGCCGCGATAGGTCCCGGGTGTGCGACCGACCATCCGAAACAGCGGTTGAGCTCATCCAGCAGCACGTCGTCGATAAGCCCAGGCAGCTTCACGATGCCGTCTTCTTGCAGCGATTGCTTGTGCTCTACAGTGACTTCAAATGCCAATGACGTTCCCCGGTCTTTAATTCAGCAATAAAGCATACGCGATCGACTCTCACGATACTCTTGTGGGATTGGCCCAGCCCAAGTAGCCTCCTGAAAAAATACGGTACACAAGGACCCGACATGCCCATCGACGTTATCGTTCCCGAAGCTCACCGAAAAACCTATGACAACTGGCACTTTGCTCCCGCTGTTCGTCACGACGACTTAATTTTCGTTTCCGGCGTTGTCGGGCAAGGCGAGTCGGCCGAGGAGGAATTTCGTAACGCCTGGGAGTCACTCGGCGGGACGCTCGCGGAAGCCGGTGTCGGCTACGAGGACATCATCGACACCACCATCTATATGGTCGATCTGCAAAAGAATGCGGCTGCAATGGCTAAAGCGAAGGATGAATTCATCAAAGAACCCTACCCCGCTTCGACGTGGATTGGGATCACCGAACTCGTCATTCCGGGCGCACGTGCCGAAATCAAAGTGACCGCGCGGAAGGCGTCCTAAGCCTCGAATGCAAATAGAACAATGTAAAACGTCTGCTATAACTACACAGATGAAGAAAATCATATTAATCGCTCGGATCCCGATATTTCTGTTGTTTATTTTTGTGTTGGTTAGCCCAATTCAGGCTGCGCTTGAGGATGATAAAAGACCCAATATTGTCTTGGTTCTAATGGACAATTTTGGCTACGGTGAAATTGGCGTTTATGGCGGAGGAGTTCTACGCGGGGCGCCAACACCCAATATTGATGGCATTGCAGCTGAAGGATTCCAGCTAACAAATTTTAATGTCGAAGCTGAGTGCACGCCTTCTCGGTCAGCGTTGATGACCGGACGTTATGGGATTCGTACCCGACAACGGCAAGCAGGACCCCCCAGAGGCGTATGGTACGGAATAACCAAGTGGGAGATTACGTTTGCTGAGATGTTGTCTGACGCTGGTTACGCGACGGGCATGTTCGGCAAATGGCATTTGGGAGACACCGAGGGCCGTTACCCCACGGACCAGGGCTTTGATGAATGGAACGGAATCCCCAGATCATCAGACCGAGCCTTCTGGCCGGATAGCAATAGTTTCACGCCGGGCAGCCACCCGGATGCCGTGTTCACTCACGTCATGTCGTCATTTCGAGGTCAAGAACCCAAAGAGCTGGAAGTGTTTGACCGCGCCAAACGCGCGACGATCGATCGCGAAATCACGGATCAAGCCATCGATTTCATCAAGCGTAAGGCCGGAACCAATCAGCCGTTTCTTGCCTATCTCCCCTATACGCAAACCCATGAACC
>DCBA01000068.1:26032-39380 GCA_002313255.1 Gammaproteobacteria bacterium UBA1119 | reverse complement strand
CGTTATTCCTTCGACGCATTTCTATTCGGCACCAAAACCACGCCGGATGATGCGTATAAATTTGCTCGTGGTGAACCTATCCTTCACCCGGGAGGGTTCGAGATCCAGTTGGATCGCCCGCTGGATTTTTATGCCGTAACCGACCACGCATTTTATCTCGGGATGTGGTCGGCGATGGAGCAGCCAACGCATCCACTCCACAACGACCCCGATGCGCAAACGTTTCTTGGGGCAACGACGGTGGCAGAACGAGGACGAGCGTTTCGTACGGCATATCAATTTCTGAACAACAATTTCAATTTGGGCGATGTCAAATCGGCGTGGAGCGAGATTCAAGCGTCGGCGAATCGCAATTACGAACCGGGAAAGCTAACGACGTTTATTGCGTACGAATATACTTCGAGCCGTGACGGCAACCTCCATCGCAACGTTATTTACCGTGGCGATGCGGCGCCCAACGTGCCGTATTCAAGACTTGATTCACTAAACCCTGAAGATCTATGGACGTGGATGGATGCTCAGCGAGCGATGGGCTTTGAAGCCCTGGCCATTCCGCACAATGCCAACGGATCCAATGGAAATATGTTCCAGATGACCCGATTCGACGGCTCCGCGATGGACGCCGACTACGCCATCCAAAGAATGCGGAATGAGCCGTTGGTGGAGATCACCCAGATTAAAGGAACTTCCGACACCCACCCCTTTTTGTCGCCAAACGATGAATGGGCCGACTTTGAAATCTTCCCGTACCAGATTGCGAGTTGGAATAAGAGTTGGCCTCGCGGGAGCTACGTTCGGGAAGCCTGGCTGAACGGGTTCAAGTTGGAGAATGATCTTGGCGAAAACCCGTATCTCTTCGGTGTTATCGGTGCGAGCGATACGCATAATTCGGGTGACGTGTTTGACGAGTCAAATTTCGTCAGTAAGGTCGGCGTGCTGGATTCAGATCCGGTGAACAGAGGTTCCGTGCCGGCTGCACATCGGGACGGTCTGCCTGCCTTTCGCGAGGTCGCGAACCGATTTTTCGGCTCGTCCGGTATTGCCGGTGTGTGGGCGGGCGAGAATACGCGCGAATCGATCTACGACGCGTTCCGGCGCAAAGAGACGTTTGCGACGACGGGCTCCCGCATCAAGGTTCGCCTATTCGCGAGCTACGAGTACGACGACGCGTTGCTGGAAGCATCGGATTTGGTCGCAAGTGCGTACGCCAACGGCGTTTCGATGGGGGCCGAGCTACTTGCTGAACGACGTGGTGAACCGCGATTCCTGGCGTGGGCGAGCCGTGATCCAATGCGAGCAAAACTGCAGCGTATGCAAATTATCAAAGGTTGGCTTGACGCAGGTCAGACGCAGGAGGCCGTTTACGATGTCGCGTGTTCGGACGGTGGAGCCGTTGATCCAGAGACCCATCGATGTCCCGACAACGGCGCAGAAGTCGATTTGACTGATTGCAGTGTGACTGCCGACAGTGGGGCGTCGGAGCTATTGACGCTGTGGCGTGACCCCGACTTTGACCCTAAGCAACGGGCGTTCTACTACGTTCGGGTGTTGGAAAATCCCACCTGTCGATGGTCGACGTGGGACGCCATTCGAGCCGGAACCGCCCCAAGACCGGACTTGGCGAGGACGATTCAAGAAAGAGCGTGGTCCTCTCCCATCTGGATCGTACCTCGTTGATTCGAACGAGCAGCGACTGCGGTGCGAGATTGTCTGAACGAGGGGGAGTTTAAACGTGGCGAATGAAGCCATCGGTCGGTTCGATCATATCGGCATTGCTGTCCGCAGTATTGACGCCTCGAGGCCTTTTTTTGAAGAAGCCCTCGGTGCTAAATTTCGCTCGATCGGGGAACATGCCTCTGGAGACTTTCGTATTGCACTCTTTGATTTGCACGATTTCTGTATCGAGTTGTTGGAACCGATTAATCCAGATGGATTTCTTGCCCAATTCCTTGAAAAGCGAGGGGAAGGATTTCATCACCTGACCCTGCAGACGCCCGATCTCGAGAAAAAAGTCGAACAGCTTGAAACTCAGGGGATCAAAGTCGTGGACAAAAGTTTTGACGATCCGATGTCTATCGACGCTTTCATTTCCCCCAAAAGTGCCCACGGTTTGCTTGTTCAATTGGGTCAGTCGCTTGGGCCGCTTAACAATCCACCGTACTGGGAAGACTAGTTGAGACCGAGCTCGACGATGGGTCCTTTGTACGCACGCGCCACGGCTAACACCAAATGAAGAAAGGGTTAGTTATTTTAGGCGTGGGACTGGCGCTTCTAACCGCGACCGCGCTGGTTATGACGCAGACTTCCTGGGGCCAGAACATTCTAATGAAGCGCTTGATCGCTGCACGTCTCCTCGAGACACCCATGGCTTGGGAAGACCCCGACGTCTTGCGTGTGTTTGTTTGTGGTAGCGCTTCGCCTCTTGGGATATCGGAACGAGCCCAGAGCTGCATCGTTGTGGCGGCCGGATCCACTTTTTTCATTGTCGATACGGGTGCTGGGTCGACAGCAAATTTGTTACGCGCGCGGCTGCCAATGCAAAACCTCGCCGGCGTCTTGTTCACCCATTTCCACTCGGACCACATTAGTGCGCTGGGAGACACCAACCTTGCCTCCTGGGTTGCAGGGCGGACCGCGCCGTTAAACGTATACGGTCCAGAAGGTGTGGCTAGAGTTGTCGATGGATTTAACGAAGCCTACGCGCTGGATCGAACGTATCGAACGATGCACCACGGCAGCGAGCTATTACCCCCAGATGTTGGGCCGATGCGGCCGCAGTTAATCGCTTTGGGTAAAGTTACCGAGATAGGAGAATTCAACATCACGCCTTTTTCGGTCGATCACGATCCCGTTCAACCCGCGGTGGGCTATCGTTTTGAGTACCGCGACCGCTCCGTCGTTGTTAGTGGCGATACCAACGCGTTGCAGTCCACAGCGACGGCCTCGCGCAACGCCGATCTCCTCCTCCATGACGCGCTCTCGCGAACGCTCGTGCGCGCGATGAGAGACGCCGTTACGTCGGCGGGTAACACGCGTATGGCGCAGATCTTGGACGATATTCTCGATTACCACGCCCACACTGATTCCTTGACCGAAGTTTCCCGTGAGGCGGGTGTCGCGATGCTTGCGTTGTATCACTTAGTCCCAGTACCCCCGAATCGGATCGCAGAGAGCATTTTTCGTCGAGGCTTACCGTCGGAGGTTCGCCTTGTTGATGATGGTACTGTGTTCAATTTGCCGGCGAATACAGACGCGATAGAAGTTATGCAGATCTTCTAATGCCGGGCAACAAGTCCACGAGCGCGTCGACTCGGGTCGACGGGGAAAATCGAGGAGGGTCTAGAGGCCCTGTGAGGTTTATCCTGCTGCATCATGAGGGCTGTAGCCGTGAGGGATTTCATTACCGGGTGGAGCCGGATGGGTCGGTGGCGGAGTTGCTTGCGCCAGAAAGGAAGGGTCAGCACCCTGGTTCCGTAGGCATCGTGCTATGTGGCAACTTCGATCGTGAGCCGCCGAAGGTGCGTCAGCTTGAGGCGCTAAAGGAGTTGTTACTCGACCTGAAATTTCGCTATGCGGACATCGATCTAGGCGCTCATCGGCAAGTACGCGGTGATGGTGAGACCTCGTGTCCGGGAAAACGCTTCCCGATGCGTGAAGTCGCAGATTGGTTTAAGAAGGAATTGATTCGCGCTCGCGACGAAAAATTACAACGCGAGGTGGAATCGCAATATTCGCCGCGAACCGCAGACTAAGCGTGGTGGCACGTGATTGACGACGAATAGGCATGTAAACAGCGACGGCGTGCTTGGATCTTTGCTGGGCGCACGGATAAAACATGAGCGGTGAAAGTCGTAGACAAACGGCGATAGTTAGATGTTGTGGTCTTCGAACTAGCGGCGCGTTGGCGGTATGGTTGTGGTGACGTAGTGTGATAGGAGATATCAATGGGTATCGAAGTCAGGGACGAGCGATTCTTCGACGTCGTTGAAGAAAATCTTGAATTAGAAACGTTGGTCGATGGCTTCGCCTTTACCGAGGGACCGATTTGGCATCCACACGAGCAACACCTGACCTTTAGCGACATCCCATCGAATCGAATGCATCGTTGGAAGGAGTCGAGCGGGGTTTCTGTCTACCGCGAGCCCAGCAACATGAGCAACGGTAATACCTACGACGGCAGCGGTCGTATTCTCAGTTGCGAACACGCAACGTCGCGAGTGACCCGAGAAGAGTCTGACGGCTCGCTTACGGTGATTGCCAGCCATTACCAAGGCAAAGCGCTCAATAGCCCGAACGATATCGTGGTGCGTAACAACGGCGATGTTTATTTCACCGATCCGACGTACGGTCGCGAAGACCATACGGGGATCGTGCGCGAGACCGAACTTGATTTTCAGGGTCTCTATCGAGTCGATGCCGCCACTGGCGAGCTAGAACTCCTTGCCAGCGATTTTCAGCAGCCCAATGGGTTGGCCTTTACACCTGATCAACAGGAGTTGTATGTGGCGGATACACCACGTATGCACATTCGAAAATTTCAGATTGGCGATGGCGGTGCGCTATCGGGCGGCGACGTATTTGCTGAGTCGACGGGGACCGGCGCCGGCGCTCCGGACGGTCTCAAGGTGGCATCGACCGGGCACGTATTCTGCGCTGGGCCAGGCGGAGTGCACGTTTACGCTGTCGACGGCTGTTGTTTAGGCGTCATCCAGACCCCCGCTTTCTGCGCCAATTTCACGTGGGGTGGCGATGATCTAAAGACCTTTTTCCTAACCTCATCGAACCACCTTTATCGCACCCAGGTTAAAGTGGCCGGGATACCTCTCTTCTAACGCGTTAATTCTAGAGGTGGTGTTTGACCAGAAATTCGAAGGCGCTGCGGTCGGCACCTTCCCTTGATAGATCCTGTTTAGCGCGTCGCGCCGCTTGACCCGAAATCGGCTGGGCGTTTCTAGCTTTTATATGGGCTTCAGCGACACGCTCGAGCATGACGAAACGCGATACCGATTGTGCGACATCGGTACCAACTGTTAAGAGGCCGTGATTGCGCAGAATAATTGCGCCGTTACGTCCTAAGCTTTGCGCAATGCGAGAACCGCCATCTAAGCTTTGTACCTGCACCTCCTCGTCGTCGAACAACACGCAATCCTCAAAGAAGAGGCACGCTTCTTGGGTGATGGGTTCGACATCGCGAACTTCCGCGGAAAACGGTGTTCCCCATTGCGTGTGGGTGTGAGCGACGCTACTAATGTCTTGTCGAGCGGCCAATAGCGGCTGGTGAATGAAGAACCCTGCCTTGTTGACGTCGCCTGATCCCTCAACGACGAGGCCCTCGGCATTAAGCAGCACGAAGTCGCTCGGTTCAGCTTCCGCAAAGGCTACCCCGTAACGGAGCAGCCAAAAGCAATCGGTTCGATCAGGGTCGCGCGCACTGATATGGCCGTCTCCCAGATCTCCCCAGCCGTGCGCTGCAAAGATACGGTAACCGTTGCATAGCTCCTCGAGCATGGTTTCGCGACTATCCATACGTAATTCCATGCTAACGCGTAGTGTGGTTTGCGTTAGCGGTTGACTTGATTAGACGTCTCATGATGCAACGTTTCGGGAACGTAACGAAAGAGAATAATTAACCCAATGATCGCAAGGCCACCGGTCCACGCGCTGGCAACGGCTAACGTGGTAGCGCTCGCGATCGTTCCCATGAAGAAGGGACCCACCGCGCCACCGGCGTCGCCCACGAGGCGCCAAACTCCAAGAAACTCACTGCGGCCATTTGGCGGCGAAAAGTCCCCGCCAAGCGTCATAAAAATGCCCGTCCCAAATCCGTTGCCTAGTCCCGCTAGCATGGCGATAGCACAAAATTGAACAAATCCTGTCGCTAATGGCAGCAACACGATGGCCGTTCCCAAGAAGAAAAGGGATGGAGCCAACGCATACCTGCGACCGGCATGGTCGAGGATCAGTCCAGCCGGAAAGAACATAAGCATGTCGATTAGAGAAGAGAGACTAAAGACGAGCCCAATCTCCGATTCACCCAAGCCGAGCGATATTCCGACGAGGGGAATCATTAACACCCGACTGTGACGAAGGAATGAAAGCATCACCATGACCACGCCCGCCGTCATAAAGGTATGACGTTGAGCACCGATGATCTGGCGGATTGGAACCGTCTTTCGTTTTTCTCGAGAGCGCCGGCTACCTTTCGAAAAGATCATGACGGTCACTAGGCAAATCACAAACAGCATAGCTGCGCCCACAAAAACCGGTTCGTAACCAATAAGCTCGGCGGTAAAACCGCCAACGAGAGGGCCGACTAGGGCACCGGCACGATGCAGCCCCGCCATCACCGAGATCACCCTTCCTCGTTGGTTCAGTTGCACGGTTTCGGTGATAAACGTCAATCGAGCGAGCAAGAACATGCCAGCGCCGGCGCCAAATCCGAGCGCAAGAAAGCCTAGTAACCACGGCGATTTCGTGATCGCGCATCCAACGGCCATGATGAGTAAGAGAAGTAAGCCGATAACCATGACGGCCTTGTCACCGAAACGAGCGACGAGAAGGCCCGAAGGGACGTCCGACAGCATGGTACCGATGCCTCGCATGCCTACCATCGCGGCGGCCATTGCGAAACCGCCGCCAAGCTTCAACGCGTACAGGGGTAGAAGAATTTGAATAGCGTTGTGCGCGATCGCATAAAGGGCGGATGGCAGATAGACCGGGAGAATTAAATTCCTTATGACCTCCAGAATCGGTGGCGGAACGTCTGATTCACCGGCAGAGGTTGGGAGCATCTTTAACGTCTAGAATCTTCAATCTCCCGCGTTTCGGTATACGTAGAGTGGGTAACGGGGCACAGACGAACGAAGGACCTCTTCCGAGTACGGTTCTGCGCCACATGGCCGAATTAACAAACTAACTATAGCTCGACCATAGCTACGTTACGTAAGATTCGTTTTTTGGAGGTTGAGCAGATGAGTGGTGAAGCGGTACTGCTAGAGCAAAAAGAAGAACACGTTCTGGTGTTAATCATGAATCGACCGGAGCGGCACCATGCCCTTAATCGGGAACTGTCGGGGAGCTTGTCGGACGCCATAGCCCGTGCAGAGGCTGACGAAGAGATTCGAGTAATCGTGCTTACGGGCGCCGGTTTGAAGGCATTCTGTGCCGGCGCTGACATGCTAGAGGTGAGTGGTGTCGAAAAAACGAGTGGTGAGGATAGGATCAGTGCTTTTGACCCGATCAGTAAGCTGAGTGCTACACCAATACCCGTCATCGCAGCGATTAATGGATATTGCTATGGGGGTGGCGCACGGTTAGCCGTCGCCTGTGACATTCTGCTGGCATCTGACAACGCAACCTTTCGCTTGCCGGGTGCTGAATACGGATTGGTGGTGGCTGCGGCATCGCTACCAAGGTTGGTAGGGTCTTCAAAAGCGAAAGAGCTGATCTTTTCGGCCCGTAAATTCACTGCCGATGAGGCGGAACGATGGGGCATGCTGAGTGCTGTCTATCCTCAACCCCAGTTGATGAACAAAGCTATGGAGCTGGCGCACGAGATCGCAGGCAATTCTGTTGCCGCTGTCCGTGCTTCAAAACGGGTGATCGATGCGGCAACGCTTTCGGAGTCCGCGACTAGGCTCGAAGCCGAAGCCAATCAGGATCTTCGCGGAAGTCCTGAGCAGCGTGATCGGTTTCGCGATGCAACGCGAAAAGTGACGGGTCGTTAGTGTCGGCTAGGCCTATATACCTCAGTGTATATCAGCCCAGAGTGCGCTCATTGCCTAGTCGGCGGCAACGGATTGTTTTTCGACATCAGTCAGCGTGCGGTAAGTAACCGAGCCGAACAGCATTTCGGCCCACGACTGCTGACCCCAGCGGACTTCCTTGTTTGGGTCTGGATTTGCTGGGTTCTGACTCGAATTGTCCCAGGTCGTTGAATGCACCAAGCGGGTTCCCGCTGGCAGAATTTTTGGTGTTTCTAACCGGTAAGTCGTTTGCCAGTTGAAGTCGTAGTTGGGTACCGACAACAAGATTTCTTCTTCGCCATTTGGATAAAACGCGACGAAGTTCGATGCCTTACCGCGATAATGCGAATGCGGCAATAAGCTGTAGACCAAGACATCATTCTTAAACACATGCTCGGCTTTTGCTGTGTGAGCTTTGGTATGGGGTGGTATGCGGAACCGGAAATTGATTAACGTTCTCCCGCCCAGACGATGTAATGGTGGCTCCTCGTGTAGGTAGATACCGAGTTGAGATTGGTCGGTGGTTTCCCGCCCGTACGGTGTGTAATGCATCTGTAACCGAATGGTCGATCGAGCTGGCAATAATC
Source organism: Gammaproteobacteria bacterium UBA1119 (assembly GCA_002313255.1). Taxonomy (GTDB): domain Bacteria; phylum Pseudomonadota; class Gammaproteobacteria; order Pseudomonadales; family Azotimanducaceae; genus UBA11889. Next base: position 31,048 of record DCBA01000068.1, on the reverse strand, counting down.
GGCCGGTGTTTGCCGGATAAACGCTACCGGTTGATCCCGGAACGTAGCCCCCGAGCCCGCCAGAACCGCGACCGCCGAAACGCGATCTTCCGGAACCCTGTCCCGGCGGTCGAAAGGTCGTGATCACGTGGTGCAGCGCGGCCCGATCGCCCGGCAGGATGTCGGCCGCTCGTACCCAAACATCGTGGTCCAGTGGGTTGGTGACGGTCGGGTACTGGTAGTCGACAACGCCAGAAGCGGGGACCATCTGAGCCGGGATATCGATAACGACGTCGGGGGTGCCGAGTTCCCATTCTGGCCAGTCGTGTACGAAGTTGGCGAGGGGATCGACGCCTTCGCCGCGAGGTGCTCCCGCCTCGATCCAATGCACAAGAGTCTGCTTTTCTTCGATCGAAAGTGAACGATCGTTCTTGAAGCGTCCGTGATGCGGGTCGGCGTGCCATGGGGGCATCCGTTGGGTTCGAAGCACTTCACGCATCATCAAGGAGAAACCGAGCACCATGTTGTGATCACTCATGACCCACGGTCCGATGCCACCGGGTCGATGGCAAGCAAGGCATTTTTCGATTAACAGCGGTGCGATGGTATCGGTGTATGAGATGCTCGAGTGGGTCGATTGGAGTTCTTGCTCCGGGAACGACACCGTGCAACTTTCTTGCAGTTCGACGTGTGCTGGAATTGGATTGCCGCCGAGCATGGCATCGAGCGTTGCTGCAACGCCATCGATGTCGCCACGATAAACAGTGCGCCAAGTACCAGGATCAATGACGATGGTCTCGCCCGCTCGCCAAAACCCTAGGGATTCACCGATCAGTTGAGTATCGTCAATGAGAACCGCGAGACCGTTTTCTTCAGCATCCATGGCAGCACGGATCGTGGCGCGGTCGTCGTCGAGGTTAGAATTGAGGAGACGTACTTCAACCCCCTTTGAGCCATAGGTTTCCGCTAAATTCGCGAGCACCCCCGCTGCATGGTTGGCCTCTTGGCAACTCGACGCGTGGGCCATGAGCACCACGGCGCTGGCGTCCGAGAGGTAATAGAGTTCATGAGCGTAGCCGCGTTGATCAAGGAGCTCGAAATTATCGACTAAGCTCGCGTTGATGGAGTTGGCAAGGCACAGCGCCCACAATGCGGCTGCAGCGGTTATGAAATAATTGCGTCGGTGCATTTTGTCCCTCCTACTTTGTACCAAATTATAGGAGAGATTTTGATTCTTTGCCCCAGAGTGTCAGCGAAGTCGCTCAGTCCCGGTAATGCCTAATTCTTCTAGTTCCTTGTATTCCTCCAAGCCTACGCCAAGCTCTTCTTCGAACACCACACGACTGTGTTGGCCAAAACAAGGAGCGTGGGTGATCGTACCGCGTGGCGTGTCTTGGTATAGCCAAGGCACCATGGGCATATAGTGGGTCCCCGATTCTGGATGCGTGATGGGACGGAGAAAATCTCGCGCCACGAATTGTGGATTCGGTTCTTGGTAGATCTCCTCAAACGGTTCCACGCGCGCGGCCGCGATGCCTAAGCGACAGAGTTCGACAGCCGTTGCATCGGCGTCGACATTCGCCGCCCATTTAGAGATGGCTTCATCGAGAGCGCTTTCGTTGGATTTTCGGAGGGCCATGGACGCGAAACGATCGTCGTTGATACCGGTAAGCTGCGCCAGCGCGGAAAATGCTTCGTCGGTTTCGGCGGCAATTGCAAGCCAAGAGTCGCCCTTGGTCCGATACACGTTGTGCGGCGCAATTCGTGGATGGTGGTTACCGCTTGGACCGCGCAGATTGCCGTTGCCATCGAATTCGAGCATGGCGTCCCCGAGCTGGACAGCGACGGCTTCAATCATTGCCGCATCGATGCGTTGTCCCTCGCCGGTGCGTTGTCGATGATTAAGCGCTGCAAGGATCGCGGCAGTAAGGTAATAGCCTGAGATCGGGTCGGGGATCAGCCCCCCGGTATTCTGTGCGATTTCCCCCGGGTAGCCATGGATCGAGGATAGGCCAGCCATCGGCTCTGTCGTTGCACCGTTCGCTGGATATTCTGCGAGTGGTCCAGTAGCGCCATATCCTGAGACCGACGCAAAGATAATGTCTTTCCTGTGTTCGCGTAGGGCTTCCATGGTGACGCCCCAATTGCCCATGACGTGCGGACTGAAGTTGTCTGCGAGGACATCGAATTTGGGAATCATGCGCCAAAACATGTCGCGACCGCGGGGATTCGCCATATCAAGGGTAATGGCGCGTTTGTTGAGATTAACGGTGTTGTACATGCCGTTGTTGTTGAGCGGATTCTGTTCGATGTCGGGATTACGAACGGCGGGGGGAACCGGCGCACCGGCGCCGCGCCAGACGTCGGGCCGCTTAGGGCTTTCGATCTGAACCACGTCTGCCCCGAGTAATCCGAGCAACTGGGTCGCGAAAGTGCCAGCCCATGCCTGAGTAAAGGCGAGTACGCGTATGCCGCTTAGCGGTAGATTAGGCGTACCAGTACTCTGTCGACGCTTCCGCACCGTCGTTTGGACGTCACCGTCATGTTCACCGATCTCGGGTGCCGCCCGACTGAGAGACCATGGAGTTGCGGATAGTTTCGCGGGTGCTCCTGGTGCATGGACCCGGTGGTCGCCTATTTCAGTGGATACGATGTAATCGCGTGATCGCAGGTGCTCGTTTTCGAGCAACTCCTGTACGTTCTGCACCACACCAGCGATGCAGCGACGTTGGACAAGGCCGTGGAATAATTCCCATTTATCCCGTTTAGCGGCCGCTTCTTCGAGCCCGTCGCGAACCGGTCGAGTATCTTTCTGATTGCGTCCGAGTACCGGGATGAGGTCAGGGTCTTTGGCCAACTCTGGCAAATCAAGAAAGTTCATTGCATCTTCCCAGAATGCCCAGTCGCCATAGCCGAAATTGATCGCGCCGTTATGAGTTTTCCACAGAGGTCCTGCCCGTCCGCGATCGCGTTTTCCGTTGGGCCCGTGCGCCATTCGATTACCGCCAATGAATAATCCAAGTTCGGCCCACGGTGCACAGGTATTGGCCATCGCTTCCATCTCACTGACGTCGACGCACTCTCCGTGACCGCTGTTGCCGCTGCGAAACAGCGCAGCTGCCGCACCTACAAAACCCGCAACTCCGCTGATGTAGCCGGTTTGGTGAAGAGGGAGTTGCAGCGGGGGTTCGTCGACATAGCGATTAATCGCACTCCAGCCTACACGGGCACACGTTGTCAGATTGTTACCGGGGAACTCCGCCAGGGGGCCCTCAAGTCCATGCGGGGTGATGGATAGATGCACCGAGTCCGGTGACCGCTGCAATACGGCATCCGGTATCTCTGTGGATGTCGTGACGATTACATCCGCGCCTGCGATCAAACCCCGGTGATCTTCGATAGTTCCGGCGACGGAACGCTTATTCCAATTGACGTAGTGGTGAAGCAACGATTCCGGGTTGCCGGATTCGTTATTAATAAAGGGAGGTTCGTGTCGCAGGGGGTGGCCCCGAGCGTCTTCAATGAGTATTACGTCGGCGCCAAAATCGCCGAACATGCGGGCAGCGTACGCGCCTGCATGACGGTCCGATAAATCGATGACCCGGATTCCCTGAAATGCTTTAGTCATTGTGTGTCTCCGAGAGAAGATATTATCCCGCTCGCTAGATAGCGTTCGAGCCCCCTGGTTTCGGAAATTCTAGAACTGGGGTTGGAAATATGGGACGACGTAGGGTCCTTCGGGAATGATTGCGACAGCGGGATCGCCTGTCGCTCGAACGCTCTCTTCGATGGCCGCATCGACCGACTCGATCATTTCAACGCCAGTGAGCGCGCGCTCGTCTGCAGTTAGACCCGTGGTATAGAGCTTAATGTCGGCGCGACGTTGCGACTTCAATTGCATTTCTGTCTCCCATTCGTCGATATCAGCGAGGGATTTACTAAGAATCCGTGCGCGAAACGCGTCTGGACCCTCAAGCAGGAGTCGTTCTTGGGATGCCCGATAGGCAGGCGAACCAAGGCCTTCGGCACACTCGGACGCGATAATAAGGTTCGCACGCTTAGCAAGAATCCCCATAGGGTTCACCATGCCCTTCACGGTCTGGTAATAGGTCTGATCCAGTGGGAATCCGGCAGCCGAAGTCACCACGGTGTTGAATCGTTTTGGCGTGGAAACCGTACAGTATCGGTCGGCGAAGGCGACGGCCTCTAGGTGGCTGGCGACGATTTCGCCAAAATTGACGAACGAAAGCTCACGCGCATCGTTTATCACCGTGTTAAGGGCGAACAGATTGCGACCCTTGTATCGTTGCAGCATCGCAATGATTTCAAGCTGTTCTTCATGCAGCGGATTGCCTTTAAGGTTGCATTGCACCGTCGCTGGGTCTTCCATAAAGCGGGCGCTGTGCAGGGTTCGGATCGTATCGGCCTGGGCGATACCCGGGACGACGACCTTACGACCACCCGAATAACCGGCCATAAAGTGAGGTTCGACCAGACCCGTGGCGATACCCAGGTCGGCTTCAACAAATCGACTGTCGAGGCCGACGGGCGTGGTTCGAGAGGTAAAACCGAGGTCCGTGTGCTCCTCGTCATCAAGCGCGTTGTGGTTGACGACGCGTACGTTATTCAAGACCCAGTCGTCGCCAATAACGCTTGCCAATTCATCGCCTTCGTTCGGTCGATGCAACCCGGTCGCAACGAGAACGGTAATACTGTCCGATGAAATCCCGGCGCCTATCAGTGTTTCGATAAGCGGGCGAAGGAACAGGCGGTTCGGTACCGGTCGTGTGACGTCACAGATCAAAATACAGGCGGACCGACTGTCCGCGGTGAGATGTTGCAAGGAGTCGCAACCAATGGGCCGAGCGAGCGCGTTAGAAACGGCTATGCCCGGATTATCAAGGGCCGGCATCAACGGTTTGCGTACCACCGTAACCTCGACTTTCGCGGGGCACGATACAGTCAGGACTGATTTACCGTACAAAAGATCGACTTTCATGGGTTAGGACCCATTGTTAAAGGGCTTGCGGGCTTGCG
>DCBA01000068.1:5074-25713 GCA_002313255.1 Gammaproteobacteria bacterium UBA1119 | reverse complement strand
GGGCTTGCGGGCTTGCGATCCTGCGATGGTACAGTTGCATAGACGTCATTGCAGCGCTCTTTTTTTGCTGTCAATCGGGGGGAATTATGGCTAGTGCAAATGACATCGAATACGAGGTCATCGTTGGATGGGAGAAGCTGCCGGACGGGTGGAGCTTCGTCGAAGTCGCGGGGGTCGCCACGGATTCGAAGGACCGCGTTTACGCGTTTAATCGGGGCGAACATCCCATGATCGTTTTTGATACGGATGGTAATTTTTTGAATGCGTGGGGTGAGGGGATCTTCACCAATCCGCACGGCATTTATATTGGCCCAGATGACCGTGTCTATTGTGCCGATAACTTTGACCATACCGTACGAATTTTCGATACAGGCGGACAGTTGCTAAAGACATTGGGGGAAGCCAACAAACCGTCGGATACAGGGTTTGTTGCCGGTAAAACCCCCGTGCAGCAGTCTGCGGGGCCCTTCAATCGGGTTACCAACGTCGCACTCTCCCAACTCGGGGAATTATACGTTTCCGATGGTTATGGCAACGCCCGCGTCCATAAATTTGATAACCAAGGCGAATACCTGACGTCCTGGGGCCAACCTGGGAGCGGGCCGGGCGAATTCGAATTACCGCATGCTATCGCGGTGGACCGATACGATCGCGTATACGTTGCGGATCGAGAAAACTCCCGAGTTCAGATTTTTTCCACGGATGGGGATTACCTCACCGAGTGGAATGATCTGATACGCCCCGACGACTTGTTTATTGATGCGGATGAAAATATGTACGTGGCGGAGCTAGGCGAACGCGCTGGCTTGGCACCGCATGTGGATATCCCACCTCATGCCCCGCACGCACGGGTCAGCGTTCTTACCCTTGAAGGTGACGTACGAGCGCGGTTCGGAGGGACCGATCCTGTCGCTCCAGGCAACTTCTTTGCGCCGCATGGGATTTGGGCGGACTCCAAAGGTGATCTTTACGTCAGTGAGGTTACGGTCAGCGGAGGTGGCCGGTGGGGACTGGTCCCAATGGACTGTCATTCGCTACAAAAATTTGTGCGTATTCGCGGCTAAGAAAAAAGGCCGCGGTTAGCGCGGTCTTTTTTCGTCTAGCGTCGTGAGACTTACTGCGTGCCGTTTCGCAGCACCTCGCCAGCGCAAACTCCTGTGTGCTCATCATCCCGAAGAATGACCTCGCCGTTGCAGACGGTGGCTTGGTATCCCACAGCTCGTTGTTGGAAGCGTGGAGCGCCGCCGGGAAAATCGTTGACGATGTAAGGCTGACACTCTGCTACGCGGTCAATATCCACGACATTAACATCCGCCCGTTTGCCAACTTCGAGCGTTCCCCGATCTTTGAGGCCCAGCACGCGCGCCGGTTCGGCAGCAATTCGTCGGACGGCTTCTTGAATCGTGTAAACACCCTTGTCGCGGTGCCAATGCGAAAGCACGAACGTTGACCAACCCGAGTCGATCATCTGGCTTACATGAGCGCCGGCATCGCCGAGACCAGGCATGGCCCAGTCGGTCGTGATCATTTTTTCGAGGTGCTCAAGATTGACGTTAAAGCCACGTTGGTGGAACAACGCCTTCCCATTTGTTTCAAGCGTTAGGCGAAGCCAGGTTTCGGCCGGATATTCACCGGCCTCTTCGGCGATATCGTAGAGGCTCTCGTAACGCGATTGCGTGTAGTTCGGGCGCGCCTCTTGCCCCATCGAGTAGTAGCGCTTGGTGGCGTTAAGAATCATTTCTTCTTGTTCATGATCCTTGATCTCTTGCACCAATCTTGAACGAAACTCTGCATCCTGAATGGCTTCTAAGCGGTCTGCGAAGTCCATACGGCGAAGCTCATTCCAGGATTTGGTGTGCCAGAAATTTCCAGTCGATAGCCCACCGACGCCGCCGCCACTGCGTGGAACAGTGACGCCGGTGATATCAATACCATTACGACGCATTTCGCTTACACGCTCGTTTAGACGGATGCCGTGTTCGGCGATGGCGCTAAACAAGATCCGGCTGTTTTGACCTTCTTCGGCTAGCAGGTCCATTTCGTTGTCGATGTCACCAAAGTGCGGAACGGTTTGCATCAAGCCGCCGTGTTTACCTACGGCTTTTGAGATCGCTAGTAATTCTTCGCGGCTCGCGAAAGTCCCGGGAATGGGACGGCGGTCTGGAAGGGTATGGCCGGGGTGGCGGTTGACGGAGAAACCGACTGCGCCTTCCCGAACGGATTCTCCTGCGAGCGCCGCTATTTGTTCAATTTCTTCTGGGGTTGCCTGCTCTTCGATGGCGCGTTCGCCCATCACGTAGAAACGGGTTGCGCTGTGACCGACCAAGCCGGCCACATTGATCATCGGACCAAGTCGTTCGATGGAATCGAGGTAGCCCCCGTAGGATTCCCAGTCCCAAGGCAGCCCCGTCATGATGGCGTGTTTAGGGATGTCTTCAACGGTCTCCATCATGCCGGCTAGAAATTCGCGATCGTCGGGCTTGCAAGGAGCAAATGTCACCCCGCAATTACCCATCAGGGCAGTTGTGACGCCGTGCCAGGTGACGGAGGTCATGTGTGGGTCCCATCCGATTTGGGCATCAAGATGGGTGTGCAGGTCAACGAATCCTGGCGCGACGGTGTTTCCGTTAGCGTGGATTTCTTCGACCCCGTTCTCTTCGACCGTGCCGATAGCGGCGATTGTATTGCCTTCGATGGCGATATCACCTTCGAATGGCTCGTTGCCGGTGCCGTCGACGATGACGCCTCCGCGAATGACTAGATCGTGAGACATGTCCTCTCCCATGTGACTCAAATAGTTAGCGACGGCCGAGTATGCCAGATTTTCTACGGAGGCGGCCAAGGGGGCAAATTGCAGCTGGTCGATAAGAACTCGACTGATTAGACTGCGTCGGTTGTGCCCAGTCGTATCGATACATCTCTCATCTACCGTGCGTTGATTCTGACGGGATTGGTGGTGTTCGGGTTTTATCTCGCGGCCGATCGCGGTCTGGTGGCGCTCGCGCTGAATTCCGACCGTAGCTATATTTCTTGGGTCATCCTTGGGGTCTATACGTTGGCTAGTTTCCACTGGCTATGGTCGTCGTTCCACTTGACGCAAGAACGTCGACGTTTTTCCGATCTCGAAGAAGCGCGTTTACAGGGCGATCAAACCATCTCGGTGAAAGATGGTTTACTGGGCGAGTTTTTCGCTCGCCTTGGCGCAACATCAAATGACAATGCCGACGCGTTGCTGAACGCGTTCGGAGACGAACTTGCGAATCGGCACGCCACCGGGCACTTCGTTAGCGATGTGTTGTTGAAACTCGGTCTGCTTGGCACGGTCGTTGGTTTTATTTTAATGCTGCTTCCGGTCGGAGAAATCGAGGACTTCGATCCATCGATGATGCAACAACTCCTAAGCGCGATGAGTGGAGGGATGGCGGTCGCCTTGTACACCACCATCGCGGGTCTGGTAACCAGCACGTTATTGAAGCTTCAATATCACGTCGTTGATACATCGGCGGCTGATTTAGTGACTCGTCTGCAAGTATTCGTCGATACCGAACCTCACGAATACGGAGACGGGGCAAAAGGCGTTAACGCGGATGCGTCATAGGATATATAGCCAGAGCGAATCCCAAGACGCTTTTACCGACCTCCTTTTCAACGCATTGCTGGGCTTTGCGTTTATGTTTGTGGTCGCCTTCTCGCTGATCAGCGACCCGAGCGATACAGGAAAGGTGGATCGCAAGGCTGAAATCCTCATCACCGTCCGTTGGGAGGATCGGCATCCAGACGACGTCGATACCTTGGTCGAGGACCCACAAGGGAACATGGTCTGGTACCACAATCGCGACACGGGATTGATGCATTTGGACCGTGATGACCGTGGTTTGTTTCAAGACCGCGTGGTTCTCGATGGTGTCGAGGTGTCCAACCCTCTCAATCAAGAGACGGTAACCGTCAGAGCGCTAAAGGCCGGGGAGTACGTTGTGAACGTATTGCATTATCAGTCGAACTACAGTGAGCCGCTGCCGGTCTCCGTGAAGGTCGAGAAGCTCAATCCAGTGGTCAAGCTTATTTACTACGGCAAGCTTGAACTCACTGGCGTGGGCGACGAGCAAACCGCGTTGCGTTTCAACGTTGACGGTTCGGGCGAGGTGATCGGGACCAATAGACTGACTAAGCGCCTGCTGAGCAAGGCGGTCGCGGGAAAACGTTGATTACCACAGCGATTGTGCTTGCGCTCGCTTATGCTGCAACGGCAGCGCTCTTGTTGAACCTGAATTTAGCCACGCGGTTGGCGAGATGGGTTAAATTCGCCGCCGTTGTTGGCGTTTCATTGCTGTATATGGTGACGTGGCACGGGCTCAACGATCTCCTCGGTTGGGCCACCGCCGAACCCATGCCGGCTGATTTCCGCCTCCATTGGGTTGTGATAGAGGAACCCGATAAGGTCACCGGTGCCGACGGCAAAATCTATTTTTGGATTCGCGAACTTGATCAGGCGGGGTTGGCGGAGGGTGCGCCAAGGGCGTATCAGATCCCATGGGATGAGGACACGGCTGAAGCAGCGCAAGACGCGCTGGAGGAACTAGAGGGTGGCCAGCTCTTAAATGGCCGAATGAGCCGACAAATCATCAACCCCGATCTCATTTCCCCCGATCCAACCGCGCAGTATCGCCAAGACGAATCGGGTTCCAGTGGGGAACAGGCCCGATTCGAGTTTATTCGCTTGCCGCCACCGACGTTGCCGCCAAAGCCAATTTAGAGTCGAATCGATCAATCGTTTTGGCGACGGTTAAACCACTATTGAAGCCAGGTTAGTCGCGCCGCGTCCTGATTGCCGAGTGCAACTTCTCGATCTTCGATGGCCCTGGCCCTCACGTAATCATGAATTCTTGCCGTATCTTCTGTGGTCAGCACGTCGGCAAAACTGGCCATCCCCGCTGATGCCATCAACCCTTCGAGTACGATTTTGTCGAAGGCGTCGTGGCTCGCGTCGCTGATGCGCCGTAAATCCGAAATTGAACCGCCTGAGCGGACGATGAGACCGTGACAGAAACCGCAGTAATTGCCGTAGAGACGCTCGCCACGCGCGATATCTTCGATGCTGGCGGTCAGCGCGGGCTGTTCTGGAATCGACCGATCCACGGCTGTTGGGGCTTCGAGCGCCGCGTCTCCACCGATCTTAAAGGTTAGTAGTTTGCCGTAGTTCCCGTAGGTCAAGGATGCAGGTTCTGCAACGGGTGGTAACGGTTCGCCGGCGAATAGGTCGCCGCCGCCATTCCCCGTCAAGATGGAAACATACTGGATTCCGTCGATCATGAAACTAACCGGTGGCGCGAGAATCGACGTGTACGTGTTGAACTGCCACAGCGCTTCCCCGTTGTCTTTGTCATAGGCGGTCAGGTAGCCGAGCGCGTCGCCTTGAAATACCAATCCGCCGGCTGTTCCGAGGACCCCTCCGTTCCAGTAGTGGGGAATTTCCACAACCCATTTGTCGATCCCGGTAAGTGGGTCAAACGCCTTCAGGTAGCCCTTGGGGGTGGGTTGGTCCTCGAGGTTGTTGATCAGTAATTGAGCGATACCAGCGATCTCGATACCAAGATTCCAACCGGCTTCGTTGCGCTTGTAGACGCCGGAGGCTTTCCATTCCTCCGACATGCCGTAAATGAGTGGATTATCTTGCGCCGGCAGGTAAACGACGCCGGCTGCGGTGTCGACGGACATCGCTTGCCAGTTGTGGGCCCCGAGGGGTCCAGGAAGAATCCATTGCTCCTTCTCAAGGTAATTGAGATCTGGATTCTCGACAGGTCGTCCTGTTTCCATGTCGACGTGGGTGGCCCAAGTGACGGTTGCAAAGGGATGCGCCCGCAACAATTTGCCATCAGCGCGATCGATGACGTAAAAGAATCCGTTCTTGGGGGCTTGCAACAAGACTTTTCGGTCCACTCCGTCCACCGTCATGTCGGCGAGCGCAATGTCCTGGACTGCGGTGTAATCCCAGTTATCGCCTGGCGTGGTTTGGTAGTACCAGTTCATGCGACCGGTGTCGGCGTCTAACGCGACAATGGAGGCGAGAAACAAATTGTCGCCACCACCCGGTGAACGGATCACGCGTGTCCATGGCGATCCGTTGCCGACACCGAGGTAGATCTGATCAAAATCGGGATCGTAGACAATGGAATTCCAGACCGTTCCGCCCCCGCCAATTTTCCACCACTCGCCGCCTTTCCACGTTTCAGCGGCGAGTTCCATTTCGGGATGCTCGAACGGTAGCGAGGGATCTCCAGGCACCGTGTAGAAACGCCAAACCTGCTCGCCGGTTTCCGCATCGTATGCAGTAACGTAACCGCGCACGCCGAATTCGGCGCCGCCGTTACCAATGAAAATCTTACCCTTAGCGGCCCGGGGCGCACCCGTGATCGTATAGAAACGATCACGATCGATGATGGTATCGACTTCCCACACCTTGATCCCTGTGGCGGCATCGAGAGCGATCAGGCGACCATCGAGGCTTGCGACGTACACACGACCTTGGTAGACGGCTACGCCTCGATTGACGACGTCGCAACAGGCCCGCCTGCCCCATTCCCCTGGGACTTTGGGGTCGTACGCCCAAATCTGGTCCCCTGTCACCGCGTCGATGGCAAATACTCGACTCCACGAACTGGTAAGAAACATCATCCCATCGACGATGATGGGGGTCGCCTCCTGGACTCGATTCGTACCCATGTCGCGTGACCAGGTGAGCCCGAGTTCGCTCACGGTTTCTCTATTTATTTGCTGTAGGGGTGAGAACCGCTGTTCTTCATACGTGCGCCCGTACGCGAGCCAGTTGCCAGGTTCAGACTCCGCGTTAATAATCCTCGCATCATCAATTAAACCGATGGTGGCTGTTGGAGCTGCGAGATTCTTAGAGGTAGCCGAAGTAACGGCGGGGTCCGGAGTGGGCTCGTTCTGGACGAATAGAATGAGGGCGGCGATGGCGACCACGATGGCGACAACCGTAATTAACGCTCGCATAGGATCTCTCTACAGTAGATTCAAACCGTCCAATAGTATTCAACGTTACGAGCATCGTCGCGTGCTTTTGTTGGAAATATCGTGGCGATCAGGTCGGCGGCTTACACGGCCATCAATTCAATGATTATTGATAATCATTCTCATTTGCATTACGGTTTATAAACAGTGAAGTAGGCCGTTGGTTCCGATGTACAGAAAACTCATTTGCATGTCCGCGGTTTGGGTCGCCGTTGTATCCCACAGCGACGTGAACGACGAAAGTCCCCATACGCCTTTTTACGAAGAAGTCACGATTGTCGGGACCCGCGAAACGCAACAAGGTGTCACGGGTTCAGCTCGGGTGATCGATTCTGAGCAACTGAAGCGTTTCGGCCACACAGATATTCAGCGCATCGCGCGGCAAATCCCAGGCGTCTCGGTACAGGTCGAAGACGGTTATGGACTTCGCCCAAATATTAGTATTCGCGGTGTTGCGACGGAACGCAGTAGCCGCATTACGCTTCTTGAAGACAACGTGCTGATCGCGCCGGCACCCTATTCGGCTCCGTCGGCGTACTACTTTCCGACGGCAGGAAGAATGTCTTCGTTTGAGGTATTGAAAGGGCCATCCGCGATTACGCAAGGTCCCTACACCATTGGCGGCGCGTTGAACATGATCTCAACGCCGATTCCGCGAGAAGCGGAAGGGCGGATCGCGGCCGAGATGGGTCAGGATGAATCGGTTCGCGTACACGCGACCTATGGCAACTACTCGGACGACGGTTTCGGTTTCTTGATAGAGACGCAGCAATGGCGTAGTGCGGGTTACCAGAAGATCGATCGTAGCGGCGGAGAAACAGGATTCGATGTAGAGGACTACATGTTAAAGTGGGCGTATAGCCCGGACGATTCGCCCCACAGTTTGGCGGTCAAGATCCAACTGGCCGATCAGACCTCAAATCAGAGTTATTTGGGATTGACCCATGTTGATTTCAGTCGAGATGCGAAGCGGCGTTATGGGCTTTCTTCCCTTGACCAAATTCGTACCGATCATGAACAGGTCATTTTGCGGTATGGATACGATGCGGATGCCGTAAGTTTTTCAGCGACTGTGTACAACAACACTCATGCTCGGAACTGGTTTAAAACGGAGGGCATCGACCTCGACGGTAGTGATAACGCTAGCGTGTTTTCGAAAACCAGCTGGTCCAGCGTTGTGGTGGCAGTGAATGGGGGGCAAGCGATAGGAGATTGGTCCGCAGACCAACTGGCGGGCGTATTGGATGGAACGTTGGACACACCCGCCGGGAGTATTCAGCTCCGAGCGAACGAACGCGAGTATTTTTCTCGCGGTATTCAGCTGCTGGCGGTGTGGGATTTGAATACAACCGGTGCCAGTCATCGCATGGAAGTGGGTTTGCGATATCACAAAGACGAGGAAGATCGTTTACAGCGCAACAGCACATACCGGCAGGAAGGTGGGCATCTGGTGCTCGATGACGTGGGCCTACTTGGCAATGCGGGGAATCGGATTCAGCAAGCGGACGCTATCGCATTTCATATCTATGACCGAATCGAATTCGGTTCTTGGACATTAACACCAGGAATTCGTTATGAAGATATCGACCAGCGGCGGATCCGGTACGAAATCCGAGCGGGTCGAACCGAGAATCCAGCGAGTCGGTCGCCGGATAATCGTAGGAGCGCGCGATCAAACGCGACCCGTGTTGCCCTTCCGGGCATTGGAGCTCTGTATAGACTTAATGAGACTACGGCGTTAATCGCTGGCGTGCACAAAGGGTTTACTGCGCCCTCGAATGTCGAGGGTGTGCAAGAAGAGGAAGCACTCAATTATGAATTTGGAATTCGTCACCAATCGGATAGCCGTCGCGTTGAGGTGATTGGATTCTTAAGCGATTACGACAATCTGCTGGGTGAGTGCACGGCTTCTTCCGGTGCTAACTGCGAGGTAGGCGACGCGTTTAATGGCAACGCGGTGACGGTCAGAGGCGTCGAATTTATGGCAGGGACAGAGCTGGCCGGGTCCAATGTTCCTTTGGAACTTGCCTACACGTACATTGATGGCTCGTTCGACACCGATATCGCTGACACGGCCTTTTTCGGAGACGTCAGCGCCGGCGATCCGATCCCGTATATCCCCAAACATCAGCTCTACGCGATGATCGGCTTCGTGCAACCGCAATGGGCGGTGCACTTGAGTGCCAACTTCGTAGACGCAACATGCGTACGAGCAGCATGCGGAGCCTTCGAAATGACCGACAGTTCTTTTACCGTGGATATTGCCGGACGTTGGTCTGTTAACGACAATCTCGGCTTGTTCGCTCGCGTTGAGAACTTGGCTGACAGCGTGGATATTGTGGGTCTTCACCCGTATGGAGCGAGGCCCAATAAGAGTCGAACAGCTTTGGTCGGTTTGGATCTTAGTTTTTAAGACCCGGCGACTTCGTCACCAAATAAAGACGGAAAAAACCAGTGTGCACCGGCGGGTTCCGCGAGCAGTAGCCGCTGTCGATCGCTGAGATCCACTCCTTTGGGCGCGGTTACTCGACTTCTTGACCAACTCAATTGCGATGCACAGTACTTATAGAGAATCGATCGGCGTTCATGGTCTGCGTGCCATTCCGCGGTGCCATGTGTGGTGGCTTCGGAAAATAGCGTGACGCTGCCCGCGGGTGCGTGCGGACAAATCGCTACGCCATCAATTTCTTCGTTACGGATTGTCTGCGGAAGTTTGAAGTGACTGTTATGACTCGATGGGATTACACGTAACCCGCCCGTTTCTGGGCCGCTATCAGTCAAATTGAAGGCGGCGACGCCAAAGCCGTGCAACGCTTGAAAAGCGGGTTGAGGGTAATAGCGTCCGGGTTCTGCCCGGGTAAACGGTTCTGATGCCCCGTAGTCGGCGTGCAACTTACCATTGGGCATACCCTTCTGCATGCGCATGCCGAAGATCCGATCCAAACGGAAGCAGTCACCGAGCTGAAGTCGCAAGATCTTGAGGACCAACGGGTGATCGACAAGGTCAACAAAGGGTTGCCCATATTTGAGGAAGCCTGGGCCGGACTCGTACGAACCACCCGCCATGCCAAACCGGTATAGGTTGTACATACCGAGTTTCGGATCGTTGGTGATTTCGTTCCAATTGTCAGGAACCGCCGGCACATGGGCATCGATAAGGGCGTTTAAGCCGGCAACCTCCTCTGCACTCAATACGTCTTCGATCACGAGAAAGCCCTGTAGGTCGTACAGATATTGATAAAGCTCTAGTTCTTCATCCACGGTCACCTCCCCGCATAGGATCGTATAAACAATGGACTCTCTGCGCACACATACTTCCTCGGACGCAAAGTAATCTCACCCGAAGCGAATCTAGTCATTGTGTGCGGCGGCATGAAATCTCAGCATTTTTCCGGAGCCAACCGCGGTGTGTTGGCCGTTTTCCAACGCGATCGCGCCGTTGACTACGACCAACGAAATTCCCTCAGGTTCTCGTTTAGGATCGTCGTAGGTTGCGGTGTCGTGAACGGTGTCGGCATCGAAAAGGACCAAATCGGCGAAACATCCTTCTGCGATGCGGCCACGGCCATCCATCCCGAAGGTCGACGCCGAGAGTGACGTCATCCGCCGGATCGCTTCGGGTAAGCTCAGAAGACCGCGCTCGCGAACGTATTTTCTGAGAATTCTAGGAAACGTACCAAATAACCTTGGATGCGGTTTACCCCGCAACGCCGGAATACCGTCCGAACCGATCATCATGTCGCGATAGGCAAGGTTCGTTTCGATATCAGCCTCGTCGATGATGAACTGAATGCAAATGGTCTGATCACCCTTTGGCGCCTTGAGAACGAGCAACACGGCTTCGGTGATATCGATGTTTCGTTCACCCGCAATGTCGGTCAACATCCGGCCCTCGAATTCCCGGAATGCAGGACAGCTGGCGATGCGAATCACTTCGGCGAGCTCGCGACTTGGGTTGTCCAAATTAAAGTACTCGATCATGCGACCGCTGCCAGCGGTGTACGGATAGACATCAAGTGTCACGCGTTGCCCCGAACGGATGGCGGTTTCGACGCGAGCCAACGAAGCGCCGACTTTGCCCCAATTCGGCCGACCGGCGGCCTTATGGTGCGATATGTGGGTATGCACGTCCGCTTCTCGTCCAATGGTGAGTGTTTCCTCGATCGCCTCCAGCAGGCCTTCACCTTCGTTACGCATGTGGGTAGCGTAGAGACCGTTGTAATCCGTTACGGATCGAGTCAGTTCGATCACTTCGTCGGTATTGCTGTAGCGGCCAGGTCGATAGATCAAGCCCGTCGAAAAGCCGCAGGCCCCTTGCTCCATGGCTCGTTCGATGTGACCTCGCATCAGACCCAGTTGGTGCGCTGTCGGTGCATTCGGTTCGAGCCCCATCGTGATGGATCGGATCGTGTTGTGACCGACTAACATCATGTTGTTAATGGCTGGTTTGCGCGCCATGACGGCGTCGAAATATCCTGCCAAGTCGGTGAATTTCGCGTCGTTCAGGCCGGCCAAAATGCCGCCGCTGGCGACGTTTGAATCCGTGGACGGTTCCGCTGGGATAGCGCTGAAGCCACAGTTGCCCGCCACCACCGTGGTTACGCCTTGAGCCAACTTGAACGCCATGTCTGGATGACGCAAAAACGCCCCATCGTCGTGGGAATGGGTGTCAATAAATCCAGGAGCGAGGGCAATGCCACCCGCATCGATTTCGCGGTGCGCAGGAACGGCCTCGCCGACTGCCGTTATTCGTGTGCCTTCGATGGCGACGTTAGCTTCAAACGGCTCGCCGCCGAGGCCGTCGTAGACGGTTGCATTTCGAATGAGTAGATCCGCTCTCAAGTTAAATCCCTGCTGGACGGGCTAGCTGAACTTGTCCAACCCGGTCGCAGAGAGGACAGTGAGTGGATTCGCCCTAACCCTAGCCGATGAAGTCTAGGATTCGACATGAAATAGCTTGTTGTAGATGACCCACTCGCCTTCCGTCTTCAAAAACGACAGTGTGTCAAGAAAGATCAGTCCAATATAACCGTCTCGAACACGAGCGATCGCCGTATCGCCAGCAATATCGAGTGATACCGTTTCCAGATGGATCGCTTCGCCTTTCTGCTTGGCAGACGGTTGCTGACCGGAAACCCTGTCTGCGAAGGTCGGCACCGTCATTTCCTGCAACTTATTATTGATGTACCCGGTAATTTTTGCGTTCGGATGGAAGGCTTTGTGGACCTTATCGGGATCCGACTCGTACATGCTGTCAAAGTAGATCTGAATGGTTTCTTGGATGAGATCGTGGTCGCTATCGGACATGACTGGAGTCCTTTGTCTCTGGACGCCTACTTTGGCACATAGCGTGTGGTTTTTGCGATCACGTCATCGCGTTCGATTAATGCCGACGCTCACCTCGTCAGAAACCGTAGATCGTTGGTGACGTACGCAGCCACTCGCCGATTTTTTCACCGATCATGATGCTGGTCAGATTAGTGTTCGCCCGGGGTACCGAGGGCATGATCGACGCGTCGGCGACTACCACGTTCGCCAGCGTGTGCAGTTGACCGTATTCGTTAACGACGCTGTCGGGATCTTCTTTTGGCCCCATGCGGGCGGTACCGCAGGGGTGATAGCCGCTACCGGAACGTTCTTTGCAGAGCTTTACGATGGTCTCGTCGTCGATTCCGCGATCGAGTCTTGGAAATGCGACCTGCTCAATCATGCTAGCGAGTGGCGGTGCCTTTGCAAACGCAAGGGCGTCGCGAAAACAGCTCGCGAGTCGGTGTGCGTCGCGGTCATCTTCGCAAAATCGATTTTCGATCACGGGGGCGATGTGAGGGTCTGCGGAAGCCAGTCGCAAATCACCGCGACCGAACGTGTATTCGAGCACAGCTGCGATAGCGAAACTCGCATGGCCCTGGCGATTTGCACCGAAGCTCAAGAGTTCGATCTGCAGGTCGTTACGTTTGTCTGAACCAGCAGCGGTGTATCGCAAGATGGTTTGAATGAGAGGCTGATCGGCGTCAATGATGGATGGATCTTTGGCCACGCAGGAAATCGGTAACGCTGGATGATCGCAGAGATTGCCACCCACACCGCCAGTATCGCGAATAACGTCGATGCCAAATTTCTCGAGCTCGCGTCGTGGTCCGACACCGGAGCGTTTCAGGATCGCTGGCGACATGATGGCTCCGGCGGATAACACCACGCTGCGCGCGCGTACGTGTTCAATCACGCCGTTGTCGCGTTCGACTTCCACACCGGTGCAACGGTCACCTTCGACGATCAAGCGGCGAACGAAACTATTGGACTCAATGGTCAAATTGGGTCGCGCTCGAGCGGGAGCGAGATATCCCATCGCGCATGAAACGCGCATACGCCCGAGCTTGTTCATCGGATGCGGACCCGCCCCCGTGCTATCGGGGGCGTTGGCGTCGTCACAATACGGATACCCCAAGAATCGAGCAGCCTCGAGAAATGCTTGCTGTTGTTCAACAAGCTCGTTTGCGGGGTAACGGCGGATAGAGATTGGTCCGGCGTCGCCGTGGTAATTCGCGTCTGGAAAATCGAGATCGCGTTCGAGGCGCTTAAATGCAGGCAAGACCTTTTCCCAAGCCCACTCCGAATTGCCGTGGTCGTTCCACTCGTCAAAGTCTTCAGGAATCCCGCGCAGCGCGATGGTGGTATTAACTGCGCTCGATCCCCCTGTCACTTTGCCTCGCGGTAACGGCATGGTCCGACCTTCGGTGGGACTGTAGCTGAAGCCCCAATCGTGGTCGCGGTAGGAGTTGTTGTGACTGTTGATAAGATCAAAAGGCGTGCCAGCCGGGTCCGCGTAATCGGGTCCGGCTTCAAGCAGGAGGACGTCACGATTCGGGTCTTCGCTCGCTCGGCTCGCGACAACCGAGCCGGCACTGCCCGCGCCTACGATGATGATGTCGTGATCTACCGTCATCAGATCACGCCCCTATCCTTCAAACGAGCTACGTCGTCGTCGTCGTAGCCGAGCTCTCTGAGAATGTCTTCGGCATGTTCGCCGAGCTCCGGGGCTCGAGTTGGACGGACTTGGGGGACACTGGTGATCTGAATGGGGTGATTGAGAATCAAAGGGACGGTGATGTCATCGTTTTCTGGGACGGAAGCCATGCGATTTTCTAGAATTTGTACATCGTTTTTGGTTTCCTCGACGATGGCGACCCGATTTACCGGGACATCGAGTTCCGCAAAGATGGCAAGCCATTCATCGGACGTTTTCTGAGTAACGATGCGCTGCAGTTCTTCTCCAAACGCACCGCGGTTTTCCCACAGTAGCCGGGAATCGGCAAAGCGCTCGTCGGTAAGCAAATGCAATGCGTTCATACCGGTAAGCAGCAGAGACAAGAGCTCTTCGTTTCGTACCATGTTGAACTGCAGCCAGCGTCCGTCTTGAGCCTGGTACACACGCATCATCGCGGGTTTGATTCGCGTTCGATCTCTGTATTTGGTCATATCGCCTCCGGCCAAGACCCCCTGCGCGACACCGGAGACCGACCAAAGTCCGTTCGCGAGCAGCGACGTATGCACCATGCCACCCTCCCCAGTTCGCTCCCGGTGGAGAAGTGCAGTGACGATGCCGGCGTAAATCGAGACGGCCGTCGGGTGATCACCCATCCCCGGAAGTCCTTGTGTCGGTGCACCGTCCGGAGTTCGCATAAGGTCCATCAGGCCGCTGCGCGCCCAATAGGCAAGTTGATCAAACCCCTTGCGCTCTCGTTCGGGTCCTTTTTCGCCGTAGGCAGTAAGGGATGCGTAGATCATCGCTGGATTCAGTGGGCGTAGGAGCTCGTAGGTGAGAGCAAGGGACTCACGTACCGAGTACGGCTGGTTGGTGATGTATACATCGCAGTCTTGGACCAATCGATGCAGGATTTTTTTACCGTCTTCTGATTTGAGATCGAGCGTTAGGCTTCGTTTGTTCCGACCGTCCATCTGCCAGAACCAATTGCTACCCGCGTCCGGGGTATCGGGCATGTTGGAGAGCGATCGCAGCATATCTCCTGCACCTGGACGCTCGATTTTGATGACTTCAGCACCAAAGTCGGCAAGCATCATGGCGGCTGCGGGAGCGGCAATAACGGTAGCTACGTCTAGCACCTTTAATCCGGAAAAAAGATACGTGTCCATCTTGGCCCCTGTGAGCGTTTTTAGGTCGTCCACCAACGTAAGGGCGGACCTGTGAACCGGCTGTCCTTCGCTGTAAAAGCCTAATACGCCGCCGTCTGTTTTTGTATTGAATTCACGTGATTTACCGAACTAGCTAAATCGACACAGTTACGATACATATGCGCTCGGCAATTCGATCCGGTTTCTCGTCAATGCGAAAAGAAGAACAACAGCGACTCCTTACCATCCTGAACGAAGGCATCGAGACTGGTGCCACGGCCGATGCGGGCGGAATTGTCCGTTGCCCGATATCGGACTACACCTGCCCCACGCTTCTTGCCGAAGAACAACGAATATTCTTTCGTGATACGCCCTTGTTAATGGGACTATCGACTGATCTTCCCGAAAACGACAGCTATTGGTCGGATACTGAAACTGGATTACCGATTCTGATGGTTCGTGATGACACGGGAACGTTTCACGCGTTTGCCAACACATGCCGTCACCGCGGAACGCAGGTGGTCGCGGATGGTCGTGGAACGAACAACCGATTTAGTTGCCCCTTTCACGCGTGGACCTATAGCAACAAGGGAGATCTGATTGCTGTCAACAAGGAGTCGTCGTTCGGCCATGTTGAGAAAAAAGAACACGGCTTAGTCGAGCTTCCAAGTGCTGAAAAGTACGGGATGCTTTGGGTCCGACCAACGCCTGGCGACCCCATCGATGTTGACCAATGTCTCGGGGGGCTCGCTGACGACATGGAACACTGGAATTTGCCTGGTCACGGCTATACGGGCTCGCAAGTCCTGCATGCCGACATCAACTGGAAGCTCGCTATCGATACGTTCGGCGAGAATTATCATTTCGATGTCTTGCATCGGGAAACGTTGTCGAAAGAGATTCACGGCAATCTCCAGACCAACGACATTTTCGATCTCAATTACCGCATGGTTTTTGCATACCATCATTTCAAAGAGATCGTTGCGAATGTGCCAGAACAATCCAACTGGCCATTCCGCTCGATGACGCTGTGCGTCTATTTTATTTATCCGAATGCGATTCTTTTGGTGGATCCATACAGCGTAGATGTTCTAAGGATGTTTCCAGATAACGACCAGCCGGGTAAGTCGCGCACGGCGCAGAGCTTCTATATCGTTCCGGAGGCCGAGGAACACTTCCAAGATGGCGGCGAGGCTTGTGCACAACGTTTCGCAGAATTCAATCAGGTCGTCATGGACGAGGATTATCTAGTGGGCGAATCGACTCAGCGGGGCGCGTTATCGGGTGCTAATACCCACTTGGTTTTTGGGCGCAACGAGCCGGCCCTTCACCATTACCACAATGCGCACCGCCGAGGGCTTGGTAAGCCATTACTGGAAGTTGAAACTGCCTGACGACGCGTCAGAGATCCTTGGCCCAGGGACGGTACTTTCGATGCCCCGTTGTTGACGAACGGAACCTAGGTTCTACTGAAGGTTCGCATTATTGATTTCTTCTCTGAGCCATTCTTCTGCATTCGTCCCGAACGGAATCATCACGTGATGGCGATACGCAGGACGCTCACAAAGCCGCTCGTACCATGCGTGCACGTGGGGCAATTCGATTCGTTCGATATCGAGATTCATGTAACGGTAAGTAATGGTTCCGAGCGGGATGTCGCCCATCGTGAACTCGTCGCCGGCTAAATACGTCTGTTGTTCGAGATGCCGATCCAGCTGGCCGTACAAGCGCATGCACTGAGCGACGCCTGCTGCGATCTGGTCGGCGTTGACTTCATCGGCGCTAAACTTAATTTTGTTTTGGAATAACGGAAAAAACGCGCCGCTGATGTCGCTACGTTGCCACTCCATCCATTGATCAGCGAGCGCTAGGGTCCGACTGTCTGTCGGCCAAAGCAAGCCCTCGCCATAGGTTCGCGCCAGGTACCGAACACAGGCATTGGACTCCCACAGCGACAGGTCACCGTCACGGATTGTCGGAACGACTTTATTGGGATTGAGCTGCGAATACTCATCGGAATAACCAAACGAACCCCCCATATCCTGGCGCGTGTACTCGATACCGACTTCACCAACAGTCCACATGACTTTTTGAACATTCGCCGAATTACGGCGCCCAATGATCGAGATCAAGCTCACCTACCTCGAGCGAATAAACGAAAAGTCGCTGGCGCTCGTTTCATGAATTTGTGGCGGTGACGATTGCCGATTCCAACGCTTCGGGTTTGAATCCCCAGGGACCTGCCTCGCCTTGAAATGCGATGGAGCCGCCGAGCGCAATCAGATATAGCCGATCCGGAAGCGCTCCATAGGCGTTCGCGATGTTGTCGTCGATTGCATCGACCACAACGGGCATTTGTATTTCCAAACGCAGTGCACACGTGGTTGCCACCTCGGTGCGTGCTGCCGTCGTGGTTGGATCGGATATGCGAATGTCGTCGCTGCGGTTGGGGGTGACAACCCAGCCGTCTTCAGGGTGCGCTTCGCGTATATAGACGACGAGAAATTCGATCTGCGCACGCCATCGCATCCATAGGTTATGCAGGGACCCTAACTGAGCCCGAAAAGGGGGTCATGTATAGGAACCGAAGATGAGGGCGATGGGTTTTTCGGTTGCGCGTTCCAGCAGGTCGAATGTGTCGCCCGTCGCAACTTGATGACCATCACTAAAGTCGTACAAAGGACGCCGAAAACCAAATGCCTGGTCGCCGGTCTTCAGTTCCGGCTTTCCAAGACGTCGGAGTTTGGGGTCCGCCATGATGTCGATGGGCGTACGGGGTGAATCGCTGGGCGTTATGGATTTCCAATCGAAGTTCGTTGGCAGCTTAGTGCTCATAAGGGTAAAACCGTGTCAGGCTTGCACAAATCCCTCGTAATCGTTGGAAGCGACTTGATCGCACTTTTCTACGTACGGCGGAAAGCCGCCGATATACGGCATGAAAACACGGGATTTTCCGGGAACGTTAGCGCCTAAATACCACGAGTTGCAGGTGGGGAAGAGTGTGGCGCCCGCAACGTCGTTGACGTGTTCTACCCAGTCGTCTTCGGCTTCGAGGCTCGCTTCAATGGTGGCGACATTGTTTTCGACGCAATGACCCACGCAATCGGATATCCAGCGTACGTGCTGCTCGATCGAAGGAAGCATGTTGGTCAGTACGGATGGACTACCGGGTCCCGAAATAGTGAACAGATTGGGGAAACCTGAGGTGCTCAATCCTAAGTAGGTTCGAGGCCCAGCCGACCACTTTTCTTTGAGCGCCACCCCGTTTCGTCCACGGATATCGATGCTCGTCAATGCGCCCGTCATCGCATCAAATCCCGTCGCGAAGACCAAAACGTCGAAACTGTACTCAGTGTCACCGACGCGCAATCCTTCGGGCGTAATCTCATCGATGGGATCGGAGCTGACGTCAATTAAGGTGACGTTCTCGCGGTTATATGTTTCGTAATAGTCGGTGTCAGCGCAGAGACGTTTGCAAGCGACGACTGAGTTAGGACAAAGCAGTTCGGCCACCTTAGGATCCTCAATCACGTCACGGATCTTGCCGCGGACGAAATCTGCGGCGGTATCGTTGGCTTCCTTGTCGACAATCAAGTCGCTGAAAGCAGCAACAAACCCGAGGCCACCCTGGTCCCAGCGTCGCTCGTACTCGGCATTGCGTTCGTCTTCGCTACATTCAAGCGCCGACTTTTCGTTAACGACGAAGTTGGCGGCGAACGGAGCCGCATTGGCAAGCTCCCGAAACCCCGCATAGTCGGCTTTTACAGACTTCTCAGTCTCAGGATCTAGAGGCTCGTTTCTTGCTGGCACCGAAAAATTGGGCGTACGTTGAAAAACCGTCAGATGCTGTGCTTGTTCGGCAATCTCCGGTATCGCTTGCACCGCTGAAGACCCAGTGCCGATAATACCCACACGCTGACCACTAAAATCTATGTCATGGTGTGGCCATTGCCCGGTGTGGTAGGTAGGGCCGCGGAATGAATCGAGGCCCTCAAAATTCGGGGTGTTGGTTGAAGAAAGACACCCGGTTGCCATGACACAAAAACGAGCGGTGAACGTCTTCTCGCTATCCGTGCTTACGTCCCAGCGTTGGGTCGCGTCGTTGAAATGGTTTGCGACGACGCGTGTATCGAAGTAGATGTCATCGCGCAGTTCGAAACGGTCGGCGACGTGATTTGCGTACTTGAGGATTTCCGGTTGAGTTGAGTAACGCTCTGGCCATTCCCACTCTTGCTGAAGCTCTTCAGAGAATTGGTAGGAGTACTCAAGGCTTTCGATATCGCAACGCGCGCCTGGATAACGATTCCAAAACCAGGTGCCGCCGACGCCGCTACCCGCCTCTACAATTTTGGCAGTCAGTCCCTGGAGCTTTAATTTTTGGAGCATGTAGAGTCCGGCGAATCCGGCACCGACGATGAGTGCATCGACTGACTCCGTTTGTGTTGGCCCCTTCGATTCCATTGTTACTAACTCCCTTGGCTGGTTACCGTCAAAAGCGATGACGGGATACCGGTTCCGTGATTTTTACCATTTAGCGGAGCAGTAGCAACCGCCAACTTTGGATCTTCAATCTCGTTGGTAATGGTGGATCGCTCGAACGTCATCGTCTGCTGGTCGCCGGGTGCGAATCCAGTGTCTTGGGTCGCCGCGACAAACCACTGCATCTCGCAATATACGTTCGGCTCCCGCAAGCACCCCGCAGTCCGAAGGAATATACCGAAACGTCAAACCACAGCGGCGTCGATCTGACCGGTTAGGCTCGGATCCATGGACCAGTGTGCTAGCGTGGACGGAAATCTGCCCTGCTTTGAGTATATTGTCGTGGGGTCGACCGTAACGTTCGGCATCGGGTATTTCCTGATGGAGGACGAAATCGCCCGAGGCTTTTCGCCATTCCAATCCACCGAGAAGATGACTTCGCGGGATAAAGCGCATGGGGGCATTGGCCGGATCAACGTCATCGACTGCGAGCCAAACCGTTACAGTTTTCGTCGGTCGGACTGGCCAATAACTTGCGTCCTGGTGCCATGGAACGTGCTTGGATTCTTGTGGGAGTTTGCAGAAATAGTGTGTTGACCAGCAGACAAAATCGGGCCCGAGCAGATCCTCAACGTAGTCGAGAATGCCCGGATGTTGAGCCAAGTCCCATATACCCCTGCAGTAATTCTGGTAGCCCATAATCGAGTAGGCGTTGCGACCATCGTCGAATGCCTGAACCTGGGCGAGTAGGTCATCAAAGTAGGTACGATTGGCAGTGGTTTCGGCGGGAGTGAGTGCGTCAAGTGGGCTAATGTAGCCCAGTTCGTTGAATTCGGTGACTTGCGCTTGACTCAAGGTTCTGGTCCGTTTCACAGGCGAAGGAAAAAACGCGATTTCTTCTTTCTGTTCCATCGTTCGCCAAAACTCAACGCAGCAGCCCAGGGTAGTTTGCGGTGGTTTATGACCAAAAGCGAAGTCGCACTAGGCTATTGAGTGGGAAT
>DCBA01000068.1:0-4763 GCA_002313255.1 Gammaproteobacteria bacterium UBA1119 | reverse complement strand
CTATTGAGTGGGAATAAAGACGATTCGTCCCTTGGTTTGACGATCGGCCAATCGCTTGAGCGTATTGGGTAGTGCATCAAAACCTATGGTTTCGGTTACGACCGGTCGATAGGTTCCCGCGAGGAGTGCAGCATGCACTTCGGCATAACAGCGCCGAACGAGCGGGAGGTCACGTTCGCGGTAGGCGCCCATGTGAACGCCTACGACCGAATAGTTCTTCACCAAGACGTGGTTTGCGGGAGCCGACGGGATATCGCCACTCGCGAAACCGACGACGAGGAGACGACCTTCGAATGCCAGCAATCTGCGTGCAATATCGAAATAACGACCGCCGACGGGATCGTAGACAACGTCGACACCACGCCCATCGGTTGCATCCATGATTCGCTGATATAGGTCGTCACTGTCGTAATCGACGACCAGATCGGCTCCTAACTCCTGACAGAAGGCGGTCTTTTGTGCACCGGCTGCAGCGGCGGCGACCCAGCAACCGAAAGCGCTGGCCATTTGTACGGCGGCCGAACCGACGCCACCGGCGGCTGCGAGAACGAGCACCGTTTCGCCCGGCTTAACCTTGCCACGCTGATGCAGGGCGAACCAAGCGGTACCGTGGGTAACATGGGCACCTATGGCAGATACGGCATCGAGTTCATCAGGTACTCCGTGTGAGCGCTCGCCGAGGAGTATGGCTTCTTCGGCGTAGCCGCCATAGGGCCCGACGGTGGGCCCGACGATACGTTTTCCGATGGCGAAACCGAGGTTGGGATTCGCGTCGAGTACGGTTCCTGTTGCATTCATTCCGGGTGTAAAAGGCGGTGCTTGTTTGATCTGATACGAACCTTGACACTGCAGGATGTCGGCGAAATTCAGGTCGGTGGCTTCGACCCGAATGCGGACGGTTTCCGAGTCAGTAGGCGGCGAGTCTACGTCGACGACATTGAGTTCGTCCCATGGGTTCCCTAGCGACGCAATCTGCCAAGCTTTCACGCGTACATCCTTCTTCGTACGTTCCGGTGTGGCGCGCCCGGTGCGATTCGAACGCACGACCTTTGGCTTCGGAGGCCAACACTCTATCCAACTGAGCTACGGGCGCGAACAGCGAAGGAAGATAGCAGTAAGGTCTTGACCAGGCGAATGCTTCACGCACAGGAGTCAAGTCAAGGAACTTCGCGTTAGTTCAGGGCTTGGTAGGTCAACCGCTGAAAAGTTTCCTGGTAGTTGTTGTTGGGCATCATGCCGTGTTGTAACACTTGGGTGAGACATACCCCCAAAAGTTCTTCGGCGGGATCCGCAAAATAAGTGGTACCCGCGGCGCCTCCCCAGCCGTAGGTTCCCACGGAGCGTACGAGCGGAGGGCGATTACGGCCGTGATAGGTAGCAACACCAAGACCCCAATGAAATCCGGGTCCCGTCATGGGTATTTCCATGTCGCCGGTGTGGTTCCCGATCATGATATCGACGGTTTTACGCCCGAGAATCCGCTCACCGTCCAATTCACCTCCGTTTAATAGCATTTGTCCAAACCGCGCGTAGTCGCCTGCGGTCGAGAGTATGCCTCCGGAGTCACCACCGGCGCCGAATTCTGTTTTGGGTCCTTTGTTTTTCTCGCTCGTCTCCGCGGTTTCGGTTGCCACCAGTTGAACGCTGTCCCCGTCGCTACGCGGCACATAACACGCCCCGAAACGGTCGAGGGCGCCGTCTTTGACGTAAAAGTCAGTGTCCACCATGGCCAACGGGTCAAAAATATTGTCGCGGAAAAAGACATCGAGGGGCTGGCCACTTGCCGCTTCGAGTACGGCGCCGAGTACAGGGTAGCCAAGGTGGTAACCGAAATTTTCGCCAGGGTGCGCGGCCAGGGGAAGCTGTGCCAGGGCTTCCACACGCTCCCGATTGTTTGGTCGAGTGCGATCTTCGTCGTTTCGATTCGAAATCCAGCCGAGTGTCTCCAAGACATCACGGTATTGCTGGCGATAGAAATTGGGCATGGTCGCTGGACTGGTCAACCCAGTGGTGTTGGTTAGACAATCGCGGATGGTAATCCCGCGCCGGGCCCGGTCCGTCGCCATTGGCTCGCTAGGGCTTCGCACTTGCTGCTTGGAGAATTCGGGAAGGAATCGGGACACGGGGTCATCGGGCGATAGCACGCCGCGTTCGGCCAGGATGAGAGTGGCGACACCGGCGATAGGTTTGGTATTCGAAAACATCCGAAACAGCGTTTCTTTGCCGGCCGGCTGGCCGGAATCAAAGTCCAGAACGCCGCGGGCCTCGAAATGGACGATTTGCCCTCGACGAGCGACCAATGTGACGAGGTTTGGGACTCGTTTATCGGCAACGTATTCTTCCATCGCCGGGCCGATCAGGGCCAGGCGGTTGGCGTCAAATCCTAGCGCGCTTGCATCACCGATCGGCAGAGGAGAAGTGGTCATGTTTTTATTCCTTTTGGTCGGGGACTGCCCAAATCAATTTCCGAATCGATACCGAAACTTGGCGACAAGCGAGTCGACGATAGGGTCTTGGAAGGCATCTTGGAACAGGTCGGCGATCGGTTTTTTGACTTGGTTGGGCAGTGCGTTGCCCCGGTTGTAGACCAAGAAGAAATCGGTCAGGGGAGCGATTTCCCAGCGGTAACGAAGCTGGGTGGTTAATAAACTCACGGTGAAGTCGTGCGAGTCCAAGCTTCGTTCAGCGGGGATGAGCGAACCACCGCCCTCCGGGATGCGAAAGAAGCCCCGCTCGTCCGCGCGGACTCCCGCCCACTGAAGCATTAAGCGTAATTGGTGTTGCGGCGCTAGAAACCAGTTGATCTTAATACGAGGTTGCCAATCGGCACCGTGGTACGAACCGAAATTCCGCCCCCCTTGGTAAACGATCCAGCCGTCTCGACGTTTGTAGTCCACTTCAATGTCCGCATAGATTCGATCCGAAGGGCGAATAGTCACGCCCGCAGACAGTCCATCTGTCCAATCGCCGAGGTTTTCTTGCTCGCCGTTGGCGCCAAAAGAATAGCTAAAGATTTTGCTCGCATCGGTGGACCAGACGAGCGACCACCACAGACGCTCCCCCACACGGTAGACACCATTGCCACGACTGTCGATGTCTTCCCACCGTCTGGGCATGAAACCAAATCCAGTACGGACGGTGTTGCGCTTCGGTAAAGCCAAAATATTACGCCAGTAGATACCGCTATCGATGACTTGTCCGTCGTCGTTATAGTGATGACGCAGAGCAACTGTGCCCCGAGTCGACTCCATAAAACCGCGTTTTTCCGCATTCGCGTACAAAAAGACATACTGCGCTCCGCTGTACGCGTTACGCCGTTGGAACCCCAAATCGTTCAGATCGATTTCGTCGTCGAAATATTCGAGTTCGATTTTGTGTTGTCGTGTCGGACCGGGTGCAAACAGGATGTCGACGAGGGCGCCGGACCCGGTACTCTCATCAACGTCGCTCCGCATCAACTGGAGGTCGGCGATCCAGCGTCCATTGCCGGTGCTGTAGTGCGCGTCCAGCCCGTGGACTTGGGCGTTGTAGAGCGGACCGCCCGTGTGGGTGCCGATATAGCCGACGGAATAACGGTTGGTGGCACCTGCCTCATAGACCAATCGGGCGACGCCGAAATCACGACCTGGTGCTTCAATATTGACGTCCGTGTCGGTGCTGTCAGTGGCAAACCATTGGACGTCATCTTCAAACGCACTGAGGATCCCGTAACGGAAGTCGCCGATGGAACCCGTGAATTTGGCCGCGCCTAATAGCTCGGTGGGAAGATCGCGCTCGCCGGGCAACGGGGTCACACCTTCGGGGCGGGAGACTTGATTGGCTGTACCGCCGATGCGGCGCGTATTGACGATGGAGATGGGCGTGGGGATGAAATCCATCATAAATACTTTACGCGACGCGGTCGAAAAATCTTCGTTGGTAAGCGTGCGCATGGCGACCTGCATATCGGAACGCGGCGTGGTCTCAAAGACCTCATTGCCTTCGAGAAAAAACAGCCGTTTTTCTTCGAAAAACGTTTCCATCGCGGTCAAGTTCAAGACCACACGATCGCTTTCAACGGCACCAAAGTCGGGCATGACGGATCCGGTGACTTCCAATTTCGGCGATGGCTTCCAGGAAATATCAACACCGATCTGGGCCTGGTTTTCTTCCCGCGCGAGATCCGCCGTTGTCGAGGCGTAAGGAATGATGGAGAACTGTTGTCTTGGTTCGACGCCTTCAACGTGTAAGGTGTTCAGCGCGCTAACGAATTGCGAGGCCGAATACGAATGCCCAGGCCATTGGTATCGCTGGTTTGCGTGGGCTACTTGGCGGGTCGCGGCAAAACCAATGTTCCGACGGCCCTCGGCCTCGGGAAGGCTCATCATGGACCAGGGAAAATACATTTCGGCCGTCCATCCACCATCGAAAGTCGAGGTTTTGCCCAACCACGGGCCGTCCCAGGACCTCGAATATCTTCTTTCCGGCAGGACCTTCCCGTCTCCCTTGGATCCTCCAAGACCCATCATGAACCAGTAACCAAAAAGCGCATTGCCGGTGGTATCGAGGGTCACACCAAAATTGTCGCGATCAATAAACTCGTCTCGCTCACTTAAGCTACTGACAAGACTATCTACGGGTTGGTACAAGACGGCGCTGACGTAGAGACCGCGCTCGGTCGCGAGCAAACGGATTTCGGTAGGGTAGTTCGCGGGCTCCCCGGTTCCGGGTATTGCCACCCGCATGTTGTCGTAGTGGGGGATCTGGCTCCAAATGGCCTCATC
>DCBA01000045.1:8543-16454 GCA_002313255.1 Gammaproteobacteria bacterium UBA1119 | reverse complement strand
ATCTCACGAGCTGACTCGTAATCAAGGTCGATCCCGCGTTCTTCCGCTGCGGCCACATACCACTTAGATAAACAATTGCGGCAAAAGCCCGCAAGATTCATGAGGTCAACATTCTGCACGTCCGTCCGTTCATCCATGTGGGCGAGTAAGCGCCGGAAAACGGCGGCTTCTAGTGCTTCGTCCGATCTGCTTTGATCCAAATCCATCTCGTTACTCCTTTCGCTGACCGGCATAGTAACTGAACTATGTTTCAATGCCGCTAGGCCGAAAACCGCTCAGAGGCACCTATGGAATTTTTGCTGAGTCCTGAAATCTGGGGCGCGTTCATCATGCTGACGATGCTGGAGATCGTCCTAGGCATCGATAACATCATCTTCATCACGGTGTTAACGGATCGATTGCCCGGTCATCAGCAAGCTCGAGGACGGTATCTAGGACTCGCACTGGCTATGGGCTTACGCATATTGCTGCTGCTTTCGATCGCATGGATTATGAGCTTGACGACCACTGTGTACGAAGCGCTGGGACAAGACTTTTCAATCCGTGACTTCATTCTGCTGGGTGGTGGTGCGTTTCTCATATTCAAAGCCACCCGGGAAATTCACAACGCCCTAGAAATCGAGGATGAACACGAAGAAGGTGCGCGTGCCGCAAGTTTTATAGCGGTGTTGATCCAAATCGCGTTGATCGATGTGGTGTTCTCATTGGATTCAGTGATCACGGCCATCGGTCTAGTGCAGGAGGTTCCCGTGATGATTGCTGCCATCGTTTGCGCGGTATTAGTTATGATGCTGGCTGCCAACGCCGTGGCCAAGTTCGTCGCCGCGCATCCTAGCATCAAGATGCTTGCCCTCGGATTCTTGGTGCTCATCGGTTTTACGCTAACCGTAGAAGGATGGGGACTTCACGTCCCGAAGGGGTATTTGTATTCCGCCATGACATTTGCCTTCGTCGTCGAAATATTGAATATCCGGGCTAGCAAGAGGAAACCACTTCGGCTGCGAAAAGTGCAGCTAGGGGACCTTATGTTGGTACGAGACTCCGCATAGTTTGATTGATTCCACCCGTCTCGGTTCCACTCGATTACCGACTGAATCTTTGGGGTCGGGTGGTTACGCCGCTGCTGGCGCGTCGCGGAGGAATACCGGATTATTGTCTCGACTCTCGGTTTCGCTATACCGATAGCCGTCGACGGCGAATGCTTTAATCGCCTTGACCGTCTCGACCTTATGCTGAACCAGGTAGCGCGCCATGAGTCCGCGCGCCCGTTTTCCATAAAAGCTGAGGAATTTGTACTTACCCTTGTGCAGGTCTTTAAAAACCGGCGTGATGATTCGCGCGTCAATGCTTTTGGTATCTAGCGAATCGAAATACTCGTTCGACGCCAAGTTAACGAGAATCCTATTGCGATGATTCTTGAGGTCGTCGTTGATCGAGTCCGTGATCGACGCGCCCCAGAAATCATAGAGGCTTCCAGCCCGGTTGATTTGAAGTCGGGTTCCCATTTCTAGGCGATATGGATGGATCATATCGAGCGGTCGCAACATGCCATAAAGCCCAGAGAGGATCCTTAACCGACGTTGCGCGGACGTAAGTTCCCTTGCTCCGAATGTCCATGCCTCAAGACCCATATAGACGTCGCCCTTGAATGCCAAAATCGCCTGTTTTTGAGGAGCGGCGTCGCTGCCCCAGTGACCAAATCGATCTGCATTCAATTCACCGAGCTTGGCACTTACACCCATCAGGTCCGAAAGATCCGCCGACGAAAATGATTGCAGGTGGGTGGCTAGCTCATTCGCCTGCGCAACAAATCGCGGCTCCGAGCTCTTCTGCGATTGCGCAACCTCGTCAAAATCAAGTGTTTTTGCAGGAGATAAGACAGCCAGCACGATTTTTTCCTCGGTCGCAACGGTGACTCAAACGACCTTATTTTAATGAGGGTGCTGCTGAGATGCTATGCACGGTAAAATCAAGCTGCGCGCAGCTAAAAGCACCGCGATTCTGCCAAGGGAGGCTTGGATGTGAACGTCCAGCAGCAAATAGAAAGTAAATTGAGCTCACTCGAACCGTTGCATCTCGAGGTTATCAACGAAAGCGACAATCACAATGTACCAGACGGTTCTCAGTCTCACTTTAAAGTCGTCATTGTGACCGAACAATTTAACGATGCTGGGCGGGTTGCCCGACATCGGATGGTCAACCGCTTACTCGAAGACGAGTTGCGTGGACCAGTCCACGCCCTTGCGATTCACGCCTACACCCGTACGGACTGGGAAGAACGATTCGGCGAGGCGCCGATGTCACCGCCCTGCTTGGGTGGCGATAGCTGAAAAAATTGGACGCAAATGCCGAGTGTTGTCACTTTTTACCGTTTTGTCGTCGTCCCGAAGCCCGAGGCGCTGCGCCACACAATAAATTCCCTTTGTGAGCAGCATGGGCTTGTGGGCACCGTGTTGATCGCACCCGAGGGCCTCAACGCGACCCTCGCTGCAAACACGCGTCACAGCCTCGAAACCTTTATTGTCGATTTGGGCACCGATGTGCGTTTCAAGAACCTCAACTGCAAGTGGTCCTCGTCACGTGCCGACAACGTAGTTTTCGATCGTCTCAAAGTTCGGGTACGACCCGAAGTCGTCAGTTTCGGCCGGGAATATCAACGGTCAAGCGCTTCAGGTCCTCGCATCGCTCCGGAAGCGTGGAACGCGTTCATCGACTCGCCCCAAGTCACGGTTATAGACACCCGCAACAAATACGAGACCGAGATCGGCGGATTTCCCAACGCGATTCCCGCCAACACCGTATCGTTTCGAGATTTTCCCAAATTCGTCAAACGTGAGCTCGACCCCTCGACCGACTCAAAACTGGCACTGTACTGTACCGGCGGGATCCGCTGCGAAAAAGCATTTCAATTCCTCACTGGACAAGAATTCGACCAGGTCTATCAGCTAGACGGCGGGATTCTGAACTATTTAGCCGAGGTTGCTGACGCCGACAATCTCTGGTCCGGCGAGTGTTTCGTCTTCGATCAGCGCGTTGCTCTCGACAGCAATCTTCGTCAAGGAACCTACGATCAATGCCACGCTTGCCGTCGACCCATCTCGGCCAGCGATAAACGCTCAAAACATTATCTCTTCGGCGTCAGTTGTCCTCGCTGCATCAACGAAACCAGCACCAAGCAGAAGGACGGGTTTCGCGAACGCGAACGCCAAGAGTCACTCGCACGCACAGGGGGTCATCATCACGTTGGTGCTCTCCAGCAAGTTTCACCAGGGCTTCATTTAGATACACCGGAGTAGCTATCGAAAAAATTGACGCCTTCCGATAACGCCGCTTTCTAGCCATTAACCCTTCGACCGACTATCCAGTACCTGCTTTAGGACAGGCCATACATTGTCCAGCAGCTTTGACTGAGCCTTTGCATTGGGGTGAATGCCGTCGGCTTGCATCAACTCGTCGACAGTTGCAATGCCCTCAGGAAAGGGAACCAACTGACTGTCCGTGTCCATTGCCGTTTCTATAAATACCGCTCGAAAAGCGTTTGTGTACCGGGGGCCGTAATTGGCAGGAATAGCCATGCCAAGAATGATGACCGCAGCGCCGTGGTCCCGGGCAAGTTTCACCATGACTTCCATGTTTTCTCGAATAGACGCGACAGGGTACCCACGAAGCCCATCGTTGCCGCCCAGCTCAAGGATGACGATGTCCGGTTTGTGTGATTCGAGAATCCGCATCATCCGAACCCGTCCACCGGCCGTGGTCTCTCCGCTGAGGCTGGCGTTAACGACATTTGTCGCCCTTGAGTACTGACCTAGTCGTTGGCCCAAAAGTGCGACCCAACCTTGCTCGCGTTGAATCCCATATGCGGCGCTGATACTGTCGCCCATCACGACAACCGTTAGTACCCTTTCACTCGCAGCGCTCGCGATCGATATGAATGACACGAACGCCAGAAGCACCAAGGGCCGAAGTGACATGGCCACACCAATTCTCCGTGCAAACAAGCTAGTCAAGTCCGTCCCAACCGCAGAGGGGTTGCTTACGATCTTGGATGGCGTCGACGTCGAAATCAATTCTGGCGAAGCGGTCGCCATCCTCGGACAGTCCGGATCGGGAAAAACAACACTCCTGGGACTCTTGGCGGGCCTGGACCTACCGACATCAGGGACCGTTCATTTAGACGGCGAAGAGATCACCGCAATGTCAGAGGAAGAACGCGCAAAGGCACGGGGTCGTTACGTCGGTTTCGTTTTCCAGACCTTCCAATTGATTGATAGCTTAACCGCGCTCGAAAACGTGATGCTCCCGGCCGAACTACGTCGCGATCCCGAACCGATGCAAGCGGCATCCAGGTACCTAGAACGAGTGGGTCTCGCCGAACGGACCACACACTATCCGCGTCAATTATCAGGCGGGGAACAACAACGCGTCGCTATGGCCCGAGCGTTCGCCTCAAGACCGCGTGTTCTGTTTGCCGATGAACCGACAGGAAACCTCGATTTAACCACGGGCGCCCGGATCGCGGATCTACTGTTCGAACTAAACCGAGAGGAACATACGACCCTCGTTCTCGTTACCCATGATGAGTCACTAGCTAGTCGTTGTGATCGACGGATGACTCTTGCCGAGGGCCGGACCGTCCCATGAACGTTCGTTTAATACTGCGACTGGTCGCTCGCGATTGGCGTGCTGGGGAACTGCGACTGCTACTTGCGGCCCTGCTCGTCGCTGTGGGTACGGTGAGCGCAATCACGCTATTCGTTGATCGGCTCCAACAGGCGTTGCTGGCTGAATCGACCAGTTTCTTGGCTGCCGATCGGGTCCTTTCCGGTAGTCAGCCCATTCCAGATTCATTTCGTGCTGCAGCGATTTCTCAAGGCTTGGCCATCTCCGACACGTTGTCGTTCCCGTCGATGGTGTACGCCGAGACGTCCGCTGGCCGCAACCAGTTAGTGAGCGTCAAAGCAGTAAGCGAAACCTATCCATTGCGAGGTACCTTGCGAATATCCGATCAACCTTTCACCACCGATCGTCCCACGGAATCCGTCCCTGAGCGCGGGGAGGTTTGGCTTGATTCACGTTTGTTCCCTTCACTCGGTGTGGTACTTGGAGATTTCGTTCAGGTCGGCTATGAAAAACTAAAAATATCTCGCGTCTTGACGTCCGAACCCGACCGCGGCGGAAGCTTATTTGATCTCGGACCTCGCGTGTTGATGCGGCTGGCCGACGTGCCCGCAACCCGGGTTATACAACCAGGAAGCCGCATCGGATACCGACTCCTCCTCGCCGGCGACGACCGCGCGCTCAATGAGTATCGAGAGCGATTTCGCGATCAATTTATGGCAAGTGGCAACTATCGTTGGCAAAGCATCCGAGAATCGAGCCCATCGATTGGTTCAGCGCTGGATCGAGCCGAGAGCTTCTTGTTGCTCGGAGGGCTGCTTGCCGTAATCTTGGCCGGCATCGCGGTCGCCCTCTCGGCGAACCGGTACGCAAAGCGTCATTACGATCACGTGAGCGTTCTGAAAACATTAGGCGCCACCCCGAATGAAATCCAATGGGGATACTTCGGCGTACTCACGGTTCTAGGCGTGGTTGGTGTGGTTTTAGGTCTATTGCTCGGCACCGGCATTCACTTAGGAATCGTGCAACTGCTCGCGACCTATCTTCCGACCGACTTGCCTTTGCCCAGCGCTCGCCCGCTTTGGTTGGGCGCTGCGACGGGATTCATTTGCCTCATCGCGTTCGCACTGCCTCCTTTATTAGCACTCAAGAACATATCGCCAATGCGCGCCGTCCGGCGTGAACTCAACGTCACAACCACATCTGGCCTCATTACCTATGGGCTCGGAACGTGCGGTGCGTTGATACTTCTCGTTTGGTACAGCAACAGTTTGTGGCTGACCTTCTGGGCACTCGCTGGCGGTTGTTTGGTGTGTCTGGTATTCGGCGTCATCGCGACATTATTACTACGTGGCGGACGCCTAGCCGGAATGCAAGCGGGTAGTCTTTGGCGGCTTGCACTCGCCGGGTTGCAACGTCGTCGGCGAGAAAACGTTGCCCAGATCATGATCTTTGGTCTCGCTATTATGTTGCTACTCATCTTGGTGTTGATACGGACGTCCCTCATCGACGAATGGCGACAACAAATTCCCGAAAATGCACCGAACCATTTCGTTATGAATGTGACGAGCAACGAGGTCGGTGCGATGCAGTCGCTTCTCGAAGAGCACACAGACTATGACGGGAAGCTTTTTCCCATGATGCGTGGCCGTATCGAGGCTGTGAACGGTGTCCCGGTTCGCGATTATCAACGACGGAGTCGCTCAGCAGATCGCGGTAGCCCTCGTTTATCATCCGAACGTAACCTCACCTGGACCAGCGAACTTCCACCGAACAACAAAATGATCGCCGGTTCCTGGTGGCCCAGCGACACTCAAGAATCCCTCGTCTCGATCGAGCAGGGGTACGCGTTTGGTTGGGGATTGGGAGTTGGCGACCAGTTAACGTTTGATCTCGGTGGCCTTAAGGTCGTGGCAAAAGTGGCTAATGTGCGCACCGTTGAGTGGGACAGCTTGCGGCCTAATTTCTTCATCATATTCTCCGAGGCCGCGCTAGCCGACGTGCCAGCAACCTTTATGACAAGCTTCTATCTTTCTCCCGATCGCAAGCGCTTCCTTAATGACATCCTTAGTAAATACCCCACCATTACTGTCATCGAGGTCGATGAACTGATTAACCAAGTAAAGCAAATTGTTTCCCGTGTCACTCAAGCCGTCGAGTTGATTCTGTTTCTTGTCTTGGGGGCCGGCGCCCTTGTGCTCATTGCTTCCATTCAAGCGAGCCGGGATCAGCGCATGAAAGAACATGCCCTAATCCGAACGCTGGGTGGGTCGCGTCGACTCATCGCGGGATCGCTCGCGAGCGAATTCGCTATCCTGGGACTGTTCGCCGGAGTTGTTGCCGTCGTTGGCGCTGAAATCACCGTCTATGCATTGGAGTCCCAAGTCTTTGAGATGTCCTATCAAGCAAGGCCGTGGTTCTGGCTAGTGGGTCCGCTTATTGGTGCCTTGATTGTCGTCACGGTAGGCTATTTGGGCACGCGCTCGCTAATTAGCACACCGCCCGCGACCATTTTACGTGACCTCTAATCCGCAGGCTTGATCTCATGTGGCAGCGTTACCGCTGATGATGTTCCCGCAAGTTCCCAATTTACACGCACTCGGCGCCATGGCTCTGACTGTTCTCGCTCTCTGGGCGTTTACGCGGGACCGATATCCGCTCGAAATATCAAGCTTTGGACTGCTCGCGGTACTTGCTGCGGGCTTCGCGATCTTTCCGTTCGGTGACCTTAAACCGTCAGCTTTTTTTATGGATTGGGACACGAGGCGTTGGTGGCCGTCTGCGCCCTCATGGTCGTGGGCCAAGGTCTGGTGGTGACCGGTGCGCCAGAGCCGATTGGGAGATACCTCGCCAAATTCTGGAGCGCGGCCCCATCTGCCGCTTTATTTGTAACGCTCATCCTCGGCGGAGTCTTGTCGGCCTTCGTTAACAACACGCCGATCGTGGTTTTATTTCTGCCTATTTTGATCAGTGTGTGCTTGCGGACAGGATCTTCCGCCTCGCGCATTTTAATGCCCGTCGGATTCGCCACCCTCGTCGGCGGGATGGCAACAACCATCGGAACGTCGACCAATCTATTGGTCGTTTCTATCGCAGCCGATCTGGGGGCTGTTCGATTCAGCATGTTCGATTTTGCCTTGCCTGCCTGTATCGCGAGTCTTGCGGGATGCGCCTACCTTTGGCTTATCGCGCCGAGGCTCTTGCCCGACAGAAAACTTGAGTTGGATAACGCGTCACCGCGCTTGTTCGTAGGTCGACTCGTACTCGAAGAAGGCAGTCCAGCGATCGGAG
>DCBA01000045.1:0-8218 GCA_002313255.1 Gammaproteobacteria bacterium UBA1119 | reverse complement strand
AGGGTTCAAGATACCGCGGCACATTTGACCGCGTACGCCCAGGCGTTGGGGGCGACTCTCTACTCAGGCGACAGCTCAGATCAAGCCGTTGACGAAGACCATCCTCTCTCCGCTGACGATCAATCCGTGGCCGAAATTGCCGTAGTCCAAGGCTCGCTGCTTGATCGGACAAACCTCAAATCGATCCACTTTCGGGACCGTTATCAACTCGTTGTTCTAGCGCTCCATCGCCAAGGCAGGGACGTACCGTCGCCGTTCGAAGAGATTGATGACGTGGTCCTTAGCCAGGGCGACGTGCTGCTGGTGCAGGGTAATCGGGACCAGATCGCCGAGCTCAAACGGTCGGCGGAATTCATGGTGCTTGACGGATCGACCGCCGTTCCGCGGACGGACAAAGCACCAATGGCGTTCGCCATAACACTCGCCGTGGTCGCCGCTGCTGCTACCGGTATTATGCCAATCGCTGTGAGCGCAACCAGCGGCGTACTCCTGATGCTTCTTACAGGTTGTCTACGACTCGGCTCCGCAATACGCGCCATTAGCCCCTCGGTATTTTTTGTGGTCGCGGCGAGCCTCGCGCTCGGCAAGGCCCTGATCGAAACCGGTGCAACGGATTACATCACCGACGTCTTCTTGTACGTCACACTCGGTCAGTCCCCCGTGATCGTACTTTCAGCCCTCATGCTGTTATTTGCGATCCTTACGAACGTGATCTCCAACAATGCAGCCGCGGTCATTGGAACACCGATCGCCATTGGCATTGCAACCAAACTCGGACTTCCCTACGAACCGTTCATTCTCGCCGTTCTATTCGGCGCAAACATGAGTTACGCAACCCCTATGGCGTACAAAAAAAATCTCCTCGTGATGAGCGCCGGCGGTTACAGATTTAGCGATTTCGTCAAAGTTGGGGCGCCTTTAACGATCATTATGTGGTTAGTTCTGACGTACGTGCTCGCGGCCATTTATCTTTAGTCAACCGTCAATGGCGGCCGATCGTGGTCGCGACTGCTTTCTCAAAAATATCCGCCACCTCAGCGAGGGAGTTTAATATGGTCTGGCCCAAGGTGGTGAGAGGTACGGAGACCGGCACCAAATCAGGTATTTGAAACACAACACATCCCGCACCTAAAGCTGAACGCACCCCGTTCTCCGAATCCTCCAGTGCCCAGCATTCCCGCGGTGTTACACCAAGTTTCGCGGCCGCTATCATGTAATGTTCTGGATCTGGCTTACCCATTCGTACGTCGTCGCCTGTCACCAAAGCATCGAAATAATTAAGCACGCCGGTTAATCGCAATTTTCTTTCGGTAAGCACCCGCCGCGTTTGTGTCGCTAGTGCGCACGGGAGTCCGAGCGCCGTCACCATTTCCAGCAAAGGTCGGGCGCCCTCTTTCAATCGCAATTCACCCGAAGCGAGCAGCTCGTCGTAACGCTCACGCCAATCCGTCAGGACTTTCTGTAACGGAAACTGCGGACCGTACGCCTCGGCCAGGATCCTCCGCGCCGTAGCTCCAGTCGCGCCAATGCACTGGAGGTAGAGTTCTTTCCTGGCTTCGTACCCGTATTTTCTGGTCACTTCCATGAAACACTGCAATTGGAGTCGTTCCGAATCGATCAGGGTTCCATCCATGTCGAAGACAATGGCTTTGGGTACGGCGTAGGTCGGTTGATTCACTTGATGACGAACTTACGGTGGTGTTGCCATCACCCTACCGATTACGGAGCCGGGTACGAACCATCCAGCAACTATCGAACTTATTCGGCAACGAGGTTATTCAGTACGTACTGCAAGATACCTCCGCTCTTGAAGTATTCGATCTCGTTTTCTGTATCGAGCCGGCTTTCAACAATCGCGGGTTGTACGGTCCCGTCCGGACGGCTGATCCGGAGCTCAAGACGTTGGCGAGGAACGATTTCGACGTCCGAGCCAGGCAACATAATGTCAACGATTTCATCACCTTGGATCGCTAGCGTCGCCCTCGTCGCTCCCTCGATAAACTGTAGCGGCAGGACGCCCATCCCAATAAGGTTGGAACGATGGATCCGTTCGAAACTCTCCGCAATCACGGCTTTGATCCCTAACAAACGGGTTCCCTTCGCAGCCCAGTCACGACTTGAGCCGGTGCCATACTCCTTCCCGGCAAAAACGACCAAGGGGATATCCTCGCCCTGATAACGAACGGCGGCATCGTAAATAGAAAGCTGGTCGCCCGTCGGAATATGCGTGGTATAACCGCCTTCGGTACTGGGCACCATTTCATTGCGGATGCGTATATTGGCGAATGTTCCCCGCATCATCACTTCGTGATTACCGCGCCGGCTACCGTAGGAATTGAAGTCAACAACGTTAACGCCCTGTTGTTGCAGATATTCACCTGCAGGACTTGCGGGCTGGATCGCCCCTGCGGGCGAAATGTGATCTGTCGTAACGGAATCGCCTAGTACCGCGAGAACCCGTGCCTTTCGAATTTCCACACCCTGGTTAAGACTCGCGCCGACCGAGAAGAACGGTGGTTGCTTGATGTAGGTCGAATTCTCCCACGCATAGGTGTCCGCATCGCTAACATCGATCGCCTGCCATGACTCCGGGCCACTGAATACATCAGCATACTGACGCTCGAACATATCGGCCGACACCTGGCTCATGGCTTCACGAACTTCGCTATTCGACGGCCAAATATCGTGTAGGTATATCGGGTTTCCATCGGCGGCTTCACCGATTGGATCTTCCGATAAGTTGATACGGGTCGTTCCTGCGAGCGCATAAGCGACAACGAGCGGCGGCGAAGCGAGCCAATTCGTACGAACTTCCTGGTGCACCCTGCCCTCAAAATTGCGATTCCCCGAGAGCACCGACGCCACCACAAGATCGCCATCTAAGATCGCGGTCGACACGGCCTCATCCAATGGACCGGAATTACCGATACATGTGGTACATCCGTATCCGACCAGATGAAATCCGACCGCGTCGAGCGAGGCCTGCAGGCCCGTTTGTTCGAGGTATTCCGTAACAACCTTTGATCCCGGCGCCAACGACGTCTTGACCCACGGTTTGGCGGTCAGGCCACACGCGCTGGCCTTTTGGGCGACGAGCCCCGCGGCCAGCATCACGGCGGGGTTGGACGTGTTCGTACACGACGTGATCGCAGCAATCACGACGTCTCCGTGACCGAGATCGTAGTCCTTTCCAGCCACCAGTACCCGCTGCGCATCCGGTGTTCGTCCGGTCAGTTCCAGGCCTTCGTCAAAGACCGTCTTCATGTCACGCATCAGGACCCGGTCCTGAGGTCTTTTCGGCCCCGCTAGCGCCGGTTCGATTGTTCCCATGTCCAGCTCAAGCGTCGCGGTAAACACGGGTTCGTTCTCTTTATAGCGCCACATGCCTTGGGTTTTTGCATAGGACTCGACAAGCTCAATCGCGTCACGGTCACGTCCGGAAAGGCGCAAATAATCGACCGTTTCTTGGTCGATCGGAAAAATTCCGCAAGTGGCTCCATACTCAGGTGCCATGTTGGCGATCGTGGCGCGGTCGGCGAGCGTTAGATGGTCCAGGCCATCGCCAAAAAACTCGACAAATTTACCCACCACACCAAATGCACGAAGCATTTCCACAACTCGGAGGACAAGGTCAGTGGCGGTAATGCCATCGGCCAGCTTGCCGGTGAGCCGAAACCCAACGACATCCGGAATGAGCATCGATACCGGCTGACCAAGCATGGCGGCCTCCGCTTCAATACCACCAACGCCCCAACCCAACACCCCAAGGCTATTAACCATGGTGGTATGGCTGTCGGTCCCCACCAACGTATCCGGGTACGCCAGGACCTCTCCATCCAGCGCCTTGGTCCAAACCACTTTGGCTAAGTACTCCAGATTAACTTGGTGACAAATCCCCGTGCCGGGCGGCACGACCCGAAAGTTGTCAAATGCACTCTGTCCCCATCGGAGAAACCGATACCGTTCGCGGTTGCGCTCCATTTCAATCGCCACGTTTTGGTCGAACGCGTCAGCGGTGCCGAAGTTATCCACCATAACGCTATGATCAATGACAAGATCCACCGGGGAGAGCGGGTTAATCACATTGGGATCGTATCCCGCATCAACGACAGCGCTACGCATGGCCGCCAAATCGGCGACCGCGGGCACGCCAGTAAAATCCTGCATGAGCACGCGCGCTGGTCGATAAGCAATCTCTTGGGCATTGGGCGGATTCGCTACCCAATTGCCAAGGGCACGAATGTCGTCAGTCGTAACGGTAACAGCGTCTTCGAAACGCAAAAGATTTTCGAACAGAATCTTAAGCGAAACCGGAAGACGGGAGACGTTACCTAGTCCTTCATGTTCTGCCGCATCGATACTGAAATAGACGTATTCGTTTCCTCCAACAGTTAACGTTCGTTTGCTGTTAAAACTATCAAGACTCATGGCCCTTTAATGTCCTTCCCGCACAGGATTGAGCATTCGGATTACGGTGCCGGGCCCTCACACGGACCCAGAACCGAGCCGCGTAGTGTACCCTTTCCAGTTCCCCTTGCTCGCGATCCGTCAACCCACTAAACAAGATGGTCCAACACGTGCGGAAATATCATGCACCCCTTGTGGCGAGCGAGTTACCGCTCGCCGAGCTCGGGTTACGAAGCGAATTGAACTTCGATGACCTTGCCTTCTGGTTGCAAACACTTGCCTACCATAATCGACAATACCCCGTTGCGTGCATCGGCAACGATGTTGTCGCCATCGGCGTCTTCGGGTAAGCGAAAACTTCGGGTGAACCGGCCGTAGCGGCGCTCCCGATGACGTAGTCGCTGGCCCTCATCAACAGCATCAAACGGACGCTCGCCAGAAATGCTTAGCACTCGCTCGTCCAACCGTACCGACACGTCCTTCGGATCCACTGCCGGGATCTCTAGATCCAAGCGATATCCCTCGTCGGTTTCACGGACGTCTACAAGCGGCATCCAATCGTGTCCGGGCGCACCTCCACGCCAAAACGTACGCCCCGTCGTTCCATACCGGTCAAAAAAATCATCAAAGTCTCGTTGCGGATTCCACTGAACTAAGTTCATCACCGAAGTTCCTTTTTTCAATTGTCTTCGGTATCTAAATGCGGCCTTTGTCGAAGCAATCAAGACCTTGAATTCCGAAAGAACGTCCCAAGGTGCCGGTAAAAAATCGTTAGTAACCCGCAGCGCCGCCTTGTGTTCGCGGATCCTCTACTCCGTGCAACACGCCGTCTACTCGCATAATGGAATTCGCATCACCGAGGCCGTACCGCGCAGGTCGAATGTCTAAATGGCCTTTCTTCCGAAGCGCATCGAGCGTCCCCGCGCTAAAGCTATCCGCCTCGACGGTGATCGAGTCTGGGATCCACTGATGATGAAAACGTGGCGACGAAACGGCTTCCGACAACGTCATGCCGTGATCGATGACGTTCACGAGGACCTGCAATACGGTGGTAATGATGGTCGAACCTCCCGGAGATCCCGTCACAAGAAACGGCTTGCCGTCTCGTAGCACGACCGTCGGCGTCATTGAACTCAACATCCGTTTGCGAGGCTCGATGGCATTGGCTTCTCGACCAATCAAATTGAATTGGTTCAGCGTATTCGGCTTAGAAGAAAAATCATCCATTTCGTTGTTAAGGAGAAATCCCGCACCTTCGACGACGATGTGCGAACCGTATCCACTGTTCAAGGTCGTGGTCAGCGCTACCGCGTTGCCGTTTCGATCCATGATCGATAGGTGCGTCGTCTCCTTGCTCTCGTGCGCAAACGCCCCAGCGTTCACGCCGGCGGAGATCCCGGCGCGATCTGGATCAAACCCGTTAAAGCGTTGTCGCGCATAGCCCTTATCAACGAGTTGTTGCAGCGGCACGCGAAAAAAATCCGGGTCGCCGAGGTGCTCCGCGCGATCTGCGTAGGCCCGTCGTTCGACTTCGATCATCAAATGCATGACGTCGGCACTACCGTATCCCATCGCACCGACGGCAAAGGGTTCCATCATGTTGAGCATCTGGATCAGCAGGGCACCACCCGAGGAAG
This sequence comes from Gammaproteobacteria bacterium UBA1119, assembly GCA_002313255.1. Lineage (GTDB taxonomy): Bacteria > Pseudomonadota > Gammaproteobacteria > Pseudomonadales > Azotimanducaceae > UBA11889. Next base: position 2,174 of record DCBA01000045.1, on the reverse strand, counting down.
GCGGTGGCATCGACACGATGGAATAATCGCGATAGGTACCGACGACGGGATCCCGCCATACTGAGCGGTAATCTTTCAGGTCGTCATGGCTGACGAGTCCGCCATGACGCCGCATTTCACCCACGAGCATATCGGCGGTATCGCCTTCATAGAATCCAGCGCGACCGCGTCTGGCGATCCGCTCAAGGGTTTTGGCCAAATCAGGCTGTTTCCATAGGTCGCCCGCAACGTATTTGGTCCCATCAGACTTCTGAAAGGCTGCTCGACCGCCCGGAAATCGACCGAGTCGTTCCGACCGCTGAGCAAATTGACGAGCGATATCGGCGGGGAGAGGAAATCCGTCCCGCGCCAACTCGATCGCGTCGGCAAGCACACGCGCCCGGGGTAAGGATCCGTACCGCTCCAGCGCAGCGAGCAGTCCATCCACACTTCCGGGAACGCCCACTGCTTTATGAGTATTCCGTGACAGTCCAGGGATGATGTCCCCGTTCGCATCGAGATACATATCTCGGCTCGCGTCAATGGGTGCCTTTTCACGATGATCGTTAACGATCTGGGTCCCATCGGCGAGGCAGATCACCATGAATCCGCCGCCGCCGAGATTACCGGCAGATGGATGAGTAACAGCGAGGGTAAACGCCGTGGCGACCGCCGCATCAACCGCGTTGCCGCCTTGTTTCAAAGTTTCTAGACCTACATTGCTCGCGATCTGCGAACGCGAGACCACCATGCCCGATTCGCCATAGACGGTATCGGCCACGCTAGCGTGTAGTGTGCCAACGCATGCTACTAGTATGTAAACGAAACTCGGCATGTTCACAGTAAACGCTCAATCCGGCCATCGAGAAGACGATTCTCGCCTACTACGAAACGTGCCGTCAAAACACCCTCGAAACGGCACCTCGACCCTCACCTCGCAGGTGCGCTCTATCAATTCAATCGCACATCGACAGACAATCGACGAAACGCGCCCAAAAGGGAGAACGTCCTATGCCCAACGCAACAAACGACGGTGTCGAGCTTTATTTCGAACTGCACGGATACTCGGAATCATCCAACGGTGCCTTGGTTTTTGCCCACGGTGCCGGTGGCAATGCCGCGAGCTGGTGGCAACAAGTGCCCACTTTTATCGATTCGTACCAGGTCGTGGTGTTCGACCATCGCGGTTTCGGCCGGTCAGCTTGTCCGCCCGAACAACAAAACGCGCTGCTCTTCGAATCCGATCTCATTGCAATATTGGACGCCGCCGAGATCGACTCCGCCACCATCGTGTGCCAATCCATGGGCGGCTGGACCGGCGTGCGGGCCGCTGTATTTCATCCTGATCGTGTCCGCGGCGTCTTTTTAGCAAACACACCGGGCGCGGTTCGGAACCAGGTTGTGGCCGATAACTGGACCCAACTAACCGAACGTATCGCCGAAGGCGGCGGACTTATTAATCGCGCGATCAGTGAGCCTTTTGCATTGAATCACCCAGATCGGGCGTTGCTATATCAGCAGATCGCCGCATTCAACATCGGATCGGCACCGAACATTCGCGACGATGAAGTCGGAGTCTCTCCGCAACAAGTGCTGGATAGCAATGTCCCGTTTCACGTCCTTGCTAGCGATCTCGATCCCTTGTTTCCACCATACGTTTTATCCGCAGTCGCCGATGACATCGGCGCAGACCGAAGTTTTGTCGATGGGGCAGGCCACTCGACCTATTTCGAACAACCCTGCACGTTCAACGGAATACTGAGGGAGTTTCTCGATACGCTGCCCTAGCGAGCAAGCTCCGCCGAGATATCGACGGGGGTCGTCCGGGAGCTTTGTAACCACACTCGATCGTCACGGCGAAACGCCACCAGTGCATCGAGAAACTCGACGGGACCTTGTTCCGAGGATTCTCGCAGCAGTCGGTCACGAACCAGGTAAAGAGAAAGGTCGTGGGACACGCAAACGTCGATTTGTTTTTCGGCCACCGGCTGATTCAATTTCTCGGTCACTACACGCATCAGGATCTGCGCAGCGTTCTGCGCCGGGATCATGGCATCTTCAGGGATAGTGCTCTCCGACCATGCCGAAACGAACTGCGGCAGTGTTCCCATGTCCCGCATCACCCGATACATTTTCATTTGATCGAGGACATAGAAGACTCCAAGACCTTCGACCGGCCGGACTCGTGTGACCGA
>DCBA01000114.1 GCA_002313255.1 Gammaproteobacteria bacterium UBA1119 | reverse complement strand
TCGCACGATGGTTTCAAATACCGGCGATCGACCCATTCAAGTCGGCTCCCACTTCCACTTTTATGAAACGAACCGAGCGTTAGCGTTTGATAGGGATGCCGCGAGGGGCTTTCGCCTGGATATTCCGGCGGGGACAGCCGTTCGTTTCGAGCCTGGCCAGGAGCGGGAGGTTCAACTGGTTGAATATTCAGGATCACGTCAGATATTTGGCTTCAATGCCAAAGTGATGGGTCACCTGGAGGATACAGAATGAGCACACTCAACCGTCGAGCATATGCCGAGATGTATGGACCAACCACGGGTGATCGAGTACGTCTTGCAGACACAGACCTAATTATCGAGGTCGAGAAAGACTGGGCGGTGTATGGCGACGAGGTGAAATTTGGTGGAGGCAAGGTGATTCGCGACGGCATGGGCCAGAGCCAGAGATCATCGGACGAGACGGTCGATACGGTTATTACGAATGCACTCATTGTGGATTATTGGGGGATCGTCAAAGCTGATGTGGGCATAAAAGACGGGCGTATTGCTGCAATTGGTAAGGCGGGAAATCCCGACACCCAACCTGAGGTGGACATCGTCATCGGCCCGGGAACGGAGGTGATTGCAGGAGAAGGCAAGATACTTACTGCGGGTGGTATCGATGCACACGTCCACTTCATCTGTCCTCAACAGATAGAAGAAGCACTGATGTCGGGAATTACAACAATGCTTGGAGGCGGGACAGGCCCGGCGACCGGTACAAATGCCACCACGTGCACTCCAGGTCCGTGGCACATCGGGAAAATGCTGCAGGCGGCCGATGGATTACCGATGAATATCGGCTACATGGGCAAGGGAAACGCGAGTCTCCCAATTGCATTGGAGGAGCAGGTCCGGGCCGGAGCCATGGGGCTAAAACTTCACGAGGATTGGGGCACAACGCCCGCCGCCATCGACAATTGCCTTAATGTTGCCGAAGCGGCAGATGTCCAAGTGGCCATACATACAGACACCCTCAACGAATCGGGATTCGTGGAAGATACGCTCGCAGCATTCAAGGGACGATCGATCCATACTTTTCATACCGAAGGCGCTGGGGGAGGCCATGCGCCGGACATCATCAAGGCGTGCGGTTTACCCAATGTTCTACCCTCATCAACGAACCCGACGCGTCCCTATACGGTCAACACGGTTGATGAACACCTCGACATGCTCATGGTCTGTCATCATCTTGATCCGAGTATTCCCGAAGACGTTGCTTTTGCGGAATCGCGTATACGACGCGAAACGATTGCCGCTGAAGATATTCTGCATGATCTAGGAGCGTTCTCGATGATCGCCTCTGATTCGCAGGCGATGGGCAGAGTGGGAGAGGTTATTTGTCGCACCTGGCAGACTGCTCACAAAATGAAAGTGCAGAGAGGTTATCTTGCCGAGGACAATCCTCGACATGACAACTTTCGGGTCAAACGCTACATCGCGAAGTACACCATCAATCCTGCTGTCGCCAATGGGATGGCGGAACATATTGGTTCTGTCGAAGCAGGAAAACTTGCAGATCTGGTGCTTTGGGAACCTCGATTTTTTGGTGCTAAACCGGCATTAATCATAAAAGGCGGCATGATTGTCGCGGCCCCTATGGGCGATCCAAACGCGTCGATACCAACCCCGCAACCCGTCCATTATCGCCCCATGTTTGGGGCCTTTGGGGGAGCACTGGCTGCGACGTCGGTCTCTTTTGTTTCGCGTGCAGGAAGCGAAGCCGGGATAGCCGAACGTCTTGGGCTAGCCAAAGAGGTCGTGCCGGTTAAGGGAACTCGGGTGATCGGCAAAGCGGACATGGTGTTGAACGACTGGACCCCAGAAATCGAAGTCGATCCCGAGACGTACGAGGTCCGTGCCGACGGTGAACTGCTGACATGTGAACCGGCGACCGAACTACCCCTGGCGCAAAGATTCTTTCTCTTTTGAAGGGAGACACGGGGACTTTGGAGACATACACAATTTGTGACCGAACAGATCGAACCGCAAGTTCGGATTCGGATGGGACCGTCATACTCTCGTTTCAGCGTCGACAGAAGACTCGGCAGCGGACGCAAACTCGGTCAGGCCAGAATATAACGATCAACCTACCGAGAGGAACGTTGATGCGTGGAGGCGACAGTCTGGTTTCTGACGGGGGGAGTATTGTTCACATTATCGCGGCGTGTGAGCGGGTGTCGACGGTCGCCAGTGATGATGCTGAAGTATTAGTCAAGGCCGCGTATCACCTAGGTAATCGCCACGTTTCGGTACAGATTGGTTTGGGTTGGCTGCGCTATCTCCAGGATCATGTCCTGGACAGCATGTTGCAAGAGCTCGGATTAGAGCCTAAAGAGCACTGGGCACCGTTTGAACCAGAATCGGGGGCGTACAGCGCTCACTCACACTCCCATGCCTCCGCATAACCCCGCAAAGCTCTGGCAGCTCATTAGTCCGATGCTTCCTATTGGGGCCTATCAATATTCCCAAGGTCTCGAGCATGCCGTGCAGTGCGGCTGGATTGGCGATCGGACCGATGCCCTGAAATGGATATCCGAGCTACTTCACCACACCATCGCCCATATCGATTTACCTATCATCCATCGAGCCCATCGGGCTTGGAGTTCTAAGGACACGGCCGACCTTGGATATTGGGATGATGTTTGTCGGTCCCACCGCGAAACGAGGGAGCTGCGTGACGAGGAAGACGCAATGGGTATAACACTCATGCGATTGGCCGCGGAGCTGGATCAACCAATCCCTAAGTGGCGGCCTGGGTATGTGGTCGCGTTTTCAGTGTTCGCTGTTAACGCTGGAATTACTGGTTTAGATGCATTGAGTGGATACGCCTGGGCATGGTGTGAGAATCAAGTGTTAGGCGCTACAAAATTGATTCCTCTTGGGCACACGGAGGGTCAACTGGTACTCCGGGATCTGATCGAACATATACCAATGGCCGTTGACGAAGCGCTCGAGTGTTCGGATGAAGACATTGGCAATAGTGCACCTGGACTGGCTCTTGCCAGCATGTGGCATGAAACACAGTACTCAAGGATCTTTCGATCGTGAAGGCATCAGGATGAAACCAGCGTTGAGAGTTGGAATTGGCGGTCCTGTGGGCTCGGGTAAAACGACGCTAGTGGAAGCGTTGTGTAAACGGATGCGTGGAGACTACGAAATAGCGGTGGTTACCAACGATATCTACACGCACGAAGATGCTGAGATGTTGGTCCGCTCTCAAGCACTGTCGGAAGACAGGATCGTTGGGGTGGAGACTGGCGGTTGTCCTCACACGGCCATTCGAGAAGATGCTTCGATGAACATGGTCGCTATCGAAGATCTTACGACGAGATTTCCCGAGCTCGACGTTGTGATTTTGGAAAGCGGTGGTGACAATCTGAGCGCGACGTTCAGCCCAGAGCTAGTTGATATGACGATTTATGTCATCGACGTTGCGGCGGGCGAAAAGATACCCAGAAAGGGTGGGCCGGCGATTACGCGTTCAGACTTGCTCATCATTAATAAGACGGACTTAGCGCCGCACGTGGGCGCATCGCTTGATGTGATGGAACGCGACGCGCGCAAAATGCGTGGCGAGGCACCTTTTGTTTTCACCAATCTTTTGACGGGTCAGGGCCTAGAGGAAGTCGTCGGTTTCGTCGTCGATGAAGGAGTGCTTACAAGATAATGCAGTGTGAACCTTTGGGTGTACCCCACATAAGCCGTTGCGACATTAACAACCTGGGCAACTCGAGGGGACCGTTGATGCCGATGGCTAATGTGTTCAAGATGTTTGGCCGAGAAATTTTGGCGAGGAGAGATTGTTTTGGGGTCTTGGCCCTGAGCACCACATAGGAGAATTGGAGCGATGAAATTTATTTCCGCGATAATCAAGCCGTTCAAACTCGATGAAGTGCGCGAGGCACTATCGGAGATTGGCGTGACAGGAATGACGGTGACTGAAGTTAAGGGCTTCGGTCGTCAGAAGGGACACACAGAACTGTATCGCGGGGCGGAATATGTCGTGGATTTCCTGCCCAAAATGAAAATAGAAGTTGCCGTTGACGATGGTCTGATGGACCAATGCATGGAAGCGATCAGTCGAACGGCAAATACTGGAAAAGTTGGGGATGGGAAAATGTTTGTGTTCGGTCTTGAAGAAGTTGTTCGTATTCGGACGGGTGAAACAGGGGTCGATGCAGTTTGAACAAGTCCCATTTGTAAATGGACGACGGGCGTTATCGGAGCAAGCTTTGGAGGTCGGGGATGAAATTTAGCTCGAGCGATTGGGTTCAGCAGGCTAAACGTATTTCGGTGGTTGCGTTGGTACTTGGCGTTAACTGGGCGAGCGCAGACGATCTGAATGCCGGTGATACCGCATGGATTTTGACGTCAACGGCGTTAGTACTCTTCATGACCATTCCCGGGCTGTCGCTTTTTTATGCCGGTTTGGTGCGTTCGCGCAACGTCCTTAGTGTGTTGATGCAATGTTTCTCGATTACCTGTGTGGTGACGATCCTTTGGCTCTTGATTGGCTACAGCCTTGCGTTTGATGTTGGCAATTCTCTAATTGGAGGACTTTCGAAAGCCCTCTTCGCTGGCGTCGGCGAGGAAGCATTATGGGGAACGATTCCGGAGTCGAGCTTCGCGATCTTCCAACTGACCTTCGCGATTATTACGCCGGCACTCATTGTGGGTGGTTTTGCAGAACGGATGCGCTTTGTTTCGGTCCTGCTGTTTACAGCGCTTTGGTCAATTATTGTGTATGCACCGATCACGCATTGGGTTTGGGCCGAAAGCGGCTGGTTATTCGAACGGGGATTTCTCGACTTTGCCGGTGGCAGTGTCGTGCACATTACGGCGGGTACGGCGGCTGTGGTGACGGCGTTGGTGCTAAAAGCGCGGCAAGGATTTCCCACCCAGCCCATGCCACCGCACAACATGACACTGACGATGGCCGGGGCGGGTATGCTCTGGGTTGGTTGGTTCGGTTTTAATGGCGGGAGCGCATTGACCGCCGGTGGTAATGCAGCCATGGCTATCGCTGCGACTCATATCTCAGCAGCAGCCGGTGCGTTCACGTGGATGTCCGTCGAATGGATTAAGTACGGAAAACCAAGCGCCCTCGGCGCAGTGACCGGTATGGTAGCCGGCCTCGGAACCATTACACCCGCGTCTGGCTTTGTTGGACCTGCTGGTGCGTTGGTGATCGGTGTTGCCGCTGGCCTGGTCTGTTTTTATGCAACCAACATCATGAAACAGAAGTTGAAAATCGACGACACTCTCGACGTTTTTCCGGTGCACGCAGTTGGAGGATTTCTTGGAATCATGATGACGGCAGTTTTTGCTAGTAAAACGCTTGGGATTTTTGCCGGTCAAGAGACTATTTCCATAGGTAGTCAGTTGTTGACGCAGTTTATCGGGGCAGTTGCCGTCATGGTCTATACGGCCGTGGTTACCTGGGCGATTCTTCTTCTGGTCGGGCGGCTCGTTGGAACTAATCGGGTCACAGGTGACAACGAGGTTCTTGGGTTGGATCTTTCCGAACACAATGAACGTGGGTACGTTCTGTAGACGGCCGAAACTCGCCCGCAGGTGAGGTAGCCATCAAATTGGGTCACTGTCTTCTGAGTAATTGACATTCCACTTGAGGATGTTCGGAAAGGTGAGGGAAGTCACATGAGCGACAAGATCGACGACCCGGTGGCGCGTATTGTAAGCCTGGAAGACCTCGAAGCCATTCGGCATACGTGGCGGGACTATTGCCTTCGACTGGATTCCGCGGATTGGATCGCGCTCGCTGGGGGCATGCGGCCACCACGGTCGGTCACGAAGGCACGTGCTCCACATCCTTTTCAAACAGGCATTAGATGAGAAGTCTTTCCGGGAAGGCCGCCGGATTACTTTGAATGAGGTGAGCGAAGAGACCGGAATATCTCGGCTAACGTTGACCAGGATTTCAAACGTGCCGGGTTACAACACGAACACGGATACGATCAGTGCTTTGGGTGATTACTTTGAGATTGAGCCCGGGGAGTTGCTCAAAAGAGTGTGAAGTTCGGGCGCAAGTTGGACACGGTTTTTACACAACCTCGGCCAGAAGCAGACGAATTGGAGCGTTCATTACGAATCATCGAGTGGAAACAAATCCTCGACTATATGTCCAAGCTCATAAGCCGCATTAGCGCCAGTAAGTCGTGCAGCAATGTGCCCATCGGGCCGTATAAGCAGAACTTCGCCGTTGAACAAATCAACAAACGAATCGTCAGCCGGCTGGAGGTTTGTATCGGTACCTATAGATTCTAAATCGACCGGATAGCCTTTATCACGTAGCTCATTGGTGACAGCTTCCAGGTTTTCCACACTGTCTGTTGCGAGCACTAAGAAGCGACCATAGTTGATCAGATCTAAAGTTGATAGTTGCGTCTCGCCAACAGTCAACCAGATGTGGGGCATCCGCCCACCTGGGGTAGTCGAGGGTAGATACTTCGAGACAGGATTGTCGGATTGTGGTGGGGTTCCATCCTCAACCAAAGCGTTAGACCTGTAACAGAACCCAAGGTCTAGTCCCGACATATTGAAATGTGCGCTCTGATGATCGATTGCTGTTTGCGTTCTGGCGCTCAAATTCGGATTAGTCAAAACGGCATTTAGGTCGGACATGGATATCTGCTTGTCACCATCAGCATCGAGAGACTGTGCTACCTCAGACATTTTCATCGCATTGGTCAAACTTTGTGTCGAATTTGTTTCAGCAACCGGTTTGCGCTCAACTTCGTAAGTCTCCAGCAAAGCTGGTTTAACGCCGTTCTCAACCATGGCGAGTTTCCATACGAGATTGTGGGCGTCTTGAATGCCAGTGTTCATTCCAATACCGCCCGTGGGAGGAAACCGATGGGCTGCGTCTCCGACTAAAAACATATTTCCAGACTGATACGCATCACTGATTTGAGCGCTCATACGCCAGACGTCGATGCTATTAATTGTGAGTTCGACGTCTTCGCCTATGGCCTTTCGCAATAGGTTCTCAAACTTGTCTTTATCCTCAGTGTCAATCTGCTCATCCGCGCTGGCAGTTTTCATAAAGATCCAGTTACTGTCGATGTCGTGGGCTATGAACACACCTTCGCATTCTTTTTCCATCACCCAATACAGCAGGGCCTCACGCCCCTTGAGTTGCTCTCGTAGATTCGCGCTGAAATGGATGGTGACGTACGTTTGAATATTGTCAGGTCCAACCATGTTGGCACCGATCGATTTGCGAACGACGCTGCCGGCTCCATCCGCACCAATGATGTATCGAGACTCCACGGTAAGCTGGACGTTGTCCAAGCCAGTAAGTGTAGATACGTAAGCTTGCTCAACCGTCTCAAAACCTTGCCATGATGCACCAAAGCGCACTTTCTCTTGTGGTAAATGATCGTATAGGACCTGCTCAAACTGATCTTGGCTGAGGTTTGTGGTCGGGGTTGGTGTATTGGATAGCATGTCTTGCATCGATTGGGGATCTCTGCCCATAGAAAACGAACCCAGATCGCGACCGATCAAGCGATCTACCCAACGAATATTCATCGTGTCCGTCAGAATCGGGCCAGCCGCCCGAATGGGCACGTCGCTCACGCCAACGCTCCGACAGATCTCTAACGTACGGCTGGATATGACATGGGCTTGCGGGGACATGTGCAACGACGAACGGCGCTCAACAACGAGGTAGTCCAGTCCAATTTTCTCAAGCAACAAAGCCGCGCATAGCCCTATGGGACCAGCACCAACAATGAGCACATCTGTTTTGATTGGCTTCATAGGCCTCCCCCAGGTGCTAACAAAGCGGCAATTGCATCGGCTTGGCGGTCAACGGTGCTTTCATCAAAAGGCTCTTCGCTCGACAGCTTTCGGCATTCCGGGGCCATCGCGAACATCGCACCACTGGAGACAAGCACATAGTAAAACTGCATTGGCGATAGTTTCGGCAATGCACCACAGGCTCTACCATCGTCTAACAAATCACAGACGGTGCCATGAAATCCTCGGGTGTACTGTTCTACGATCCAGCTGAGACGCCAATCATCACATCGACCTTCATCGAACATGATGCGCATAACTTCCGGGTAGGTGGCACTGGCGCGGATAAACTTCCGGATGAGGAAGCGGATGCGCTCAACCGGTTCGATATCCCTCGCTTGTTCCATGGATGGGCGCAACGATTCAATGAAACGATCGAATAACTGACGGACACACGCTTTCCAAAATGATTCCTTGCTCCCGAAATGGTATGTGATGAGATTGCGCTGTACTTCGGCGTCCGTCTCTACACTTCGAGTGCTCGTCGCGTTGTAGCCAAATGTTGAAAACAGGCGCACGCCTGATGCCAAAAGCTGACTTTTTGTCTGCTCGGTTTTTTCGGAATTTCTAGCCGATTTTTTGTCGGTAGAACGCGTCGTGGTTGTGGCGTGCATGGGTGTTGTTATTTGTCAGTTGTCACATACTATATCTATTAATTTGACAAACGACAAATTATGGAGATAATCTCAGCTCAGGAAATATCAAAAGAGAGGCCTCGTGGCTGATTCGATCGATACCGTTTCGCACACCGCGATCACTGCGCTCGTCAATGAATTCAGTTATCTCATTGATCATGGGCAAGCACGTTCGATACCAAACCTTTTTACGGAAAATGGCACCTTCGAATCACCGCAGGCAGTTCTAGAGAGTCGCGAGGCGATTGCCGCGGCCATGGTTGAGCGTGCGCAAGTTGAATATGAAACCCGTCATGTCATCACTAATCTGAGAATAAGGATTGCATCGTCCGATGAGATACACGGAACAGCGATGTTGATGTTGTATCGATGGACACCTGGCGGACAGAATTCAACATGCCAGCCCGTCGCTTTGGCCGAGTATCACGACGTGTATCAGCGCAATGCCGATGGTGACTGGCAGTTCGCCTCCAGGAAGGCGCTACCGCTACTCCCGACATCTGAATAACCCTAACAACAAACAGGCCATTCCAGCATGACTGAACAAAATCCACGCAGCATTGAACGAGCGCAGACCGTGTCCCCTGCCAAACTCGCCCACTTCGTGCTTCGCACGCCGAACTTTCAGGCGATGGGGGAATGGTATCGGTCGGTGCTGGGCGCTAGAGCCGTATTTGAAAACGACTTTCTGTCGTTTATGACGTATGACGAGGAACATCACCGTGTGGCACTGATCAACGCTCCGGATGCCCTGCCTAAAGATGATGGTAGGACGGGTGTGGATCACATTGCTTTTACCTTCGCTGATCTGGGCTGTTTGCTAAGTACATTTGTGCGTCTTAAATCGCTCGGGATTGAGCCATATTGGTGCATCAACCATGGACCTACGACCTCTCTTTACTATCGAGACCCAGACGGTAACCAGATTGAATTGCAAGTTGATAACTTCACAACGCTCGAACAAGCGAATGACTTTATTAATTCCGGGGCATTTAAAGAAAACCCCATTGGGGTGGAATTTGATCCCGCGCGATTGCTTGAACGCTATGAGCAAGGGGACCCAATCGACGAGCTGATTCGCCAAGATTCAGTCTGAGCAGATAACCATGAAGTTACTCAATATCGACCAAGGTATAGCCCGCTTAACTGAGAGTGGCGATGTAGAGTTGTTAGATACACCATACACAGAAATCGGCCAATCTATCAGTGAAGGGGCGCTAGAGACTCTGCGCAGCGCCGGAGTGAAATCTACTCACGCCTTGATTGATGTTAACGTGCTTTCGCCTGTCTCGGCACCGCCTCGGTTTTTTATCGTCGGTTTGAATTACCAATCACACGCAGACGTGCATAGATCGCTCTATACCTGCTTTACCGGTCCACACTAGTAATACTACTTAATAACAGGAGTCCCAAATGCTGAAGTGGGGGGTACCCGGGGGGTGGGGTGCTGCTGGGTCGGGAATGGATGGTGCATCCTCACGTCCAAGAAAAAAGATGATTTCGTGACAGGTAATGTCGGTGAAAGCCAATTTGATGCTGGGTATTTGCTGGATATTGGTAGTCTAGGTTCATTAAGAATACTGCTGCCCTCTACAGGCCTTTAAAATTGGTAGCTACGGGTGGACTTGAACCACCGACCCCAGCATTATGAATGCTGTGCTCTAACCGACTGAGCTACGTAGCCCCAGGGCCCCACGGCGGGCAGGAATTCTGGCGAGATGCCCTGTTGAAGTCAATCCATGGGAGATAGGGGTACGGAATTTCGTGCGAAGCAAGATGAACCACGATTGCTTCAAAAGATGTTGTTAGAGCACAATATGTCGGTACGAATTGATTACGTTTATTGAGGTGACGAAATGGCTGAGCCGCTGGGTCCTATTGTCGACGCTGGACGCGCGATTGAAGTTAACAGAGTACTTCGCAGCACATATTTGTTGCTGGCGATGGCGATCGGATTTGCCGCGCTTACGGCGTTTATTGGTATCGCGATGGGTCTACCTTTCATGGGATTTTGGCCGTACTTGATCGGTTTTTTTGGGCTCTCCTGGGCCGTCAATAAAACCGCGAATACGAGCTGGGGCATTGTGCTGACGTTTGTTTTTACCGGTTTTATCGGTTTTGCCATTGCGCCTATTCTCAACGTGTACTTGCAAGTGAATCCTGGTGTTGTGTTGCAGTCCCTGGCGATGACGGCGGCGGCATTCGTGGGGTTATCTATTTATACGATATTTACGCGGACAAATTTTAGCTGGCTCGGGCAGTTTCTCGCGGTCGCGTTTTTTATCGTCGTTGGCATCATCGTGGCGTCGATCTTCTTCGATTTGTCAGCGTTTTCCTTGCTTATTTCGGGACTAATGGTTTTTGTTGCGTGTGCCCTGATTCTCTTCCAGACGAGCCGGATCGTATTGGGTGGCGAGACAAACTACATTATCGCCGCGAACAATTTGTTCGTTTCGATCTATATTTTGTTCATGAATCTTCTATCCATTTTCGGGATCATGGGTGATGACTAAGCCTGGTTGTTAACTCGGGCGAACCGACGGGAGCTGTGGCTCCCGTTGTTATAAGTGTGTTAGACGCCGGTAGGCCTTCTGGAGCGCGGTGGGGAGTTCCTCTGTTTCTTCGATCACCATGTAGTGTGCCTCCGGGCACATGCGTCGTAGGTAGTCATGTCCTGACCGATCAACCGTGATGCAGAAGGTTTTAATCCCGCGCTGTTCAGCCTCACGAAGTGCCTTGGCGGTGTCCTGGACACCGTACTCGTGGTTCCCGCGATCGGGGCCATAGTCACAATCTTGGGGGAATCCGTCGCTGATGATCATCAAGACCTTCAGAGCTGCACCGCTAGCTTCGAGTTTTGCCGCGGCGTGCCGTATAGCGGGCCCCATGCGTGTGGAGCGTTTCGGTTTCATGGCGGCAATAGCATCAAGTGCTCGTACGTCGAGCGCCTGTCTGAATTCTTTTGCTATATAGAATTCGACGCAGTCGTGGCCATAACCCGAAAAACCATACACTCCATACTGGTCACCGAGTCCCTCCATGGCACCGGCCATCAACACCACAGCTTCCCTCTGGATATCGATGATTCTACGTTTTGCGTCTTCTGCTTTACGCCGACTCTCCAAATCGAAGTTGAATTCGTCATCATCGTCTGGGTAGGGATCGCGGAGATTAAGCCCGGTCCGCGCATCCGAATTATTCATCGTTGGCGTGTCGGCAGGAGACTGATCGATCGGATCGTCGGTGGAGGCTGATAAGTCGACCAAAAACGCCGCGCCCACATCGCGTTTCTGGCGTTCGCGCCGACTGTAGACCCGCTCATCAGGTGAACCGCCGACACGGAGATCGGCTCGAATATCAACGACAGCGCTCAAGTAGAGTTCGTCACCGTCGGTGACTTTGTTGACGCGTTGGTATCCGGACGGACGGATTTGTTCAAAATGCTTACGGACGCCTTGGACGAGAGGTCGGAGCGAATGCAGCAGCGCCACTCCATCACCGGTTTGATCTTCCTGAAGTTGTTCTTCGTAGACGCGGCACCAGCCGCGAAGATATCGCGAGTTTAAGTAATCCCACTCGTCGTATAGGTAACTACGGACATTGTCGTGTTCGTCGCCAAGCGCATGGCGAATGGCTGAACGTTCCATATCGATTCGACGTTGTGCCTGGTCGCGTTCTTTAACCATGTCAGCGTTGGTTTCTCGGATGGTCCCGTCGCCCTCCGTCTCGCCCATGACGACTTCCTTGTCGGCTGCGTCGTCGGCGAGCTCGAACGCTGCTAACTGTGCATTCATCGACTCGAGGTCGTCTTGCCAATCTTCAAGTCGCACCTGTCGCTGCAGCCATTCCATCGGCGGACCTTCGGTCGTTTCGATCAAATCGTCGACGTTATCCGTGGCGATTTCGATGAGGTGAGATAACGTCTGATAACAGTCGACGGTTGCCTGAACGCTGGTGTATACCGTTGCTTCAGGGTCTTGAATGGGATTAACGAAGACGGCGAGGTTTGTCTGGGCGTGCGGGACGCTATTCAAAAACGCCTGCAACTTTTTCAAGGCTCCGTTAACACCGACTTCGTGGGATTCGTTGTTGTAGTCGTCGTCGAGTTTTTTCTGTAACCGTTTTCGGTACGGAATCGCGCCGGGGTAATGGCGCAGCACGGCGGTTTCGATGCGTGCGGCTTCGATAATGCTGAATAGCTTGCGAGCAAGGACCGAATATTCGAAATGCCGAAACAGAAGCTCCAGGTCTGATTCTCGATGTTGCTCCGGAAGCTCGTGCTCTCGTAAATCGTCGCATTCGCGTCGAGCTTGATGGATGTCGAAGCGATAGGTACCAAATTCGCGGAAACCAAGCTGCTGCAGTATCAGCCAACGATAGGTTGCGGCGTTACTTGCCGGGATTGAAAAATAGTCGATACTGCCGGGTAGATAGACGCTATACGCATCGTGGCTTGCCTCCGAAGCGTGCGCGTTCGCATTGCTGCGCTCAGATAGATCGCGGATATGAAAGTAGCGTCCGGCAATGCCTTCGGCAAAGAGCGACAGAGGACGCTCCACCTCAGCGAGTGTGGTCACGGCCAGATGACGTCGACGATGTCTGCGACAGCTTGTTGCACAGCGGCATCGTCGGACACGGCCTGCACAACGGCGATTTCCGACGCGCGTCTTGGTTCGATGCCTCGCTTGATGAGTTCCCCTGCGTAAATCAATAGCCGAGTACTAACGCCTTCCTCGAAGCCATGTTCGCGAAGATTACGCACTTTGACGCCGATGGTGGCCAAGCGTCCGGCAATTTCCGGATCGATGCCACTCTCATGCGCGATGATTTCTGCTTCTCGGTCTTCCGGCGGGTAGTCAAACGTCAGGCTGACGAATCGTTGACGCGTGCTTGGTTTGAGGTCTTTTAGGATGCTTTGATAACCAGGGTTGTAAGAAATGATTAAGAGGAAATCTGCGTGCGCGGAAACGATTTCTGAGGTCTTATCGATGGGAAGTACGCGTCGATGATCTGTTAATGAGTGAATCAAAACCGTCGTATCCTTCCGCGCTTCAACGATCTCGTCGAGGTAACAGAGCGCACCGGTTCGTACCGCTTGGGTAAGAGGCCCGTCTTGCCAGATGGTTTCATCCCCCTTTAGAAGATAGCGACCCACTAGGTCCGTGGCGGTGAGGTCTTCGTGACAAGACACCGTGACCAGCGGTTGGGTTAACGCGTGACGATCTGATTCGGTCTGGCAATAGAGTCGCCAAGTCATGTGTTCGACGAAACGGGTTTTACCGCACCCGGTGGGCCCTTTGAGCAATACCGGAAGACGACTCTGGTACGCAGCTTCGAACGCCTCGATCTCGTCGCCTAGTGGCAGATAATAAGGTTCCTCTTGCAACGACACGGACTACTCAGGGACGAAAGCGTCGCGCCCACTCCTGTAATTGAAAAAAGATTGTGCCGGATTTCGATTCACCAGATTGCGCTTGAACATGGGGTGGTGAAGGCTCCGTACTTCGTGTTCGATTTCTGTGAGGAATTCCCCGTTGTTCGGGTCGACGATCCGTTGGAATCGGTACTGGTGCTGATCGGATTCTTCGGTAATCAACCCGTTCTCAGCCAAGTAGGTATGGGGTTTCGAGAAATTCGACACATAAATAGCGATGTGATGCCCATCGTATTCGGCGATTTCCTCGTCGGTCTCGTCAAAGACAAACTGCTGATCCGTACCCATCGAAACGACCGCGCGTGCACCTTCGTTGTCTTCGATTTGTTCGGCGGGTGTCTCCAGGACTTCGCGATAAAAGCGAGCGATCCCGGCGGTGGTTCCGGGTGGAACGTCCATTACGGCCAA
Organism: Gammaproteobacteria bacterium UBA1119; assembly: GCA_002313255.1. Taxonomy (GTDB): domain Bacteria; phylum Pseudomonadota; class Gammaproteobacteria; order Pseudomonadales; family Azotimanducaceae; genus UBA11889. The sequence goes on along the minus strand of DCBA01000114.1, from coordinate 14,891 downwards.
GGGAATGCCGAGGCTCATATCGCCGTGTTGGCCGGGTCCATAGACATGGATTTGGTTTCCCCATGGACAGGTGACTGCAATGTAATCTTTTTTCTCCTCCCAAGTGAACTCCGAGCCTTGCATTGGCTTGTCGATGAATTTAAAGCGGCGTTTCAAATCCTCCAGATCCGGGACGACCACAACGATGTGTCCGCGAAATTTTTGGGCATTGTTTTTTGGTAGATGGAATTGCTGTCCGCCCGCGTTGATCCACATATTAAAGGTGCCAAAATCGATATAGGGGTCACGCGTAAAGCCAAGGCCGGAAACGTAAAAAAGAGCCGCTAACTGTTGATCAGGAACGGTCAGATTGACATGCTCCATGTTGAGGATATTGCCGACATTCTCTTCTGCGCGGTTGAATTCAGCCGCCTCGCTCACGGTTGACCCCCTTCCCGCCGCGCCAGATGCGACGAGCGTTCCTCGTAATAATCGTTGATGGGCCCGAATTCGGACGCGCCCTCGAACGCCGTTTGAGTGGCGTTGACGATATCGTCGGTCGCCATGGTTGGATCCCAGGGACCCCCCTGTGGCTGGGCCACGTGCCACGGGGTATCGCAAAAAATTTCGATGCCGTTGTCTTCTGGATCATTGAAATACACCGACCAGGCATTACCGTGCGTGATCGGCATAATATTGGAGACGCGGTCGTCCTTAGTAAGCACCTGGTGCATCGTCTTCACAGTATCGAGATCGTCGACTCGAAAGGCGAAATGAGCGACGTTGTTGCTGCGACCGCTCTGTTCTCGTGTTGCGGAGAAGCCCAACTGATGATGGTCGGTCTCGACCTGGCTTAAAAAGACAAATTCGTTCCCGCCAACATCGCCTCGATCTGTGACCTCAAAACCGAGAACGTTCGTGTAGAAATCGACCATTGCTTCCATATCGGTGACGTGAACGAAAGCGTGGGACCATCTAAGTTGCATGACGTGGTGCCTTATCGCAGGGAGCGTTGCATCAGAGTACTCCAAAACGCCATAGTTGAGCACATGGAAGAAATCGATACCGACAGACTTCTTGACGCGATCACGGCCGTGGTCCCGCCGGTGCTTGCCGCGTTGGAAACGCTAGCGTATGTGAGCCGTCACTTGCACCCGCCCAATGTTGCGTCGCTCGCGGACGCAGCGAGCCAAGCGGTGGTGCCGGTTCGTGAAGGTATGGACGTGTTCAAAAGTGTGGCTCTGCCGGATCATCTGGCCCAGTTTGCGGTTCACCTCGAAAAAGTGGTCGACGAGGTCTGTCTTGCGTGCGACGGTCTGGCGCAGAGTGTGGAGGATCCGAATGGCCTCATGGGCGCATATCGGGCCTTGCGTCACCAGACCCGTGCCGTCGAAGCGTTGTATCCCATCGCGTTGATGCTTCCCCCCGTCGGTCGTTTTTTTATTGAAGAAGGTCTGCGAGAAAATAAGGCGTTAGCGGCAAAATTAGCAGATGTGGATCCGGCCCGAGACAACGTCGGCATCATTCATGCAGGAAACGAAAAAGGCACCCGCGGTGGGTTTTCGATGTATGTCCCCGAGTACTACCAGGAGTCGGACGCATGTCCATTGATCGTGGCGTTGCATGGAGGATCCGGACACGGACGGGACTTCCTATGGACTTGGGTTCGGGAAGCGAGAAGTCGCGGCGCTATCCTGATCAGCCCGACCGCGATGGGTGACACATGGTCATTGATGGGTCCGGACATCGATAGCGCGAATATTGATCGCATGGTGCAACACGTCGGTGAGCGTTGGAACATGGATCCATCGAAGAGATTACTGACGGGGATGAGCGATGGTGGCACGTTTACCTACGTCTCCGGGTTACGGGATGAATCTCCGTTTACGCACCTCGCGCCGAGTTCGGCGAGTTTCCATCCCATGCTGCTTGAGGGCTATACGAGTGCCCGCATGAGCAACCTACCGATATATATCGTGCATGGCGTACTCGATTGGATGTTCCCAGTCGACGTCGCTCGTGCCGCTGACGCGGCCTTGCGTGCGGCCGGTGCCAGGGTGATTTATCGAGAAATCGACGACCTTTCCCATACCTACCCCCGAGACGAAAATCCTCGCATCATGGATTGGTTGCTAGCGGCCAACTCTTCTTAGAACTGACCCAGTTGTTTTGAGGAGACAGGTTTTTAGGCGTCGGCTTCCGCGGTCACCGGATCGATCATCTTACGTACCGGAGTGACCACCGACGCGGGAAAGCCGCTGCGTTCGGAATGTTCTTGGATCAGCGTTGGGTCGTCAGCAATATAAATACAGAATGTTTTATCCCCAGCGACGTAAGAGTGTTCCCATTGGATGTTCTTATGTTCGCTTTTCATCGCCGCGAGGACCTCGTTTGATTTCGAGGCTGCGTCCCGAAGTGCATCTCGCTCCGCTGAGCCAATTTCGGGAATATCCCTTTCGATCACGTACCTAGGCATTAGTCCTTCCTCTTTGTCCGAATGAATTAAGCACCGGCACTGACTGAAAAATTCAGTGCGGCGGCGGTTTTATACGCTGGTCGTTCGTGCAGTGTAGCTCGGTATTCGTTTAAGTTGTCAGCGAGTTCAAAATCGTAAGCATGGGCCCAGTCCAGGCAAGACGTTAACAAAATGTCGACACCGGAAAAGCTTTCGCCGACGGCGTATTCACTGTCACCAAGTTTCATCTCGGCCCATCGAATTTGTTTATTGAACCCGTCGCGCGCTGCTCGTAAGGCTTCTGGCGCGTTTCCATACAAGTGTGCAAGGTCATTGTGACGACGGATGATGTAAAGCGTGTGGGCGTCGAGCTCCATCAAAATGTAGGACGTCCATTCATCGTAGCGTGCCCGTTCGCGACTGCCGGACGTCGGTGTGAGCAGACCGTGTTTGTCCCCCAAATAGGTCACGATGGCCGCGCTTTCCGTTAGCACGAAATCGTCGTCGACCAATACGGGTATCTTTTCTTTGGAGTTTAAGCGCTGAAACGTTTCCCCTTGCGTTTCGCCGGTTCGCGATCCGATTAATTTGGGTTCGTAGTCGAGGCCGAGTTCGTGCAGTGCCCAATGCACACGAATCGTCCTGCCTGTCCCACCGCCCCATACCGTAATCGTCATCTCAAGGCCTTGGCAACTCACGTTCAACTTCGTAGAAATGAACCTCGGCATTCGCTGGTGGATGTTCTGATAGGGCAGTCTGGAATTCGCCCATGTGTGATGAGGCAAAGTGAACGCGCAGCGCGTCCATGCTTTCCCACCTCTCGGTGATTCGAATGGTGCCGGGTTCGTTCACCTCGACCGAGAACGTGTAGTCGAAGCAACCGTTCTCTTCACGGCTCGCTTGTTCCATTGCAGCGAGTACGGGTTTGAGCGCGTCAATGTGGACGTCGGTTAGTTCCAGACGACCGTTTACAATGATCATGGGCCACTCCTCTATTAGCCGTTTTCGGTTCGTTATCTCGAACAGAAACTGGGGCAAGAATCGATCATACCAAGGCTTTTAACTGTATAAATATACAGTTATCCTACAGTTCCTCGTGAGACCGTGGCCGTGAACGAAAAAAAACTCCACAAGGGTCGAGGAGCGATCTCCAATCCCGCATCACGGTTCGACTCGCACGTGAGCGAGCCCGTGGATGATGGTTGGAACGAGGTTGAATCGGCGGATATCAGCTCGAGCGCACCGAAAACAAAGTTTTTCCCTGACCAGACGCGGAACATCATCGCAACCAATAAATCCCCTGACATTCCGTTCGATCGATCCATTAACCCCTATAAGGGTTGCGAACATGGTTGTGTGTACTGCTATGCCCGTCCGACGCATGCGTTTTTGGGACTGTCCCCAGGACTCGACTTTGAAACTCATATTTTCTACAAGACCGAGCCTGCGGCGCGGCTGGGTGAAGCACTCGAACGGCGTGGATACAAGGTACGACCGATTGCTATGGGAACCAATACCGACCCGTATCAACCCGGTGAGCGGCAGCTCGGTATTACACGGGAGATCTTGAAGACGCTGTTAAGGTACCGTCACCCTGTCACGCTCGTCACTAAAAGCACGCTGATATTGCGGGATCTCGATATTTTGGCGGAGCTGGCAACGCTCGGACTTGTCCAGGTATCTGTCAGCGTTACGACGCTCAATAACGCGTTGAAAACGGCTTTGGAGCCACGTACGGCGGGCCCACGGGCACGGCTGCGAGTCCTCGAGTCTCTTCACCAAGCGCGCGTCCCGGTCGGGGCCATGATTGCTCCCGTAATCCCTTGCATCAACGACAATGAGCTTGAGGATATTGTTGCGGCGGTTTCCAAGGCTGGCGCTTCAACGGTCGGCTATATTCTGTTAAGGCTTCCGCTTGAGGTTGAGGATCTGTTCGTGGAGTGGCTTCAGCAGCATTATCCGAATCGCGCGGACCGCGTCATGAGTCACATCCGCGCGATGAGAGGCGGTGTTGCTTATCGGGCTGAGTGGGGTACGAGGATGCGGGGCCAAGGAACGTATGCTGACCTGCTAGCCAGGCGCTTCGAATTGGCGACGAAAAGAGCGGGTCTTGGGACTGACCTGTCGGTACCATTGCGAACGGATTTATTTCGGCCAACGAACGATCAGCTCAGTTTGTTCGGGAATCCCTGAAGAGCCAGCAAACGAGTCCCAACAAGGCCCAGCCAAGTGCGATTCCCCATTCATACGGCCAGATAAGAGATGAAGGGCTCCACGGAAAGTAAAACGAGAGCAATACCAATCCCAATACGATGGCGATGACTCCGACTAGCGACGGATAGCGGACGCGAAAAGGGCGGGCGAGATCGGGTTGTTTGCGCCGCAAAACAAGAAACGCGATCGGTACAAAAATGTAAGCGATGACGACGGCAAAACTGCCCGTGTCCACGAGCCAGACGAGGATGGTGCGGCCAAAAAAAGGCGATACTGATGCCATCAAACCCAAGACGCATACGCCTATGTAGGGTGTTTTGTACTTGGGATGAAGGCGTGAGAACGAAGCGGGTAGGAATCCGGATTCCGAGAGAGCAAACATCACGCGGCTGCCACCGATAATAAAAGCATTCCAGCTCGTCAAAATGCCGCCGATACCGCCGACAATGAGAACGGTACCTGCCCAGCTTCCGTGCCATAACGACGTCGCGGCATCGGCCGTGGCCATGGACGTGGATGCCAGCGCCCTGGGATCAAGGGCCATGGAAACCGCGAACGAAATGGCGCCGTACCATAAGACGGCCATCAAGAGCGATAACACAAGCAACCAACCGATTCGCCGCGGCGGTAGGTTAATTTCCTCCGCGGATTGCGGAAGCACGTCAAAGCCCACCATCATCGCGGGGACCATGATAAGTACGGTGAGTATCCCCGTCGCGGGGATAGCGATGGGCGGCTCGGTATTAGCGAGACTCCCGAAGCTGGCCGCGCCGACGATCAATAGGACGCCGGCACCAAGCACGGCGGCGGTGATCACGCTTTGGACCAGGGCGGCGGCTCGTATACCGATGACGTTAATCCACGTCATCAAAAGGGCAGCTACGATGCCGATGGCAACAAAACCTGCGGACACGGGCGCGCCTAACACGGTCCAGAGAGTGGCGAGACGTATCGAGGGAAACAAATACTCGATGGCTGTCGGCAAGGCGACGGATTCGAACACGCACACGGTCGCGTATGCCATAAGCAACGCCCAGGTACAGACGAAGGACCAGGCCGGGCCCAATGCGACGCGCGTGTAGACGTGTTCGCCGCCGGCCTTCGGCATCGCGGCCGCGAGCTCGGCATAAGTAAGTCCGATAAATAGGATGACGGCGCCGCCCGCGCTAAAAGCGATCAAGGTGCCTATGGATCCTGCGCTAAGCACCCAGTGGCCGGTGAAAAGGACCCAACTCCAGCCGATCATCGCACCGAAGGAGAGCGCGAGGACGTCGCGAGTTCGCAATACGCGTTTGAATCGGTCGGGAGGGATGTCAAAATCTGCCACTATTCATTACAAGCATTCTCGCGGATTGCCATGGCTGACGGTAGAGCGTTTGAATTTCCTCTGGGCCACAAGAAATTTGAGGTGGTCATCGCGAACGATAATGGCTTAGAGCTCTGGTTGGATGGGTGTTTGCGTAAACGTCGCGAACCATCGTCGCGCGAACCGTTGTACGTATGGACGAACGTGGAGCTTTTGTGGGAGGAGCACCGGTACGTTGAAGCCCGATTCTTTCCGAGTAGCGGAATGTTAGAAGTCACCGTGAACGGCGAGCTTGTGGACCAACGAGCCGTTTAGTGATCAGGCGAACGGGGTATTTTGACTAAGGCTGCTGCCCTACTGGCTGGTTCGCCGGATCAGGAAGGGCCGTTGGAAGGGGCTGATTGGTCCAAAACGCTATGAATTTCCCGAAGGTGGTACCACGTTCACCTAGGATGTTGAACAGACAAGGCAGAAAGATCAGCGTGATGACGGTGGAGAATACGATTCCGAACGAAAGCGACACCGCCATGGGGACCACCATCTGAGCTGCCATGTCGGTTTCTAATAACACCGGGGTCAGCCCAAAGAACGTGGTCAACGACGTGAGGAGAATGGGTCTGAATCGAACAGCGCCAGCTTCGACCGCTGCGTCAGCCGCGCTGTAACCTGCTTCCGTGCGTTTGTTGACGTGATCGACCATGAGGATCGCATCATTGACGACCACGCCTGCGAGCGCGATAAGACCTAGCGATGATAAAGACGTGATTGGAATGCCAATGATCATGTGCCCGATCACAGCACCGATCATGCCAAAGGGGATGATGAACATAATAATTAGGGGTTGGACGTACGATTTGAGCGGAATCGCAATGAGCGCATAAAGCAAAATCACGGCTAAGAGCATCGAACGGAGCATCTGACTTTGCGAGTCGTCTAGTCGTTGCGATGCACCGGTGACGTCGTATTTGACGTCGGGATAGCGGTCGAGCAAGTCGGGCATGAATTGGGCTCTTACCGCTCCGATGACTTCTCCGACTTGAACGATGTCAGGGTTCAAGTTGGCGGCCACGGAGACGGTCCGCCTGCCGTCCAAGCGTTGTACGCTGCTGTAGCCTGTTGAGAGTTGGTAATCTGCCACGGCATCGAATGGCACTTCACGACCGTCAGGCAGACGGATCCACATGTTCTCAAGATTGCCTATCGATTTTCGGTTGACTTCCGGATAACGCACCATCACGCGCACTTCCGACTCTCCACGTTGGATACGTTGGGCCTCGGCACCGTAGAACGCCTGGCGTACTTGACTCGCGAGATCGGAAAGCGTGATACCCAACGCTTCAGCTTCCGGACGAATCCGCAGTTTCAGTTCTTCGGGTCCGGCGTTATTGGAGCTTTCGACTTCGTAGACGCCATTAAATGTCTGTAAATAAGACACTAATTCGTCGGCCGCCTGTTCAAGACTTCGGTAGTTGTAGCCCTGGAGCTTCAACGCGATCGGCGGACCGCCGCCGCTGTGTTGTCCAGACGAAAACGACAATTTCTTGGTTCCCGCGATATCGCCAAGCTTTTCACGCCAGCGATTTTCAAGCTCCTTGCCGGATACGGGTCGTTCGTCTTCGGGTTTGAGCTCCACGTTAAATCGCGCGCTTTTGCCGCCCTGCACGAAGGCAAACGAGTGCTCGATGATTCGCCGTTGGATTCCGTATTCCATTTGGATTTCACGTTCAACCTCGGTGAGCGAGCCCTCCATTTCCTCGACGATACCGACGATCAGCTGTTCGGGAGCTCCGTCTTGCAACTCCACCTGCGCCATGACGTAGTCCATCTGCATGTCGGGAAACCAGTTCATGCGTACGTAGCCGCCGCCCATTAGACCGATCGTCAATATCACCAAGCTGACGAAGAAAGCTAAAGTTGGCCAACGGTTCTTGATGGTAAAGGCGAGAAACGGCCGATAACGATGCTCGATGAAAGACTTCAACCGTACGTCGACCCATTCCGAAATGCCTTTCTTGGACGAACCGTGCGCAGACTTCATCGATGCGAGGTGGGAAGGCAAAATGAGTTTGCTTTCGATCAGAGAGAACGTGAGCGAGAAGACCACCACCCATGCGATGTTCCTGGAAAACGCCGACGTGTGACCCGACTGGATCAGCATCGCGCCGAATACAGCGATCGTCGTTAATACGCCGAAGGTGGCGGGTATCGCGACGCGTTGGGCTCCGGTGACGATGCTGTGCACCGAGTACCCCTTATCCTCGGTTTCGGTATACGCGCTCTCGGCGATGATAATCGCATCGTCCACCACGATACCGACCACCATAATGAAGGCGAACAAACTCATGATGTTGATCGAAACGTCGACGGCTTCGAGCAGCATGAAGCCGCCAAGCACGGCGGTGATGAGACCGACAATCACCCACATTGCTATTTTGAAGTGCAAGAAGATGCCTAGAAGAATGAAAACGAGGCAGGCACCAATTAACATGTTGATGGCCATCGATTCCTGGCGTCCCTTGAGCATCTCCGACTGATCGCCCCAGATATTCAATTGGATTCCCTCGGGCAGCGTTTGGTTGCGCTCATCGACGTAGGCGTTCACCGCCTCCGAGATTTCAATGGGATTCTCGTTCTCGCTCGCGGAAATCATCACGGCGACAGAACGTTCTCCGTCAAAAAACGCATAACTCTCTGTTTCGGCAAACCCATCGCGTATGGTGGCGACGTCACCCAAGCGAATGCGGGTCCCATCGGGTCGAGTGAGCAACAAAATGTTCTCGAACTCCTGACCCGTATAGGCTTGTCCCTTGGCCCGTAAGCGAATATCGCCGGAATCGGAGCGTATCGTGCCGCCGGGGATATCGATTGACCAGAGTCGAATTACCTGCGCAACTTGGTTTAGGGTCAGACCGTACTGGCGCAGTGAATCTTCAGAAATTTCGATGGAGAGCTCGAACGGTCGAGTGCCGGCTACCGAGGCATAGGAGACGCCGTCTAAGGCCGTAATCTCGTCGCGAATGCGTTCGGCAAACTCCTTCATCGTTGCTTCGTCCGTGAGCCCCGTCAGCTGCACGTTCATCACGCCGCCCCATTGATTCCCGCTTCGCTTGGAGATGATGGGGCGCTCGCTTTCCCGGGGAAAGGTGGAAATACCGTCGACGGCTAACTTGATTTCGTCGAGGATCGTTTCCAGTTCGTAACCGTCATCGATTTCTGCTAACACTTCGCCCATGCCCTCGTAGGCGGTCGAGGAGATCTGTGAAATGCCTTCGATACTTTTGATCGCTTCTTCGACCCGAATGACGACGCCTTCCTCAACTTCCAGCGGTGCTGCGCCGAGGTACGGTACCCGGATGCTGACCTGATCGATTTGAACTTCAGGAAACATTTCCCGTTTCGTCGTGAACAATCCCCAGCATCCCGCCCCAATGATAAAAATCATCAACAAATTGGCGGCAACGTGATTGGTTGCGAACCACCCGATCAGGCCTGAAACGGGAGGCGTGGTTTCACTCATCGCGCGTTGCTAAGCCTAGGTAAGGTATTCACGCGTACCGGCATGCCGGGAAGTGGCTGGTCGATGGGGGTGATGGTGTAGCGATCCCCGTTCATAAGTCCGCCATCAACGTAGGCGTATTCCTCGTCTGTGCTAACGATTTGTACGTCGCGAGGGTAGATTTTCTGTTGTTCGTCAATGATCCACAGCGTTTCGCCACGCTGCAGCGCGTGGCGCGGAATGGTAAAGAGGGCGCCGCCGAATCGACCCTGAATGTTTGCCGTCACGAAGGTTCCAATACGGAGGGGTTCACCATTCCCGCTGCTTTGGTTGTATGGGTCCTCGACCTGGGCCACCACGTACAACACTCGACTGGCGCTGTCGAAAACGCCCTCAGAACGCACGATCAGGCCTTGCCATGTGTGTAGGATTGTTCCGACTCGAGACGTCAGGGTCACCGGGAGGGGTAAACTCGACCCGTCTGCCGATGGAAGATCGATGAGAGCAAGTTCGCGTTGCGTAATCGGCAAACGAATCTCGGCGTAGTCGGTTGCGAATATTAGAGCGAGCTGGCTGCCGGTGTTGACGTATTGGCCTACATCCGCGCGTTTTTCTTGGACCATGCCGTCGTAGGGTGCTCGAATGCTGGTTCGGTTGAGGTCTTCTTGAGCTTTCTCAAGCGTCGCTTCCGCCGAAGTCAATTCGGCAATGGCCTCAGCCAGTTGCGGTTTACGCAATGCCAGATCGGAGATCGGTCCTGCCGAGGCGTTCAAGTCTCGGAGTGTCTTCCAATCATCTAGCGCGAAATTCGCCAGCGCGTTTTCTTTAGCCACTTGTGTTTGGACCCGGGCGACATTGGCTTGTGCGCTTTTGAGCGCGGATTGATAATTTCTCGGATCGATTCTTAGCAGCAGTTCGCCTTTGCGAAAAAAACCGCCCGCTACATAGTTCGATGCAACCTCGACGATTTGGCCAGAGACTTCCGAAACGAGATTCGATTCGGTACGTGGAGTCACGGCGCCCTGCGTGTTGACACGAAAGAAAACGGGTTCGCGACGTGCCTCGATTGCATCGACCAAAAGTACTGGGATCTCTCGTTCCATTTGTGTCGGAGCAGCGCGTGTTTGAACCATAACGAATGCCACGCCAACAGCAGACGCGAGGATGGCGATCGATATCAACCATGTCTTCATGAGCGACTTTGCATCCGATTAATTGAACAACTACTGATCGAGCCGCTGATACTGCGCGAAAACGACCCGTGAATTCGTCCCCAACAAGTAAAAATAATGTAACGTATACGTTACATATACTAAACTCAGAAGGTAACGTCAAGGTTACATCATGGCGAATCTCGGACGCGCCCACTACGGAGTGTTAATCAACAGCTACAAAGCTCCATTAGCCTTGAACCTTGAGGTGAAATGCCAGGGACGGACGAGATCGAGGTTAACGACGGGCGCCCCGCCACAGACGCGTGAGTCCTGGCGCTAGAATTCGCTACCATGGCGACGACAACGACCAGTGATTCCGACGATTTAGATGAAAAAGACCGAGGACTCAGCATTCCAAGAAGCGATGGACGGCGTGGCTCCCCTTAAAGAGGGCGAGCGTAAGGCAGTCCCAAGGCCTCGTGCACAACCCACTGTGGGGCAGCTGCGACGTCGTCGAGACGCCGTGGCGAAGAGCAGCGAAGAGAACGATCGCAACCAACTAACCCTCGGCGAAATCGAGCGAGTGAATCCTATTGACGTCCTCGCGTGGAAAAAAGACGGTGTTCAACCCCGCGTTTTTCGGCGCCTGGCTCAAGGAAAATATCCGATTGAGGCGACGCTCGATTTACACCAACGGACGCTAAAGGAAGCCCGCGATGACGTATTTCGATTTATAAGCTCAAGTAGCCGCAACGGTTTTCGCTCCGTCGTCATTGCCCACGGTCGCGGTGATAGGGGTGACGATCCTGCCAAGCTAAAAAGTTACGTAGCACACTGGCTGGTGCAATTAACAGATGTGATTGGATACCACAGTGCTCCTCGTCGCAACGGGGGTACGGGTGCAACGTTCGTCTTGATACGGAAATCTCCGTCGAAGAAAGAAGAGAATCGGGAACGGCACGGGCTGAAATAAGATCCGACCCAGCCGATCGACTAGCGACTGTTTCGGCGCAAACATTTTCGACGCTGACGGGTTCTGAGCGGACTAAGGTCTCGCCGCACCGACTCCGAATTGCACGGGTTCGACCCAACATCGGGAAATTCTATCGAGATATTAGTCCTTGAAAATGGTCACAATCGGCCTTTGTCGAGTTCGAAGCGGCCGCGGGCGAGGTTGAGACGTAGCACGTCGCTCGCACCTTCCGCGAGCCTCAGTGCGCGAACGCGTCGATAGAGTATCTCAAGTGGATGGCCTGACCGAAGCGCAATTCCGCCGACCAGTTGGATACCCCAATCAACGATGTCGCCAATCGCTTCGGTCGCAAAGACTTTACACGCGATGCCTTCATTGACGATGTTTTCGCCCGTGTCGCCGAGCCTGGCGGTCCGATACACCATGCTCCGCGCCGCAAACGCTTTAATGCGCATGTCTGCGTAACGTATTCGAACGCCCTCCCGCGAACTCAGAGGCTCGCCACTTCGGTGGGGTTGCGCGAGATGCTTTTCCACAAAATCAATGACCCAACGCGCGAGACCGACGCTATCAGCGGCAAAGGCGAGCCGGGTGTTACCGATTTGGCCTAGTGCACGCGGCATACCCTCGCCCGGCTTGCCGATGATGTGAGCTTCTGGGACAACGACGTCGTGAAATTCGATGTATGCGTGGTGCGTTCCATCGACGGACCCAAATGTATTTTTGATCACGACGCCCTCGAACGATGTGTCGATCAAGACCATGGCCGGACCGTGGCCTTCAATTTCCACCAACGTATTGACGAAATCCGCGTCTGCGCCCCCCGTAACATACGATTTCTGGCCGTTTATCGTGAGCTCGTCCTCCTCAAGGGTTGCCCAGGTAGCGCGTTCGGCAGAGTCCGGTTCCGTAAATCCGAACGCGCCACGCTTTTCTCCGGCGAGCACGGGAGCAAGGTAATCACTTTTTAGCGGTTCTTCGACACCGACAAGAACGCCGGGTCCGGGGCCGAAAATTCCTGACAAGTGTGAAAGATTCATTGATCCAAGTGCGTCGCGCACGACGGTGAGTTCGAGAAGGGACGCAGCGCTACCACCGAATTCTTTCGGTTGTGTCATGCCAAACAGACCGAGTTTCTTGGATGACTCGACGATCACACGGTGGCGCTCCGAAGAACTTAAGGAGCTGTCAGCCAGCGTCGGTGAAAGAACGTTGTTTCCAAGATCGACGACGTCATCACGCAAACGGACGAGTTCACTCGAGAGTAGTTCTGGCATAGTCAGCTCCTAGATCGCCGGTGCGATCGCCATCACAGCAATTAAAAAGACAAGCAAGACCATCGCGATGAAAGCGTAGTAAAGCCAAGATTCTCGGCGCACTTGCTGGTCGATCAAGTGCTCGATTTCGGTGACTGTGCGGGCCGTTGCCGTGGTTGTCAGTCGATAACGGGTTAGACCGTCGCGTTGTCCCGGCAGCTTGACGAATAGCTCCGGGATCTGGTCCATTCTCGCAACAACGTCGAGCATGGGAATTCCGGTCATACGTGAAAGTTCTTTGGGATGTAACCCTTGCCCCGGATGATCCAAAAAGCTCTGATACAACGCCAGTATCCGTTGGTTTTTCCCGCGGAAACGAAACGAATAAATCATCGCGGTAGGCCGGTCGAGTCGAGCGGTTCTCGACCGATAAAGTGTCTGGAAAATCCACTCATCAGCAACGTGAATGCCTCAACAATTGGCGTGTTCGATCTCTTAGTGTGGATAATGGATTTGAATAGTCAACCGAGCGCGGAGTCCTGTTAGATCCGAACGGCGATAATCGTCGCCCGAACGGGAGCCCCATACCCCTCGACGGTCTCGAGCGCATTTTGATCGGAAAGTGCCTTGGCTAATGATTCGAATGGCATGTTGTCGGTGCTCCGTTGCTCGAGTGTTCGCGTCAGCGAGACGTTCTTGACGTCGACGTCGTTGAACCCCAATGCTTCCAGGTCATGGCAGAGATCCGCGATGGACGGGATTTGGACGTTCTTCATGCGCGCATAACGTTCGTTCGGAACGAGAGTCGTCGGGTAGACGAGGGTTTCTAAGACCAAGGTCCCGTCGGGTGAAAGCAGCTTGCAGACTGCATCAAGGTGGGCCTCGGGATTCGTTTGGTGGTAGAGGACGCCCATCGAGAAAACAACGTCGTAGAGCCTTTGCGCGCTGAATTCCTCAAGCCGAAGCGGCAGGATCGCCTGTTGATTGCCCATGTATTGAGCAAATAGTGCGTGCTGAAGAACGAAAAGGAGGGTTGAGTCGATACCGGTGACCGACGAAGCCCCCGCTTCGAGCATACGCCACCCGTAATAGCCATTACCGCAGCCCACGTCGAGAACTGAACGGCCGTGGAGATCGATGTGTGATCGGACGCGCTCCCATTTGAGATCGGACCGCCATTCGCTGTTGATCGGGCGGCCGAACAGCCGAAAGGGGCCTTTTCGCCAGGGTGCAAGGGTTTGGATGCAACGATCGAAAACGTCGTTATCGTTGATTTCCCGGGCGTCCCCGATCGTCACTATGTTTCCGAGGGATACGTGCGTCGGTGCGCTGTTGGGAAGTAAATCAATGGCCTCGAGCCAACGTGGCAAATCGCCATGATTGAGGTCGTCGATAGAAATATTGAGGCCTTGGCTTCGCCATGAGGTCTCGAGATATTGGGCTACACGCATAAACTATGAAGTGGCGAGGATCGAGATCCAGTTGAGGCATCGAAACCAGATACGGCAATGGGTAAACCCCGCATCGTTGAGTCGAGCCAAGATCACATCTTGCGTGTCGATCTTCATAACGTTTTCGAGCGCCGCGCGTTTTTGGCTTATCTCAAGTTCGCTGTAACCGTTTTCGCGTTTAAAGTCGACGTGTAATTCGGCGAATTCTTTGTCGTCATCGATTTTTTCAGAGACTAGGAAAACGCCATCCGGCCTGAGCCCGTTACGAACGTTCCTCAAAAACGCGAGGCGATCTTCGGGAGGGAGGAACTGGAGAGTGAAATTCGCCACGACGAAGGACGCGTCGACGTATTCGATGTCCCTGATATCCGCATGCTGAAACGAAAGCCTTGGATCAGCTAAGTTGGCGGACGCGGCCGCAATCATGTGAGCGGAGTTGTCGACCGCCACGATCTTGCATTCGCGATCACCAATAGCTTTCAAAATCGAAGCGGTGGTCGCGCCACGCGAACACCCGAGGTCGTAACACACGGTGCTCGGTTGCAAACGTTTCGCCGCGATAAGCCCGGTAATGTCGACAACACTTTGGTATCCGGGAATTGAGCGG
>DCBA01000097.1:6196-13182 GCA_002313255.1 Gammaproteobacteria bacterium UBA1119 | reverse complement strand
GACCCGTAGCGTTGAAGATGGCATTAGAGAGCGCCGGCGCGATCGGCGGTACACCAGGTTCCCCCACGCCAGCAGGTGCGGCCGACGAAGCAACGAGTTCGACAGATATCGCCGGACTTTCGTTCATCCTAATGACCCGGTAGTCGTGGAAATTGCTCTGATCAACGCTGCCGTCCGCCATGGTGATACCGTCGGTTTGTGCCAGGGATAGTCCAAAAGCTACGGCACCTTCCATTTGCGCGATACAGGAATCGGAGTTGACGTAGGTTCCGCAGTCCAACACGACCCAGGCGTTCTGGACCTTGACATTGTTGCCCGTTACTTTGGCTTCAATGACGGTGGCGACGTACGAGCGAAAGCTATGGTGTACCGCGACGCCGATGCCGGTCCCATCAGGTCGGTGACGCGGCCATTCCGAGAGATCCCGAACGCGTTCCAGCACATGCCGAAGACGCGCCAAGTCCAACCCATGTCCTTTCGGCGGCTGATCTCCGGGCACTTTCAGGATCCCACCTTCAGGAATCAAGGCCAGTCGATATTCGATGGGATCGATTGCAGCGGTTGCCGCAAGTTCGTCGACGAAAACGTTAGCGGAGAAAGCATGAAAAATGTTACAGACGGATCGCATCCAGCCGATTCGAACACCTGGCTGGAGGCCCTTGGACTCGAACCTCTGGTTGGGAATCCGGTACGGGGTATTGGAGAAACCCATCTCCAACTCCCACCCTGCTGGGTCGTTACCACCGCGTACGAACGTCGACGTAATGGAAGGAAATGCGGTTCGTTGTAACCAGGCTTTGGGCATCCCTGCGTCGTCCAGCGTTGCACGATATAACTGCGCGCTTGCGGCATGGTAGTAGTCATGCTGAATATCGTCCTCGCGACTCCATTGGACCCTTATGGGGCGTTTTAGCCGACGTGAAATTTCGACCGCTTCGAGGACAAAATCGGGTTTCGACTTGCGACCAAACGCGCCGCCGAGCAAGGTGACGTTAATCGCCACGTTCTCGCGATCGGTTTTTAGCCAGCCGGCAACTTGATTACGTGTGGATTGGGGATCCTGGACGGACGCCCATACTTCAGTGTGGTCTTCTCGAACATCCGCTAACGCGCAGGGTGGTTCCATTGGTGCATGGCTGAGAAACGGCGTTTCGTACACCGCTTCGAGCGTTACCCCATCGGTTTCGAAAACGCGGTCAACGTCGCCGCTGTCGAAAAGAGAACGGGATGGACTGCGGACTAAAGCGCGTAATTTTTCGTTGAAGGACGGTGTCGTTGCCGTATCGGCTGGGTCGGACCAGGCGATATCTAATTGCTTAGCCGTTTGCATTGCAACGTAGGTTGTTTCCGCAATGACGGCGACCCCTCCTAGCGGGAAGAATAGCGGCGCACCGGGTGTTGGATCGAGTGTTTCAAGCCCGATAAACCCCGCTTGGCTTTTCGCGTTTTGGTGAAGTTCCACCGAGACAACGTGGCTCCCAAGATGCGGCGGGCGAACGATAACGGCGATGGCCATACCAGGTAGCCGAACGTCCGCAGCATACGTTGCCGTTCCGGCGGCGATTGCATCTGCATCGACATGTTTCATGCCCTTGCCGATATAACGAAAATCTTCCCTTGCTTTAAGATTTACGTTGCGAGGGACGGATAAATTTGATGCTTCCGCCGCGAGCTTGCCGTATGCCAGTTTGCGACCCGACGGTTTATGTTCGACGAAGTGGTTTAGTGCCTCGCATTCGGTAGCGGGGACGTCCCAACGATTGGCCGCTGCGGTTTCGAGCATCTGACGGGCGGTTGCGCCCGCTCGTCTCAGTTTATCCAAGAATAGACGGATACTTTGCGAACCGTCAGTGTTCTGATCTCCGTATGCCTTATCCCCTTGTGCTTGGGCTACCTGAACGTGGCTCCAATCGGCTTCCATTTCATCGGCGACAATTTGAGCGATGGCGGTGCGAATGCCCTGTCCCATTTCCGATCGGTGCGAGGTCACGGTAACGGTACCGTCGGTATCCAGAGCGACGAAAAGATTGGGTGCTAGGACCTCTTTTGACAGGGCGTCAGGACGCGATGCTTTGATTGGAAGCGCGGCACCGAGGACCAAAGTCCCGGATGTTGCGATGAAGTCGCGCCGGGATAGATTTTGGATCGTCACGCTATCTCCCCGGCTATTTCGTGAATGGCACTCCGGATTCTTCCGTAGGTGCCGCACCGGCAAATATTGCCGGACATGGCGCTGTCGATGTCGGCGTCACTCGGACTAGGATTTGATTCCAGCAAGGCGGCCGCGGACATAAGTTGCCCCGCCTGACAATAACCACACTGGGGGACGTTGCGTTCGGCCCACACCGCAACCAATCTGGGATGTTGCTTTCCGAGCTCTTCGATCGTGGTGATTGATTTGTCGCGTGCACTTTTGAGCGTGGTTTGGCATGAACGGGCTGGGACTCCGTCTAAATGTACGGTGCATGCTCCGCAAAAGCCCTGACCGCATCCGAATTTGGTACCGGTAAGCTGTAAATGATCACGGAGAATCCAAAGGAGTGGGGTGTCTTCGTCGGCGTCAACCGAGTGTATTTCGCCGTTGACGCTAATTGAGTCGGGCATACGACTGTCTCATGGTTGAATTGTGTTACGAGATTAACTGTTTTTCGTCAGCGGAGTGAAGAATGAACGTATCGCGGCACTTCACGAGGTACCTGAGCGAAGAACGCTTAACATGCGTTTGAGTGCGAAGTGTTCATAACTACCCAAGACTAGGCTTCGACTTCTTTCCAATTAACCGTGTCTTCAATGTCGAGCCTGATCCAACCGTTTTGACCGGTGTACGCGGGAATTTGAAATCGAGGGCCGTCGGTTAGCGTTGCTTGAAGGTCGGGTCCCACCCAGGTATCCAACATTAGCCGTTTGGCTCGGGTCGTCACGGCGCAAAAGATCTTTGTTCCTGCTTTCCAGGCCGGTCGGCCGAAACGCTTGGACTCGGTGACCTCCGGAAGTGCTGCACAAAGACCCCGCAGGGTCTTTAGGATCGCTTGAGGTCCCGCCGTATTCATAGAATCAATATCCCTTGGGTCCATGGCGGTATCGGGTGGCTCGATATCGATTGTCTTGCCGATTTGTTGCACAAGTTCGGCGGGCGCAGACTTTTCGTACGCCTGTCGGACTAAACTCGCAATTTGGTTCCACCCAAGACCTCGGTCTAGAACCAACCCCAACCAGCCTCGGGGACCCAGGTAGGGTGGTCGAAAGTAGTGTTCGGGTTCGGCGTCGCAATAGAAGGCTTGGGCGCCGTCGGGTGCGTTTAACCAGAGCGCGACCTGTCCGCTTCCGTGGTGGTTGACACTGAATATCGCGAAGTTTTTGTTACGGACATGGAATGTCGGCATGCCATGCGACGTTTTTTCCTGGGCTTCGGGTAACCACGAGCACACTTCCCGTACCGCCGCCGGTATGTCTTTAGTGGTTGCTTCGTCTGACATTGCGAGCCCGTGTCACCCTATGGGTTAATGCATTGAATGCTTGTTGCGTGGATCCTGGCAAGTAGAGACCGGGTAGATGGAGCTAATGTTGCGGTGAAGAAATGGCGCGCTGAACGACTTATTGACGCACCGATAATCGATGCATCGACAAATCCGAGTATCGGCGAAAATATTCAAGGGCCTTCACTCATTGCTGTCCCGTCATGGATCTCCGATCCTTTGGGCAAATACTATTTATATTTTGCCGATCATAAAGGTCGGTACATTCGCCTTGCATACGCCGACGAACTGGCCGGACCGTGGGTCGTGCACGTACCCGGAAGTCTGCAGCTCGAACAGTCGCATTTTCCGACCGAACCTTTGGAACTAGAAGACGAGATGCTTGAATCGCTTAAGCGTCGTGCGGCCCAAGATAAGACGCGTCTGCCTCATGACCTTCATAAAGAGCTCACGACTCCGCACATTGCGTCGCCCGATGTCCATGTGGACGAGGAGAATCATTGCGTCGTGATGTACTTTCACGGATTGCAGTCGCCGGGAAACCAGTTAACTCGGGTTGCGACATCACGCGACGGTTTGATCTTTGAGGCTCATCCTCAAACGTTGGCTCGCAGCTATCTGCGGGTATTCCAATATTGTGGCAATACCTACGGGATGGCGATGCCGGGTCAGTTATATCGGAGAAACGGCAACGGCACGGGATTTGAAGAAGGCCCTCGAATTTTTAATGCGGATATGAGGCATTTTGGATTGTGGGTGAGCGAAGATGTGCTGCACGTTTTCTGGACTCAGGTTGGCCATACGCCCGAACGCATCCTCGCCTCGAGCATTGATATCAGTCGGCCGTTTGCGGCGTGGGAAGCGTCTGAAGCCATCGAGGTCATGCGGCCCGAACGAATGTGGGAAGGCGCCGAGGCACCTCTTGAGCCATCGATTCGAAGTGTGGCGTATGGCCATGTCAATCAGCTAAGGGATCCAGCGGTATTCGAGGAGAGAGGACGTCTTTACCTTCTTTACGCCGTCGCAGGCGAGGCCGGTATTGGTATTGCGGAGCTGCATCGGGAAGAACGAAATGAGTGAAGTCGAGCAGGCTGATGTCGTCTATGCCTGCACCGATAGCGGTGATTTACTGATGCGCATGTTCCGGCCGTCAACGGCCAACGGGCGTGGGATTATCATGGTTCATGGCGGTGCATGGACGGCAAATGATCGAACGACGCCGTGGGTAATGTGCGAAGCGCTCGCGGCCGCGGGGGTGTTAGTGGCGTCGTTAGATTTTCGTTGCGGCCCTGATTTTAAGCATCCGACCGCGTCGGCTGATATCGCGGCGGGCGTGCGATATGTCCGAATGCACGCCGACGAGTTGCAAGTTGATCCGAATACGCTGGGTCTTATTGGTAGTTCGTCGGGAGGCCATCTTGTTTTGTTGACGGCGCTGAAGCCTGACGTACCAGAACATGCGACGACGCGGGTTGTTGGGATGGAAAACGAGGGCGCCGGTGTCTGCTCAGCAGAAGTCCGTTACGTTGTTGCCCTTTGGCCGGTGTCGGACCCGCCAGTACGATACCGGTATGCTCAACAAACCGGTCGCAGTGAACTGGTTGCTGCACACGACGGCTACTTCGGCTCTCTGGATCAAATGCAGAATGCCAGTATTCAACGAATCTTACGCTGTGACGAAGCCACGCACCTACCGCCCGCTATGATCGTCCAGCCCGGGGAGGATGCGAATGTACCCGAGGCGATGACGCTGGATCTGGTTGCTGCCTACCAGGAACGGAATGGATTATTGGAGTACCGATACTTGCCCGGTCTTCCACACGCCTTTGCCTATCAGCCATCGAAAGCGACCGACATTTTAGCCGTTGATGTGCTGTCGTTTATTCAGCAACGGGTTAGTGGCCTCTAAACACACGTCGATCTTGCATACGAGGGGCGTGACTTACTAACGATTAGATCGCTAGGCGAAATACCCCGCCGACAATGCTGCTGCTTTGAAGTTCTGCTCGAGGATTCCGAAATTTTGGATATCCGCGTTGACGACGTCCAACCCGTGCTCTAACACGTAAGCATAGCTGCGCTGGAAGTCGGTGAGGTCGGACTGCAACAACTTCTCGTCGTAATAGCGGTTGAATGCCTTTGCATTTCCGCCGCCAGCGTACCATCGGCCGGCAAGGAGCCTGCCAGCCTTCATGCCGACAAGAGCGACGCCGGCGTCGCGGGCGGCCTCCAGACGAGGGCCTAACGAAATTATGTCCGGGGTACCCTCAAGAATGGAGCGACTGTTCCAGTCGTACCAGCCCGCGGGCGTGATGGCGATCATCGCGAGGTCGTACCAGCCTGTCTCGACGGCTGCGGCTAACACGTTCTGGGCATTCTCGTGGCTGCTCACACCGAGATGTGTCACTTTACCCGCGTCACGCGCGGCCTCAAACGCGAGTCGAATTTCGTCGCTACTTATAAGGCTTGGGTTATTGCTCCCCATGACGTAATAGGCGTCAACGTGTTCTTGTCCGAGCTCGGATAGGCTTTGATTCATCAATTGTGTCCAAGTCGCTGCCGCACGCTTTGCGTCTTCGACGGACACTTCTTCGTCAGCATCAGCGCGAACCGGAGCGGGTGCCTTGGAGATAACAAAAATGTTGTCTCGATGGGATCGGATGAATGGCGCCAGGTGCTGTTCAGCCTTGCCGTAATACGCACTGTATCCAACGTCAAAGACGTTAACGCCTTTCTCCAATGCCAGGTTAAGGAGGTGGTCGGCGGGGGACTTGGAAAGTGCCGCGCCGCATCCGTAGACCAATCGGCTCGCATTGAATCCAGTTCGTCCCAATGTACGGTAAGACATTTCCGGCCACGCGTCCGCGCCTGTGGCGGCAGCGGCGGCACGTGCGGTGGAATAGTTTCCGTGTCTGAGCAATGCAAATCCGCCGGCTCCGAGCATTGCAAGCTGGTTCACAAACGATCGACGAGTCGCCATCGCGTTGTCTCCGATAATTTTTCGCTTTAGTAATCATACCCTTTTGGCGAAACAAGAGAGTAGGAGCGGAGGCGGGGATACTGATATTGGACTAATAAAAACGAAAGTTTATCGCCGATACAAAAACCTAACAAGTCGTTGACGGAGGTCAAGCGAGAGGCCTCCAAGGAATGATTCCAGTTCGGGTTAATAACGGATATCTATACGACCATCGGAGCGAGAGAAAAACTCGGGAATTTCCTCGTGCACTTTGTTAGAACTGATGTACGATGTTTGGGGGAGTTGATACAGACTGCGATGAGCAATGAGCGTATACAGACATCAGCAAGGTAGCTATCGGAGCTACCGTGTCGCGCGCTCGGTCAATGGGGAATTACGACAAGCGTATTTTCCTCGTACCAGGGAGGGGCTAAAGAGAGCCAAAGCGCAGGATGCGAAATGGTCGTCCGAGCAGTCACGTGCACAGCGTAATTTTACCGGACCCGCTCGTCGCTGGTCGCCGAAACCGAAAGCGCTAAGAGCGAAGATAA
>DCBA01000097.1:5710-5838 GCA_002313255.1 Gammaproteobacteria bacterium UBA1119 | reverse complement strand
AAGCGCTAAGAGCGAAGATAAAAGTAAAAGCGAAGGCGAAAACGAAAACTAGAAACGCTCGGCCGGCTCGTGCGGCTGCACCGGCAGGTTCGAAAGCGAAGGTAAAAGCCAAAGCGAAACCGAAAGCC
>DCBA01000097.1:0-5302 GCA_002313255.1 Gammaproteobacteria bacterium UBA1119 | reverse complement strand
CCGAAAGCCAAAGCGAAACCGAAAACCAAACCAAAGGCGAAGGTGAAAGCGCGCCGCAAATCTAAGATAGCGCCCAAGTCAAAAAGTCGTATACCTAGGCGCTAAACCGCGTCCTTCGTGCTACCTAAGCCTGTGAACTCGAACGCTGTAGGTTCACGCCTATAGGGCAGTGATCCGAACCTTTCACGTGTGGCCAAATGAACGCTTCATCGACGCGTTTGGCCCCGCCTGGTGAAGCCATGACGTAATCAATCCGCCATCCGACGTTATCTTCTCTTGCGTTTCCCCATTGACGCCACCACGTGTAGTGGCCGGGTTCGTGGGGATGCTGGTGGCGAAACACATCAACCCATCCCGCGTCCAACCAGCGATCAATTTCCGCTCGTTCTTCTAACAAAAAACCGCTCGCTTTTCGGTTAGTACGGGGGCGCGCCAAATCGATTTCTGAGTGCGCGGTGTTGTAATCCCCGACGACAAACACAGGTCCTCGACGCCGCAACGATTGAATTGTGCTGAAAACGGCTTGGTAAAAGTCCAACTTGTACGGAACCCTACTGTTGTCTCTGTCTTTACCACTTCCCTTGGGAAAATAGACAGATGCGACGAACGTTCGACCAAAGCGGGCCACCAGAAATCGGCCTTCTTGATCGAAGCGCGGAATCGCGAGGCTGTCGATTACCTCAATCGCGGGCTGGCGTGCATAAATTGCGACTCCCGCATAACCGGGACGTTGCGCGGGTGCGAAGTATGTGTACCATCCTTCGGGTTCTCGGGTGGCCGTGTCTAATTGGTGTGGAAAAGCGCGGACTTCTTGCAGAGCCACTACGTCTGCGTCTGAGGTCTCGAGGAATTCAAGAAAACCTTTCTTGACGCAAGCCCGAAGCCCGTTAACGTTCCAACTGACAATACGCATAGGAGTATTTGAGCACGGACAGTGAATAGATTCGATCCGCTTGAGTTGAGCCGGGTGATGCGGCTGGGTGGGCCCATCGCCGCAGCTTCCTTGCTGCACATGACGATTAACGTCACGGACATTGTAATGTCGGGACGCTATGGTTCGAGCGACCTGGCAGGGGTTGCGTTGGCGACCGCCATTGTCGGTCCGATCATCGCATTGCTCATGGGTACGCTGAGTGGTATTACGCCGCTCGTCGCGCAACGATTTGGTGCAGGTGCCGGAGAAGCTTCCAGCTATATAGCGCGCCAGGGTATATGGATTGGGTTGGCATTTAGTGCGGTCGGGATGATCCTTATCGGCAACGGCCATCGGTTGATCGGCTTGGTTGCGGCGGGAAATTCGGCGGAAGCGATGACCGTGTCCATTGGGTATCTGCAAAATGTAATGTGGGGTTTGCCCGGGCTTGCCCTGTACTTCTTGCTGCGCTCGACAAGTGAAGGATTGGGCCGTACCAAGCCTGCCATGGTGGTCGCTGCCGTCATGGTCGTTCTCAATGCGGCGTTGAACTATGCGTTCATCTTTGGTCGCCTAGGAGCGCCAGAATTGGGTGGCGCCGGTTGCGGCGTCGCTACGGCGATTGTGAATTGGAGTGCAGCGGCTGCCATGGCAGTTGTGGTGCGGTGGCAAGATTTTTTGCCGGCTGACTTCTTTAGACGAACGTTGATCCCTGACCTTAAACAGATGGCCGAGATTGCCAAGGTTGGCTTTCCGATCGGCCTGGCTACATTCGTTGAGTGGGGCGTTTTTGCCTTCGTTGCTATTTGTTTGAGTCGCTTCGGTGAGGCGGTCGTCGCGGCGCACTCGATTGCTATTAATATCCTCGGACTCACTTTTATGGTACCTCACGCGCTGGGGATGGCGGCGGCGATTCGTGTAGGGCATCAGGTTGGACGGCGCGATTATGCCGGCGCCAAAACTACGGGGGATACAGTGCTGATAATCGCGCTGGTGTTCGCAGTGGTGATGGCGGTTCTACTATTGCTTGTGAGGGAACCCCTGGCGGCCCTCTACACGCGAGCTCCCGACGTCCAAGCTATTGCAGCGCGTGTTTTCGTTTTTGTCGCTCTGTATCAGTTCATTGATAACACGCAGGTGGCTGCGTTGGGGACCCTGCGTGGATACAAAGACACCCGGGTGCCTCTGGGTTTTGTTTTGGTCGCGTACTGGCTTGTGGCGCTGCCGGTGGCGCTAACCCTTGGATTTGGTTGGTGGTCGGGAAGCCCGATGGGCATTGATGGTTTTTGGGTTGGATTAGGGATGGGGCTATTGTTTGTAACGGTTACCCTGAACCTACGTCGCGCCCGCCTTGCCCAGGATGAAGATCGGATTGAGCTTTTAGCTGATCGGTCGGAATAGATTCGTCGTTGATGTTTGCTCTAGTGACCGGGTACGGCGTTTCATGATCGGGGTGCGTTGGCCGTTTTGCGAAGAAAAAGCACGCGGACCCGACAACCGAACTAAGGGCGAATAACGTAAAGGCGATTTTAAAATCACCGAAAATGTCTGCGAGGACTCCTGCGATAATGGCACCGCTCGACATGCCGATCATGATGATGAGCGATGAAATTCCCATGATCGTACCGAACGACGATGCGCCGAAATAATCGGCACGGAGCGCCACCATTAAAGGTCCTCGGGTTCCCCATCCAAGTCCATGGAGCAAAGCAAATCCAACGACCATCAATGGATTCTGCGCGTACGCAACTAGGGCAAGACCACCAGCGTGTCCGAGCATGCAGAGGCTGCATAGTAGGCGCTTATCAAAACGGTCGCCGAGGTAGCCCCCCAGAAGTTGTCCCGCCATCTGACATCCAGTCATCAGCGCGACCACAAAGCCTGCTTGGCGGAACGAATAGTCGAGATTGACGGTGAGGTGGGTAAACAAATGCACCATGACCGCCGAGACCGTCAGCAGAGCGAGGGAGTGACCGATCGACGTTAGCCAAAAGGCACGCGTTCGAATGGCTTGAGCCGGCGAGAAATCGATGGCACGTCTCGACATGGCCACGTCGCTCGGCTTGGTTGACGGCGGTGGCGCGCCGTCGGGCATTTGCCCATAAGATTCGGGTCGGTGCCGGACGATTTGAGCGAGGGGTAGACCAACGCAAATGACGATGATGCCGCTCGCAAATGCTGTGGCTCGCCAACCAAATCCTTCGAGCGCGAAGACCACAATTGGAACGCAGAGCCCACCGAGTGAATAACCCGTTTGCGACAGCGCGACGGCTTTGGCGCGGTGCCGATCAAACCAGTTGACGATGGAGACCATGAGGGTGGCGAAGCCCCCAAGGCTTGAGCCAACGGCAATTAATGCGAAGGTTAGGTAGAAAGCGAGGACCGACTGAATTTGACTAAACAGCATAAAGCCAATGCCAAACATGATCGTTCCTGTGTGGAGCACTACTCTGGGTCCGAACCGGTCGCAGAGCCAGCCTTGGAAAGGGCCGAGTACGCCGCTTTCAACGCGCGTCAAAGCGAAAGCGCCAGCGATCAGCGTCTTACTCCAACCAAAATCCTCTTGCAGGAGGACAGCGTAGGCGCCGTACGATTGCATCCATAACGAGCCGGCGAGAAGTTGAATACCGCTGGTACCTAAGACGATCCACCAACCGTAGAACACGGCGCCGCTGGGCCTTACAACGGCGTCAAATTTGCGTCGCAGATTTTGCAAGTCACGATACTCGTCGGGGACGCCGCTGATCGTCGGACATACGGCGTTGCCTTGCAGCATAGCACGCTGCATTTCGGGCCCGGCAAAGGTACCGGAAGGAGATTAGCCGGGTTCGTGTATCTGTACGGTGGGGATAACGCCTTCGTTTAATGCTCCGGATCGGAAGCCGCCAAGATCGAGCGAGACGAAACGGTAGCCACAAGCGCGTACGCGCTCGTCGAGGAGAGCGGCAACTTCGATAGCGCGTGGCATTTCCTGAGCAACAATTTCGATACGCGCCACCTCGTCGTGGTGGCGTACGCGATACTGAGTAAATCCGAGTGCGGCAAGCACGTCTTC
This sequence comes from Gammaproteobacteria bacterium UBA1119, assembly GCA_002313255.1. Lineage (GTDB taxonomy): Bacteria > Pseudomonadota > Gammaproteobacteria > Pseudomonadales > Azotimanducaceae > UBA11889. The sequence continues at coordinate 1,334 of DCBA01000097.1, read as the reverse complement.
CGCCGCTTCGACCTGCGCTAAACGTTCCTGTGTGATGTGTGAACCGTAAGGGAAACGGCTCGAGAGGCAGGCTGCCTGTGGTTTTTGCGCGTTTTCAAGCCCAAGGTGCTCTGCGAGAGCACGGATATCGCTTTTGCAAAAACCCGTTTCGACGAGGGGAGAGCGAATATTAAAATCGTTGGCAGCCTGCAAGCCCGGACGATGATCGCCGAGATCGTCGGTGTTGGTACCATTCAGGATGTAGTCGTAACGCTCCTTTTCTGCGATTTCTTGAAGGGCGGCATAGAGTGAAGTCTTGCAGTAAAAACAGCGGTTGGTGGGGTTAGCTCTGTATTCGGTCTTGCTTAGTTCGTCTGTCGTTATCACTCGATGATTGAGCTTCCACCGGTCGGCAAGGTGCTGTGTGAGCGATAGATCGCTGCGCTTGAGGCTCGCAGACCCCGAAGTCGCAATGAGGGCGTTTTCGCCAAGTTCCGAAGCGGCAACATGAGCTACCAGTGAACTGTCGATACCCCCCGAAAATGCAACCACGACACGGCCCAGAGACCCGATATTTTCGCATAACGACCGATGTTTATCGGCGAGTTCTTTAGTTAATGATGTACTGTTATTAACGTTCATAAACGATTGATTACATTAGCAATATAACCCGCACCAAATCCGTTATCGATGTTGACGACGGAGACTCCGGGGGCACAACTTGTGAGCATACCTAGGAGTGCCGCAATGCCGCCGAATGCCGCACCGTAGCCGACGCTGGTAGGAACCGCAATGATTGGCTTATCGACGAGTCCTCCGACCACACTGGGCAGCGCCCCCTCCATACCAGCGATAACAACGATGACGCGTGCGCTGCGTAATTCCTCAACCCGGTGTAACAATCGATGAATCCCGGCCACGCCAACGTCGGTAATGCGGTGAACCTCGTTGCCATAAAACTCTGCCGTCGCGCTTGCTTCTTCCGCAACTGCGAGATCACTGGTACCGGCCGTTACTACCGCAATTGAGGTCTCGGGGGTTACCGGTTGGTTTTGGATGAGGCTTGCGATGCGTGCGGTTTGGTTGTACGAAGCGGCGGGGGTTACCTTAGCTAACGCTTCGTAGGCCTCCGGATAGACGCGTGTGGCTAACACGTTGTTTCCGCTTTCGGCGAGGGTTTGAAAGGCGGATGCCACCTGATCGGGCGTTTTGCGTTCCGCGTAAATGACTTCAGCCGAACCCGTGCGTCGGTGACGATCGACATCGATTGTGGCATCCGAGGCCACCTGAAAAAATGACTCGTTAATTGCGGTGACGGTTTCCTCTAAACTCGTATTGCCATCCCGGTACGCGGC
>DCBA01000106.1:40389-43886 GCA_002313255.1 Gammaproteobacteria bacterium UBA1119 | reverse complement strand
GCTCTGCTACGAAATACATGCTCGCTGACGACGTTACAAGGTAGTAAAAAAATTAATGTGGTGCCGCCCGAGGCAGTACTCGAACTCGATTGTCGATTGGTACCCGATCAAGACGTAGACGAATTTATTGCGGAAGTGACGACCGTAGTGAATGACGGAGATGTGAGTATCGAACGCATTATGAGTTTCACGCCTGCGAGCAGTTCCATGGATACGTCCTTGTATCGATTAATTAAGGCTAAGACCGGTGAGTGGTTTCCCGGATCGACGACGATTCCAGGGGTATCGACGGGGTTTACCGACAGCCACTTCTTTCGCGATGTAGGGATCCAAAGCTACGGGTTTTCGCCGACCGTCCTGGCGGAAAACGAAGGCGTCGGCGTTCACGGGAATGACGAACGCGTTTCGTTGGAGACTCTGACAAAAGGGACAGCATTTATGGTTGACCTGGTGCGGTCTTTCGCTACCGACTGAGTTTCCAGAAGCGCGTTCTAACAGCGCCTACCGTGATTGTTAACTTGGGTTAGAATCGCAGAGCTTGGATTACCAGGGGTGCCCGCATGTCGAATCTTCTATTCACGCGCGACGAGCTAATGACGGATCATAATTTTGCTTCGGGGCACGTTGTCGAAGGTCAGGTATTGCATGGCGGTTTCAGTTCCGACGGCGATTACCTGCCCCCGCGCTCCGAAATAAGAGGAGTTGCAATCGCCAACTGGGCCGACGCTCTACGTGCTCGTGGTGGTGATCTTTTAGACGCAGATGCGTCTCTTTTGCGTGGACCTCGCGTACCGAATTCAGAGCAACAGCGCTTGCTGATCCGTGAAGGCCTTGGGCAAACCTTTTGGAATACCCTGACGATTACGGGAAAGATCGAAGGCCGTGGTCGGATGATCGCCGACATGCCGTTCCCGGACATGCAAGTGTTGGTGGTTGAAGACATTAGCGAAATGGCGATCGGGCATCTAAAGAAGGGCCTGCTAGAAGCCCACGGAATTGATGAGGGTGGTCAACCGGAAAAAAGTATTGGGGGCCACGATGTGATGTGGTTTGTCGCTCGCGATTTGGTTTTTGGTCCCGAAGCGTACCCTGACATTGAGCCGCCTCAAGGTATAAGTCGTGCAGAGGCAGGTCGACGGTGGATGCCGCAAATTCCACAGCCGTACGAGTTGGCACTTAGTTTTTTGATGAATTTGTTGGTAATTGAATTTCGCGCTGAAATAGGGTTTGCCAATACACAAGAAACGTTGCGAACCGATGATTTGTTCACCGATAAACGTGTGGAAGCAGAGTTGGCTGCGGAAATAGTTGAGAGAATTCGGACGGACGAACGCATCCACGTCGAATCTCTACGCCTATACATTGGTGAATTACGGTCGTTACATTTCAAAACAGAGGGTGGCGGGACCGCGCTAGGAAGCGACGTGCTGGATCCGTTTTGGGAACAACTCATTGCCTGGGCGACGGGACAACAGCCTCGTATCGCCGCTGAACAGCAATACAACGTTATTAAAGAACGCATCCTTAAGCACGATGAAGGTGAACGCGTGCTGGGGCGATTTGAAGCGTTGGCAGATGGCGATTTCATGGTCGCCGCTGGCTGAAGAACACTTCAGCCTGAGTAAGATGATTGACGTTTTCGTCGGGGTTGGTAGCAACATCGAGCCGGACGTGCGTATCGGCGCGGCGTTGGCGGATTTGCGCGAGCGATTTGGGGCGATCGAGCTGTCCACTGCGTATCAAAACCCGGCCATCGGGTTTGAGGGTGATGATTTTATTAATCTGGTGGTTCGTTTTCGAACGGTGATTCCGTTGTCGGAGGTGCTTGGTATCCTCCATGAAATCGAAATCCGGGGTGGCAAAGATTTGGCGGCGCCGCGAATGGCATCGAAAACCATCGATCTTGATTTACTATTGTTTGGGGACTTGGTTATTGAGAATGACCGCCTAGTTCTACCTCGCCCGGAAACTTTGACGGCTGCGTACTACTTAAAGCCTTTGTCCGAATTAGAACCGGATCGCGTTCACCCCGTAGTTGGAAGAACGTTTGTCGAGCTTTGGTCTCGGTGGGAGGGCGAAGCTGGCCGGCTCGTGGCTCACGCGGTAGCGTGCAACCCCGTTTCAACGCGAACGCGAGGGCGACCAGAATTGCGGGTAGACGACCTCCGCGTAGCCGTCCATCTTGGCGTACCCGATAGTGAACGCGAGAATCCTCAGGAAGTGTCGATTTCTATAAACGTCACGTTTCCGGACGTGCCCGAAGCGTGCCGTACCGACGAGATCGATGGAACAATAGACTACGGTGTTATGTGCCGACACGTTATCGCGCTCGTCGGCTCCCGCGCGTTTCGGACGATTGAACATCTTGCCGGATGTTGCATAGACGAATTAAGCGAGATGTTGACTGAATCTGGTTCTGAGCTAACGCTCGAAGTACGTAAGTGCCAACCCCCCATCCCAGATCTCAAGGGTGGAACGGCATTCATCATGCGGACGCGTCGATGAGCGTCTTGCTTGGTCTCGGGTCTAACCTTGGAGACCGATGTACTAATTTGGAAAAAGCGATGGGGGCGTTGGAAGCGCTATCAGGAACCTCGCTGCTTCGATGGTCTACGGTGTACGAGAGTGAAGCGTTACTTGCACCAGAATCACCGTCGAAGTGGGACAAACCATTCCTGAACGTAGCTGTAGAACTTTCAACGCCCTTGAAGCCCCACGACCTTTTGGCAGCAACCCAAGAAATTGAGAGGAGCCTCGGTCGGGTCGATGCAGAGCGCTGGGCTCCGAGGATTATCGACGTTGATATGCTGGCGTACGACGATGAGACAATCGTCACGCCTGACCTCGTTATTCCTCACGTTGGAGTGAGCGAACGCGCCTTTGTGTTGGCCCCGTTGGCAGAAATCGTCCCATCCCGCCGTCTCCCCGGTACGAAGGAGAACATTCTGCAACTCAAGCGTCGGACCAACGAATTACTACCCGCATGGATGAGCGTAATCAACGTTACGCCTGACTCGTTTTCAGACGGCGGACGCTGGTTAAAGGGCGATGAGCCAGCCACAGTAGAACCTGAAATTCTCGACGGTAATTACATTGATGTTGGTGGCGAATCGACGCGCCCCGGGGCCGTCGACGTCGATCCTGAAACGGAGTGGCGCCGGGTTGCGCCCGTGTTAGAGCATCTCGATCAACAGTTTTCGGGGCGACTGCTTCGACCGAAAATAAGCATTGACACAAGATCCCCAACGACGGCTTCTCGGGCGATCGACGCCGGCGCGTCAATCGTTAATGACGTGAGTGGTCTCGCTGATCCCGCGATGATTGAGGTTCTTGCTGGTAGTCGATGCGATATTGTACTAATGCATAGTTTGTCGGTACCCGCCGATCCCAGTAACGTGCTACCGCTCGACTGTGATCCGTTAGCTGCTCTATGCAGTTGGTTTGCCGAACATCTTGAAACACTCGGAAGAGCTGGCATAGCGCTCGAGCGCGTGATC
>DCBA01000106.1:39307-40323 GCA_002313255.1 Gammaproteobacteria bacterium UBA1119 | reverse complement strand
TCAATCGTTAATGACGTGAGTGGTCTCGCTGATCCCGCGATGATTGAGGTTCTTGCTGGTAGTCGATGCGATATTGTATTAATGCATAGTTTGTCGGTGCCCGCCGATCCCAGTAATGTGCTACCGCTTGAATGTGATCCGTTAGCTGCTCTATGCAGTTGGTTTGCCGAACATCTTGAAACACTCGGAAGAGCTGGCATAGCGCTCGAGCGCGTGATCATCGATCCGGGCATTGGTTTTGGCAAGACTGCGACGCAGTCACTAGAAATCATCGGTCGAGCACGAGAATTGATGGAACTCGACTGTCGGGTGATGTTTGGTCATAGTCGAAAGTCTTTTCTTGAGCCGATGACGAGGGTCCCGCCGAACGAACGCGATCCAGAAACGTTAGCTGTGTCAGCGAGACTAGCGAGTCGTGGCGTCGACATACTGCGTGTCCACACGCTCGACTCACACCGCCGCTTTTGGCGCGTATATCAGCGGACGGTATGACGCGCCTTGCGGCAGCGATTCGTAGAGAGCCGGAGACCCTGAGACATTTTTTAACCGTCTATTGGGGTTGTTATTGGAGACTCGCGGATTCGTTCGGTTGTTTCATTTCGCGAGTTGGCTGGGCGGGCCGCTGCGCGTGGCAACGTGGGAACATAAGGCTCTGAGACTGAGAGGTGAAACCGTTCGGTTCAAGATCGGCGCTCGAATTTCATATAGCGAGTTCGAAGGATGTCACTTTCGGCACGCACTGACGGGGGTTTTACGCGAAGCCCTATCGTCCCTCGGACGGACTGAGGCCTCGCTCACTGATAACTGACACCCATCCCAGCTCTAACATCGTTGTTAATCCCGTATTGAGGGATGGGGTAGCGCAACCCGTTGCGAGATAAGTGGTCAAGTCCGTCGATCACTTTGGGCAAGAAATGGGGTGGAATAGCCATCAGCAACTCATCTTCCATCACCCCTCCGTAACGTCTTTCCGCAAAACACGGGATCGAAAGGCTTGGTTCTCCCGTTGCTAGTGC
>DCBA01000106.1:7678-38924 GCA_002313255.1 Gammaproteobacteria bacterium UBA1119 | reverse complement strand
CCCGTCCACTGCAAGCCGTTAATGAACAAGATCATTTGCGCTGGTGTCGCGTAGATAAGACAGATATCTGGAGGAGATAGGCGGCCACTCGCGAGTGGGCTTACGGCCATGGCTTCGAAAGCGCCGTATGGAACAACGTCCATTGCATGCTGGTGTTTGGATGATTCTTCCTTAGTTTCGTACCAAACGCCAGCCATGTTGTTGCCGGACAACCATTCGTCGCTGCGGGGCGCGAGGCCAATGACCGCCTGACATTGAGCACCCACGAGGTCGTCGGCAGTGATACCGACGGTCCAACCGTTACGACATGCCTGTCCGACGATCTGATCCGTCGTGTGGACGACCGAAGGCCGACGTATTCTCGGGATCGCTTCCATATCTGTTTTGTTTTCGAACATTTTCATACCGATGGGAGTGGTTCTCAGGCGAAGGAACCGATTCAGATCAGTGACAATCTGATTCCAGTCAACGTTCGTATGATCCGTAGCGATAACGCTCATAGTCCTAGCTCCTCGATCAATCGATCATGATTCGTTGGAAATCCGGGGGTCGTTTTTCGACGAAGGAACTGACGCCTTCTTTAAAATCACCTCGGCCAAGGCTTTCGTCCATCCATTGGTTAGATTCAACCATTGCGGATCCCAACTCTTGGTTTAGATGCCTGTAAATTTGTTTCTTCATCATCATTAAGGACATGGGTGCTGATGACGCGGCGATTTGCTCGAGAAACTCGGTCGCTTCCTGAACGCACTCCCCAGGTTTACAGAGACGGTTGGCGTAGCCTATACGGTACGCTTCCTCGCCCTCGAATTTTCGCGAGCTCCAGAGAAGATCCAAAGCGTGTGCGGGACCGATTATCCGAGGCAACATCCAGCTGGTGCCATGTTCTGCGATTAATCCTCGCTGCGCGAATGACGTTGTTAATCGCGCGGTTCGATCGACGAAACGGAGGTCACAAAAAGTCGCATAACTAAAACCCAGGCCGGCACAGGCACCGTTGATCGCAGCAATCAACGGTTTGCGCAATCCGAGAAAATAGGCGGGCGCGATTTTGAAATTGGGATCATCGTCTGGATTGCCCGGATCCGACGCAAGGTGCTCGTGTACGTTCCCGAGGCGTTGGCCCGCTTCGCTCATTGCACCCAGTGCGTTCATGTCGACGCCGGAACAAAACCCACGACCGGCACCGGTAAGCACCGTGCCGATAACATCGGCGTTCTTTTCGGATTCCCCAAGCGCATGTCTGATTTCTGCCTGCGTCAGATCGGTCAAGGCATTCAATGTATCGGGTCGGTTCATCGTCAAAACTGCCACCGAACCGGTTATTTCGTAGAGAATTTCTTTGTATAGGCTCACGACTACCTCCAGGATTCGAGTCAAAGATCACGTCGAAAGAGTAACTTGATTCGAGTTAATGTCGAAACTATCGATTACTTGATTTTAGTTCGAAACCGATTGCCGCCAGCCGAGTCAAACCGCGCAACGCCTAAAGTGCAAATTCCTTGGATAGAGTCGGATAGAAGTAGGGAGCGCCAGTGCGATTCCGCTGCCCCAGAAAAAAGTCCAGTAAGCTGGATCTTTTATAACAGCGTTCATTACGGCATTGGGAAGCGGGCCGATCGGGAAATCTCCGTTGATGAGGGCGAGATTGATGGCTTGATAACCTGGAACGCTGACCGCCTCGATGTAGCCGTCGGGAAGCGTAGCGTCCAACCGGGATTGTAATTTGGACAGTAACATCGTTAGTGTGATTGTTGCATTAGCACGAAGCGCAAGAGCACGTGATCAAAAGTCAGGTGGGAGTCCGCTCGTTAACAGAAGACGCACAAACGTGGTGGGGCGGTTGACCGCCGCTGCAAGAGTCTGATTCCATTACCAGACCAAGCATTTTGGGCATTGGGGAAGGGCATGCAAATTGCCGTGTCGAAATCACGGCCTGGCGCACGTGTTGGCCTGTTCGAGTCATCGATCGGCGAAGGTGCAATTCGCGAACACAGTTGAATATGATACAGAGCCGCACGTGGAGCACGGCGGTCAAAATGATACGAGGGGAAATAAGATGCCGATGATTCTCAATGAAGAACAAAACCAGCTTAAAGACATGGCAAAGTCCTTCTGTACGGATAAGGCGCCGATTGATCAACTCCGTCGGCTTCGGGACGAAGACAATGCGGACGGTTTTGATCGAGAAACATGGTCGGCGATGACCGAACTCGGATTTGCAGGAGCACCCTTCCCCGAGGAGCACGGCGGGATTGGTTTCGGATACAAGGGACTCGGGGTCATCACGGAAGAAACAGGACGAACCCTGTCGGCGAGCCCGCTCTTTGCCAGCGTGTGGCTCGGTGGTACGGCGGTGAACATTGGTGGTTCGGTTGATCAGAAAACTGAGATTCTTCCAAAAGTTGTGGCGGGTGAACTTCTACTCGCCCTGGCTTTGGAGGAGTCGCATCGACATGATCCTTATGGGATTGCTACTTCAGCATCAGCGTCGGGTGATGGCTATACGATTTCGGGGTCCAAGAAATTTGTATTGGACGGGCATGTCGCGGATCAGTTGATCGTCGTGGCGAGAACAGCGGGTTCGCCGGGCGAACGTGAGGGGTTGACGCTTTTTCTCGTCGATCGAGAAGCCGAAGGAGTGTCAGTGACACGGACGAGGATGGTTGACAGCCGTAATGCAGCCAATATCGATTTCAACAACGTGGCAGTCGCGAGTGGAGCCCGAATCGGTGACGAAGGTAAAGGTGCGGATATTCTTGATCCGACGTTAGATATTGGACGGATTGGGATCGCCGCGGAAATGCTGGGCAGTACTCAGGAATGCTTCGAACGAACCGTTCAGTACCTGAAGGATCGAGAGCAATTTGGTGTTCCCATTGGCTCCTTTCAGGCGCTCAAACATCGGGCAGCCAACATGTTCTGCGAGGTTGAGCTCTCGAAGTCGGTTGTTTTGGAAGCGTTGACCGCGTTGGACGAAGATCGAGACGCGAGTGAAATCGCGAAGCTAGCAAGCCTGACGAAGGCTAAAGTCGGTGAGACTTTTCACACCGTGTCGCGAGAAGGTATTCAGATGCACGGTGGCATTGGAATGACAGATGAATTCGATATTGGCTTTTTCATCAAGCGCGCCGCGGTGACGGAGCAGACATTGGGCGACGTGAATTTTCACCGCAATCGTTACGGGGATCTTGAAGGATACTAGACCAATTTCGTGAGATCACTAGACTGATAAGCCGTTCAGTCTCTTTTGTTGAACTCCGGGTCGCGTTTCGCAATGAAAGCACTCACCGCTTCGGCATGATCGGGAAGACGGCGCGCGATTTGATCACGGAGACTCTCGCGCTCCATGACCGCTTCGAGGTCACGGTCCATGGGGTTCTTGCGTAATAGTTCCTTGATCATCATCACCGCGGGCGTTGAATTATTGGCAATTTCGGTAGCCTTCGCGAGCGCAGTATTGAAAAGTTCGTTTGGTTCCGTTACTGCGCTTACAAGCCCCATGTTGGCGGCTTCGTCCGCCGGAACCATTCTACCCGTGAGGCACATGTCGGTAGCGTTGCCTAGGCCCACGAGCTCCGCGAGAAGACGGGTTGATCCAAGTTCAGGCATTAAACCCATCTTGATAAACCGAATACTTAGTAGCGCGCTGGTTGACGCGATGCGAATGTCGAAAGGGAGGATCATTGTGAGCCCGACACCCACCGCATAGCCATTGATTGCGGCCACCGTCGGTTTTGATTCACGAATAAAGTCAGGGAAACTGTAACCACCCCGCCCAAGTTGTTCGCCCTGGCCGTCCCGGTTCGTTTCGACCCGTTCTGAGAACACGCCAATGTCTGCCCCTGCGCAGAACGCTCGACCTTCTCCCGTTACCAGAATCGCACCGATACCGGAGTCGTTGTTCCAGACGTTAATCTGATCCTGGATCTCGGCTGCCATTTGACTTGTCCACGCATTGAGTTTTTCGGGACGATTGAGACGGAGTACGCCAACTCGATCCACGATTTCTGTAACTATTTGTTCGTACGCCATCTCACGGTCCTCGCTTGTTCGTTGCAGAGTTTAATTTCCTAGATTTTGCTGGATGGCTGCAAGCGCGATTGCTGTCATTTTGTCATCGACTCCGACGGATACCAATCTGGCCACCCGCCTGCAGTGGTCTGGGAAGTGTTTTGTGCGATCGCATTAGCTCGTTGAGTTGCTGTTGTACCGTTTTGGGTAGCGGGGTGGTTCGACGCTGATTCATGTCGACGTGAAGAGCGAGCTGTTCGGAGGTCGCGGCAAGATAATCGTCATCGTCATGGTACATGTGTTGAAAGAAGTGCAGACGTTTTTCATCACAGTCCATGAGCTGAAACGTCACCCGTACGGGATCCCCAGCGACCAATTCCTGGAGATAGTTAACTTGAACTTCACGGGAGAAACATGAGCCGCCCGATGCTTCGACGTACGCGACACCAATGTTGAGGTGGTCGTATACGAAGTCCAGGCACCGATCGAAAATGAGCAGGTAAAAGGCCATATTCATGTGGCCGTTGTAGTCGATCCACGCGTTTTCAACTTGCATGGTTGGGCAGACGATGGGTACGTCGAGTAGTGGATCTACCATCGCGTTCTATGCAGTTAGTGTCCGGGAAAACGCCGGTGAGATTATCACACCGCGCGGTCAGACTCCGCACTCGTCGGGCGTGGCGGTTGCGCGCATGGACCTGCGTGATGGTGAAAAAGTTTGATTACCCCGCGTTCTTCAACAAACCCGTTGGTCGCAACCATAATGCTGTCAGATAATTCCTCGTAGCAGGTCACAAGGACAATGTCGCCGACCACAAGCGCGCTGGCGTTATAAAAGTCCATTCCTGGTTGACCGGGATTCTCAAGGATCCGTTTCCAACTCTCCACGACATCTTTGCGTTCGGTAAGAGCTGGCCAGCCGGGATGGATGCAGAGGGTCGGATGCTCAGTCGCCCATAGCCGATCCATTGCTTCGAAATTCTTGCTCGTGAATGTGAGATAGAAGGTGTCGTTTGCGAAGAGAGCCTCTTCGGTTTTCACGATGCGATGAGGCGTGTGGCGTAGGCCACCGTCCCGTTGGTGAGTTGATGCCGGCGTTGGAAATTTTCTCGCGCTTCCGGCGCGGGATTTCTCGATGTTTGCCAGGAATTGAGACTGTCGTACCAGGTAACGAGAAGCATCCGACCATGTTCTTGGGAGCGGTCGGTTTGACAAAAAAGCCCTTGCGGTTCGGCTGAGTATGCGTCGACATGCTCAAAACTCTGCCAAGCTACACGGGAAAGGTCGGCGATTTCCTCGACATCCTTATGAGCGACATCAAAGAACCGAAATACGTAGAGTCCTTCCCGCGAGACGGGTTCTTCGGTGACCGGTCGAACGGTAGCTTCCAGCTGGAGAGACTCGCAATGTGCAACGCTATCGAGGGTCAATAAATTTGTATGGACGTTTTCCGTCACGCCGACACTGACGACGACCAGCTCATTGGATGCGAGGCCAAATAATCCGTGAAATGCGCCCCAAAGTGATGCGGGCTGAAGTGACGCGTTTGAATTATTTGAGATTTCGGTGTGGGCTGCGGTGAAATTTCGGTCGTTCGCGCGAACGCGTGAGATGGCGAAGCTCATGTTGAGGGGCTCTACGTTGTTTTCGATGGGCATCGTAACCCGTCAAAGCGATGGATTGGTGAAGTCCCCGCTCCAGTTGGTTCTTCGGACGAAGGGGCTAATTGGCCGGTCGAATCGCACTAGTTGCATGAAAACGTTTTGAAAACTCGGGGGGCGACCTGTTTACCGATTTGTGTGCGAGTGGGAAAGTAACATGTGCTTGGCCGTTAGAGCTGGGATTGAGTGGTTTCGCATTCGCCGTCCATAGCCGTAATCCATGCCGAGATCAGGTCGTAACCTTCAACATGGACCAAACTGCGGCCGATTTCCGGCATCATCACTGCGGGGTTTTGTGATCCAAGACGAACCATCATATTGGAAACGTCGGGGCGGCCCGGTTTGATATCGAAGGCATGCGGAGCGCCGGGTCCAGCGGCGACAGCGGGTTTACAGATTCCCAAACTGGTGGGATGGGTGTTAGCGTACTCGAGATCCAGTCCCGACGTATCGGCGGCGCCGTCTGCGTTATGGCAGTGCGCGCACGATACATCGAGGTAGGCTCTGGCACGAGCCTCAACCTCGACCGTGTCATTTTGCCATGCGGGTAGCGAACTGAACTGTGCCGGCTTGGCACCTAACGGCCGGATTTCTCCGGTGGTGTGGTTCCACGCATGACAGCTCGCGCATTGGTTCTGATCGGGGACAAAATAGTCGAATGTTTCACCGTCCAAGGTTAGCTTTACGGAACCTCCGGTCGGTGCGAGGACTGCTTCGGTTTCCGCTTCATTCCATAGATAAGGTAGCGCGATCCATCCGGACTCTTCTTTGTAGAGAACACGCGTTTCGAGTAATCGATGGTCGTTCAGTGTGACGGAAGCGTGGGTGCTGTGATTGCTATGACGGGTCAGACCGGTACTGATCGCGGGGTAGTAGAACGTTTTGGTGAAGATGCTGCCAACCGGATATTCGTACCAGTCCCCCTCCACCATTAGTTCCCCAGGGATGTGACGAGTACGTAGTTTCACCGCGTAATCCGAAAAGAGCGGCGAATTGATTGTGAATGGTTCAACATCCTGCGCGACGACCAGTTCTCCATGTTCGATCCTCAGTTGATTCCAACCGGAGAGAGTTTGTGGGTATTCGTCACGCGTACAAGCGCCCGACGCGACCAACAACAACGTGCCGACGATAATAAAAATGAGGGAGCGACTGTCCGAACGAAAGCGCCGGCGAGCGGTTATGGACATCGCCTTGTTACCCGTGATTTCGGGCGCGGAGCCCCGTGAACAACCGACGTTAGGCAAAGACAATACTCGCCGTCCTTGAAACGAACCAAAACGATGCGATGGCACCGATCCCGTAGACGGGCGCTTGCCATACCATTCGTGGGGTTGGGCTGAACCAACGCGCCGTCGCATGTGCGACCAACAACGCTGCACCGACCACCAACAGCTGCCCGAGCTCCACACCAAGATTGAATAGGAGTAGCGCGAGCAAGAGGTTTTCGCGCGGCAGCCCGATATCGTTGAGCGCTCCGGCAAAGCCGAAGCCGTGCAATAGGCCAAAAATGAACGCGATCAACCAGGTGCGCCGCGCTACCAAGGTGTCGGCGGTACCACGGAGCTTTTCGGTTGCTAAAAACAGAATGGAGAGGGCAATGACGGCCTCGATCGGCGCTTGGGGGATGCGGACGAGCCCGATTGCCGAGATCCCGAGTGTCAGACTGTGAGCCACGGTAAAGGCGGTGATGGTTTTAACCAGCGGGCCAATTCGATCCAAGAAAAACATCAGTCCAATTACGAAGAGCACGTGATCAATACCGAACAAGAGATGTTCGATACCGAGCTGCAAGTAGCTTGCTAACGGTGAAGATCGGCCGGCGCCGAGTTTCGTGGTTGGTGATTCCGGGCGCAGCAGAGTCGTCGTGCTGCCGTTGCCAAGTTGCACGCGAACCAGGACGTCGGTGAGTGTTTTCGTTAGACCGGAGACTCCGACGATCCGGCCCTCGAGCGATGACGCGCATTGAAGTTCAATACGTTCGATAAGAGCTTCTGTTCCCAATACTTCAATTCGTGAAGACGAGCGGGCACAGTCGCTTGGGAAGTCGGGTTGCAATGACAAAGGCCGCCCATTAAGTAAAGGTTGTTTCCAGATCACCGAATACTCGTTCTCGCCGGCAGCATTTATTTCGAGGTACGCGGGTCGTACTTCGTGTGCCAGGATCGATCCGGAGCAGATGCAAAACGCGATCAGGATGAGACGATTCATCGTTCGACTCGAATACGGTAGTTTTCGCGCATGGCCTGTAACTCCGTCGCGTTTGCCTCGGTACGGCGATCGAGGTTGAAATCGTTTCGGACTCTGTCGACGGCCTCGTCGAACGTGGATTCGCGCGCAGCGTAACGCTGCGTGAGCTTCACTAGATGCTGGCCATAGCCGGATACGACGGGTCCCTGCCAGGTTCCGATCGAAAGCGACGACAGTGAAGTCATAAAACGTGATCCAAAATCACGACGGATTTCCGTAGGAGTTGCTTGGGTATAGGTACGTCGCAACATGAAGCTATCGCCGAGTTGGCGCCAGTTTTCGTCATCGATTGACTCAAGCAGATTTCTTGCGTCTTGAGCAGCGGTATCTCGACGTTCGGGGCTGAAAAATACGTGAGAAAAGGTCAATCGTTCGGCTACTTGGTAGCGTTCCTGATGAAGGTCGAAATAACTGCGTAATGTCGTGTCGCTCGGCGGTTCAAGTAACGCGCGATCTTCCACGACGAACTGCAGTTTTTGCGCGAGGCGCCGACGAATAATAACGTCGTCGTGTTCCAGTCCGAGTTTGCGTGCCTCGCGGACGAACATTTCTTCGCGGACGTGACCGTCGATTAAGCCTTCGAGTTCGGCGGGCGTGGGCTCGGAGCCCATCTGCGATAGCCATTGATCGTGGAGTCGCTGAATATCATTATTGCTGACGACGATATTCCGGTCGGTCGACCCTCGTTGACGCAGTGAATCAACAGCGAACAATAGGACGCCGACAACGATAAACACAAACAGTGGGTCGCGGACGAAACGCATGGTTGTTAGTAAGCCTTAATTCATCTCGAAACCGCCGGCCACGTTGAGCGAGATGCCCGTTACGTTTGGAGCGGTTGCTAGGTATACGGCCGCCTGGCCCATGTCGGCGGCGGTTTGCGGTCGACCGAGCGGTATCATATCGGCCATGCGATTGTCGAAGGCCACTGCGCCCTGATTGGCCATGAGGTGGTCAAGCCACATCGCGGTTCCCACCATACCCGGACAAATCGCGTTGACGCGAATGCCGAATGGAGCGAACTCCTGAGCCATCGATTGCGTTAATCCCACAGCCGCAAATTTAGAAGCACAATACGCGGCGAGATTTGCTGAGCCGCGTTTACCCGCGATAGACGCGGTGCTCACGATCGCCGCATCGGATGATGCTTTTAGCTGGGGTAATGCCGTTTTTGACATGAGAAAAATCCCTTTGACGTTGACGGCGAAGATCCGATCCCACGTGGCTTCACTGAAACTTTCGATTGGACCACTATCGACAATGCCAGCGTTGTTTACGAGTACATCGATTTGTCCGAAAGTGTCTAATGTCTTTTGGATCGCTCGTTGACACGAAGTCACTTGGGTCACGTCGACGTCCACGCTGTCCACTTCTCCAAGAGGCGAAAGGTCATCGAGGGTTTCTTTCAAGGCGTGATCGCTGCCCAAATCGTAGTTCCAATCAGGGCTTGTACCCAAATCAGCGATCATGACTCGGTGCCCGGCACGTAGAAATGCGTCCGCGATCCCTTTACCGATTCCACGAGCTGCTCCCGTCACTAGTACTGTTCGTTTCGCCATCGTCAATTCTCCCAACCAACCAATAACGTATTCATGCATCCACGGGGCTCGGGCGCAAGATAAACAATGGTGGTGTATTTTGGTTACAGAACCTGCATTGCCGCGACTACAGTTGTGCTCTCCGTCTTGTTGTTATTTCGATGGGTATAACCTAGGTCGACTCAAGAGCGTATATGAGGAATTGAGATGGTGTCAGCCGAGGAACATGCGAAGCAATTTATTGAAGTCGATGGGCGGCGTATGGCGTACGTCGAAATGGGTGAGGGGTCGCCCATCGTCTTTCAACACGGGAATCCGACGTCGAGTTATCTGTGGCGTAATGTGATGCCGATGTTGGCACACCGAGGTCGATGTGTTGCGTTGGATCTCATCGGTATGGGTGATTCTGACAAGCTTATTGATCCAGGTCCCGGCTCATATACCTACGCCGAGCAACGGCAATATTTCGACAAGGCACTGGCGGCGCTCGGCGTGGGCGATGACGTGGTACTGATTGTCCATGATTGGGGGTCGGCGCTTGGGTTTGACTGGGCGCAACGCCATCCGCAATCCGTCCGGGGAATATGTTACATGGAGGCAATTGTCCGCCCGCTTGCATGGGACGAATTTCCAGACAGATCACGGGGCATTTTCCAAGGGTTTCGTTCAGAAGCGGGTGAAGGGATGGTGTTGGAGAACAATCTCTTTGTAGAGCGGGTGTTGCCGGGATCGGTATTAAGAGAGCTTTCTGAGGAAGAGATGTCGGTGTATCGGCGTCCCTTCACCGAGCCGGGCGAGGGCCGTCGACCGACTCTCACCTGGCCGCGGCAGATTCCGATTGAAGGCGAGCCAGCAGACGTCACGGACATCGTTGAAACGTACGCCGAGTGGCTCGAGAAGTCGCAAATTCCGAAATTATTTATCAATGCCGAACCTGGGGCGCTGCTGACTGGAGCGCAGCGAGAATTTTGTCGTCGTTGGCCGAATCAGCGCGAAGTCACCGTTCGTGGCAGTCATTTCATCCAGGAAGATTCGCCGACGGAAATTGGTACAGCGATCAACGCCTGGCTCGAAAGTTTGTAGGCAGTTTTGTTGGTTTAGACTACGAGTACATTGCCGTTTGAACGTCCGGCTTCAAGCCGATCGTCGGACGTAGGGTCGGGAGCAACCCTGACCAACGTTTTCCCAAAGTTCTTGCCCTTCAACATAGCCTCGAATGCCTCGGGCGCGTTTTCGAGGCCGACCCATAGGTCTTCCCGATAACGCACTAAGCCATCTTGAATCCAGGCCGACATAGCTTCGAGGAAAGCGGCTTGGTGCTGGTCGACAAAATTCCGCACGAAGAGAGGATGGACGGTCACATTTTGCCTTTGAAAGAACGGCGCACCTGTTGCGTGCCACCGTTCGGACGCACGTTCCGGCTGGGCGTCACCGTATTGGGAGATCATGCCGCACAGAGTAATGCGCGACCCCGAATTGAGCAGGGGTAGTACGCCTTCGTAAACGCTGCCGCCGACATTTTCGAAGTACGCGTCAATGCCGTCGGGACACGCCTTCCGAAGATCTTCGGTATAAACCGGAGAAAGGTGGGAAACACATGCATCAAAACCCAGCTCTTCGGTAACGAATTGGCACTTGGATTCACGACCCGCGATACCGACCACGCGACAGCCCATGATTCGGGCGATCTGGCCGGCGGCTTGCCCAACGCCACCGGACGCAGCTGAAACCACGACCGTTTCCCCTGGTCTCGGCCGGCATTGTAAATAGATTCCTGAATATGCGGTCAGACCGAGCATGCCCAGAATACCTACAGCGGTAGATATCGGCGCCGCGTTAGCATCCAGAATTCGGGGGAACATGTATCCGAATACGTTTATTTCTGCCCCAACCAGTCCAAATTGTTGCCAGCCGTTGGTATTGAAGACGATGTCGCCCTCGCCGTATTCAGCTGAGCGGCTGGCGATCACCTCGGAGACGGTGCGGCCATGACATACATCCCCCGGGGTCTCTGCGCCACTGCGGCGGCGTCCCCACTGGTACGGATCCATCGAGAGGTAGAGGGTCCGCGTCAGCGCTTGCCCGCGGTGAGGAACGTACTGCTCTTGCGTGACCCATTTAAAGTCGCCGTTTGTGGGCCAGCCCCCGAGGGGCTTGCGTCCTAGCAACCATGCCTCGTTTTTCGAATCCAGATGCATTGATGTGTCCCCGTTTCGGTTGGGCACAACCAATTAAAGTTCGCCGCACGGGCTGATTATGCGCGTCTGGTTTTACGATCTGTTACCTTGTTCGATCGAACTGGAGAGGTCGTTATGCTGGAGCGCTTCAAAGTACCCGACGATATTGCTGTTCGGGTGGATCAAGCCGTCATGCGCCAAGCGGTCGAAGATATTTTCAAAGCGTTTGATATGCCGGAGGCGGAAGCCGAGGCCTCGGCCGACGTCTTGCTGTATGCCGATATACGAGGTATTGATTCCCACGGCGTTTCCAACATGATGCGAGCATACGTCGCGGGCTTTCGCGCCGCACAAATTAATCCAACGCCCTTGGCTCGTCGCGAACGCGATACCTTGGGTGCGATTTCATACGACTGCGACAACGGACTAGGAATAGCACAAAGTCGGATGTTTATGGAGGAAGCCTGCAAACGGGCCAAAGACACCGGAGTCGCGGTGGTTACGGCTTACAACGGACAACATTACGGCCCGTCAGCGTACTACGCACACCTGGCGTTGGCCCACGACATGATTGGGATCTCCATGACCACGGGCGGTTTATTGGTCACGCCAACGCAGGGTGCGGAGCGACTTTTGGGCCTTAATCCGATCGGAATCGCGGCGCCTTCCGACGCGGAAGTACCGTTTATATTCGATGCCTCCATGAGTTCGGTTGCTGCGAACAAAATTCAATTGTTGCGACGGGTCGATGGCAACGTTGCGCCGGGATGGATTAGCGATGCTGAAGGTGCCCCCGTGATGGAAGAGTCCCCCGTACTCGAAGGGTTCATGATGCTTCCACTCGGTGGTACCCGAGAGATCGGCTCCCATAAAGGTTTTGGGTTGGCGATGTTGGTCGAAATTCTCTGTGGCGTCTTGACAGGCACAGGCGGCGGACCGTTTCGACGGCAAGGTACGGCGCACTATTTTATGGCCTACGACGTCGGTGCGTTCTGCGACGTCGCGACTTTTAAAAAAGACATGGACGACTACTTACGAGCATTACTCGACTGCAAGCCTGCGCCTGGTGAGTCACGCGTGGTCTATCCCGGCATCCCCGAGCACGAAGCGGAGCTTGAGCGCCGCGCCGAAGGTATTCCATACCATCCCGAAGTCATTGAGTGGTTCAAGAAAACCATGGCCGATCTTGGCGTAACCGATGATTTACCCTAGCGATCATTAACCATGGGATGGTCTGTCAACCGCCCGACCGGTCTGACCTTTCATCGGCACGGACTTTCAACCAAAGGTTATACGTTACT
Organism: Gammaproteobacteria bacterium UBA1119; assembly: GCA_002313255.1. GTDB lineage: Bacteria > Pseudomonadota > Gammaproteobacteria > Pseudomonadales > Azotimanducaceae > UBA11889. The sequence goes on along the minus strand of DCBA01000106.1, from coordinate 25,983 downwards.
GACCCCTCACGGCGATGCGGCTACGTACCTTATCGATATTGATGGACGCATAGTCCATCGCTGGGTCTTTAGCCATATCAAGCCTGGCTACGGGCGCATGCTCGAAAACGGCAATCTGCTGATGACCGGTTCGGACATCGACACGCCCAAACCGCCGAAAGATGAACCGACGAAAGCACCGCCTCCGCTTGAACACCATGTCACGCGCTTGGGTGGCTACCACACGACGCTGGTTGAGGTTGACTGGGATGGCAACGTCGTTTGGGAGTACATCAACAAATTTCAACACCACGACTTTTTTCGATTCGCGAATGGCAACACGATGGTTCCCGTGTGGGTGGAATTGCCTGAAGAATTCCATCGCGGAGTCCGAGGTGGGCGAAAAATGCATAGGGAGCGGCTGCCGCGGCTGCTTGGCGACGATTTAGTTGAAATTGATCAGGATCAAAATGAGGTGCGCCGAATACATACCTGGAAACTGCTTGATCCTATCCGAGATCCTATTTTCGCTACGGTCCGACGATGGGAATGGACGCACATTAACTCGATTGATGTGAACCTAGAAGGTGACATCGTATTCTCTGCGCGCCACAACGATCGAGTCTGCGTGATCGACAGCAAATCGGAAGAAATTAGCTTCAAGTACACTGAAACGCATGGTCAGCACCATGCGACATGGGTCAAGGATGGAAATATTCAGGTGTTCGATAACGGTGACTCCAGTTCGCGCATCATTGAAATTGACCCAAGTAAGTCGGAGGTCGTATGGGATTACCACGGGATCCCGTCCGATCAATTCTTCAGCGGACATATCTCTGGAGCGACCCGCCTAGGATCAGGAAACGTTTTGGTTTGTGAGGGCACCAGCGGGCGATTGTTTGAAGTGAATCGTGCGCATGAGGTTGTTTGGGAGTGGATCAACCCATTTCTAAACAACAACTCACGAGGAGAGGCCACCGTCAGCATCTATCGAGCGCATCGGTATCCTGTCGATCACCCGGCCTTGGTCGATAAAGACCTTGACCCTAACCGGTTCCGTAATTTAAACCAACTGAACGGTTTGACGTAGATCAGTACCACGAAGAATCCCGGACCGATCAGCGTACAACGGTCGGTTTGTTCACTAATACGACTCCGAGGACTATTAGGCCAAGAGCAATGACTGCACTAGGGTGAACGCTTTCTCCCAATATTTGATCAATCAAAAACAGTGAAATAAATGGCGAGAGAAAAATGAGCTGACTAATCTTTGCGACTTGTCGAGTACGAGATAGCGCTTGCTGCCATAGAAGAAAGGTAACCCCCATTTCGAAGAGACCAACCCAAACTCCAACCGACAGCGTTCGAGGGGTCAAGGGCGGGAAGCCATCGGTGGACCAACAAAGTAACCCGATGATTGGTGTGGCGACCGCAAACCCGATCAGCATGAGTGATGCAGGATGACATTCGAGCCGGATGGTGGCGAGCCAGTACAGTGACCACAACAACGTGCTGAGGAGCGCGAGCGTGATACCTCCGATGTCGAACGTGTCAAATCCGACACTCGCGCCCCGGGTCACGAGAATAACCACACCAACGTAGCTAACGCCGATTCCGATCAACGCCTTTGACGATAGGCGCTGCTTGAGTATAGGGATGGCGAGAATGGCTAGCGTTATTGCCCACGTGTAGTTCAGCGGTTGCGCTATCTGCGCGGGTAGCCTGTCGTACGCTTCGAACAGAATCAAGTAATACGCCAGTGGGTTCACTAATCCCAACAGCCCGGCTCGAAAGTAGACGGATCTCGTGATTGGCGTCGGTGCGATAACGAGTTTCGAGACGGTGAAGAACGCTAAGGAAAATACGCTGCCAAGCCATAACATTTGAATAGGTGTAAGGAATGCGAGACCGAGTTTGAAAACAGTTGCCACGGTGGACCACAAAGCAACCGCGGCCAAGCCGAAAAGAATTGCTTGTGTTTCTCTGGAACGCACCACTTCGTCACATTATCTGAATTTGGTCGAGCATCCCATCTGCTTGATGGCTGGCGTTGTGGCGCGAGGGGATCTTCGAATTGGTGCGTCGCTTTTGGTTGAACGGAGGCGCCGAACACCGCACACTTAATTTGGTCAACTCAGATTTGATAGGAAGTGATATGGCGATTGAGGAAGGGGATAAACTCCCCGAAGCAACGATGCATACAATGCGAGATGGAAGACCGACGCCGGTCACGACGGCCGAATTGTTTGACGGCAAGAAGGTGGTCGTTTTTGCGGTTCCGGGCGCGTTTACTCCGACGTGTTCGCAGTCACACCTCCCGGGATACGTGGTCAATGCGGATGCGATTCGGTCGAAGGGCATTGATGACATCGTCTGTATCGCCGTCAACGATGCTTTCGTCATGGGGGCGTGGGGTGACGATCGGAACGCCGAAGCCATCACCATGGTAGGCGACGGCAACGGGGATTTTACTAAAGCTCTTGGTCTTGAGATGGATGGCAGTGGCTTTGGTCTTGGGACACGATCCCAGCGCTACGCCATGGTCGTTGACGACGGCGTTGTCTCGAATTTATCGGTCGAGGATCCCGGTCAATTTGAAGTCAGTAAAGCGGAGGCGATCCTCGAGGCCCTTTAATTCTGGCGATCGTGTTGACGCCATGACGAGATTGCGCCGACGTAAACCTGCTGGATGTGGATAGAAAAATAAACGTGAACAGGAGCGTGCGTTGTGTATGTAGTCCGTGTGTATACGGGAGACGATGGCGAGTCGCATTTTGAAGATGTAGCGATTGGTCTCGAAGATCGAGGCTTGGGCGGTCGAATCTCGAGGTTAATTCGGGGTAGCGGGGTCATGTTTCGGGAAGTCGATGCGACCTACGACCTTGATTTCCACAACGCGCCGCGGCGCCAGTTTGTCGTGAATCTTACCGGATCGGTGGATATCACGGTTGGGGATGGCACTATACGGCGACTCGGCCCGGGCGAGATTCTGCTCGCCGAGGACACGTCGGGCCGAGGTCACAAGAGTGCGGCGGTGGATGGCAAGTCGAGAACGTGTCTCTTTATACCCGTCGACGACGACGCTGAGGTCGGAATATAAGCATTGTCGGGTGCGAATTGAGTCATCTAAAGGGCTGGTGTACCGGCGAGGTCATCGCCAAGGCGCATGGCGTCTTGTAGAGAACCAAGCCGTCGAACCCAAGGTGTCAAGTCGTTGAGGGCAGGGGGCATATTGGCGGCGGCTATGCGTGCAGCGCTTTCATCCGAGTAAATACCAAGCAGTAATACGAAAAATAGTTGGTCGCCGTAGGCAATCCGCGTAGCGGATAGGCCCGGAATGTTCTTATCGCGTACGAATTTTTCTAGGGCCTCCTTGTTGGAGACAGCAAACAACTGCACAACAAAATAGTCGGGTGGTAGGTCGATGAGATTCACCGCATGGCCCGGTTTAAGTGCGAGGCGTCGGTAAAGTGGCGGTCCGATGTTAAGGTTGGGAGAGCGGGTACCTACGGTGTCACTGCTATCTACCACTTCCGGTATGTGCGTTTTTGGCAGTGTCCGATCTGGCTTAGGTGGCAGGGATCCCGATGGCCGTTTCTTTGTGCCATCTGGAATGTAGTCTTTGACGCACTCCCAGGTCTGATTTTCGACCCCCATGTCGCAAAACCAATTATCTTTGGGAGTAACGGGCACCGGAGTCTCAACCATGGGGTTGGTGGAGCCACAGCCCCCGAGCAATAGAAACGTAATCACAGAGGCCGTGGACCATCGCCAGATCATGGCGGACGACTGTGCCCATTCGTTTATGATCTGTCAAAAAATAGGAGCTGTTCAATGCCGATGAATTCTTCGACCGTGGGAAAGTCGACTAAGCGTTTTCGTCACGTTGCAGAAAAACGCTGGTTGATGTCCTACGCGGCGGGTATCGGAGAGATATCCGCGAACTACTACGATGTGACGAAGGGACTTACTGCGCACCCGGTTTTTTCTGTGTGCCCCGAATGGCCGGTGGTCCTCGATGCGCAACGGGTCGAGGGCTCAGAAAGCATGACGACGGAAGAAGCGCGTTCTGGAGTGCATGCTTCGCACGACGTTCTTATTCATCGCCCGATCCGACCAAACGAATCCCTCTACACGTGTGCCACAATTACTTCGGTTGAGCAGCGCAAAGCGGGGGCATTTCAGATGATGCGGCTCGAAACCAGGGATGAAGAATCGAATCTGATCGTATCCACCCACCAGGGTGGCCTCTCTCGTGGGGTGAACGTTGTTGGCGGGGATAAGGCGATCGAGAGTGCACCGTTGCTACCCGAAATCCCATCAGGCGCCCAAGCCGGTCGGCAGTTCACGATCCCTGTAAGCACGTATGCGGCGCATGTATACACGGAATGCGCGCGGATCTATAACCCGATCCATACGGATCGAGACATCGCGCGGGCCGCGGGTCTGCCCGACATTATTCTTCACGGTACAGCGACGTTAGCGCTCGCTATCTCTTGCCTCATCAACAACTTGCTCGATGGTGATGCCCACCGGGTTAAGCGATACGCGTGTCGATTCAGTGCCATGGTTTTGATGCCGAGCACCATTACCCTGGAAGTCAACGGGTTAGCAGACAGTCATGTCTGGTTTACCGCCTATAACATGGCAGGTGAACCGGCGATCCGGGACGGCTATATGGAGGTGCGTTAGCGCCGCTCCAGAGCTCCGCAATCCGTAAAGTTATTGCGTGAGTGCGAGTTGACAGCCTTTCGTGATTGGTCATGATACGGGTCGGGTGGAAGGATAGATTTATGTTAGCGACGTTGGACGACTTCGATCGCGCCCCGCGCATCCTAAGGCTCAACTTGGCGGGGCAGCCCGTTGATTGGGTTAGCTGGCAGGACGCCGTATGTCTATATGCACGCCGATTGGTCATATGGACACATGGAGAGTCCATATTGAGGATTCGTGGTGGACACTCCCGCCGAGACGGCCGCCAGACATCGCTGGAAGTACACAGCATTATCGCGTGCAACGGCCGTGTCGTTTCACTGGATCGAAGCGGTCCGCCACTGACGAATAAAGCCCTTTTTGCTCGTGATCACAACTTGTGTTTGTACTGTGGCGGGTCGTTCCCTGATTTGAAACTCACGCGAGACCACGTCGTGCCTAAATCTCGGGGTGGTGATGATCGTTGGGATAATGTGTTGGCTGCGTGCAAACGTTGCAATCACTTCAAAGGTAGCCGGTTACCGCACGAATGCGGGATGGAAATACTAGCCTTACCCTATGTCCCCAATGTCGCCGAGTATCTAGCGTTGACCAACAGTGGACGAATTCTCGGGGACCAAATGTCGTTTCTCGAAGCCCAATTCGGTCGCCACAGCAAGTTGAGGGCGCACTTGGCGTAGTAATAGGGAAAACCGCAACGACTGGCCGCGGTTCAAATGGGTTACGGTGTCAATGCTCGGTCGGCCAACACCTGGGCGACGCAGCAGGTCACGCGAATTCCCGTATCTACGTGGAGAAATTCATTCGGCCCATGGGCGTTCGAATGCGGGCCGAGAACTCCGGTCACAAAGAAATGACAAGCGGGGAATCGGTCTCCCAACATTTTCATAAATGGGATAGTCCCGCCCGTTCCCATGGTCATCATGGGGGCTCCAAAAAAAGTTTCGGAACTCTGTTCGAGCGAGGTTAATAGGCTCGGGGACAGACTATTAGCGTGCCAACCTGTTTGCGGACTATCGAGGCTGAAAGACACGGTGGCGCCTTGCGGTGGATCTTTTTCGAACGTTGATTTGACTCGATTCGCCGCTTCGTCAGCGTCGAGCGATGGAGGGAGACGGAAAACAAGTTTTGCCGCGGTTGAGGGTCGCAACGTATTGCCGGCGTTTGAGGGGTCTGGAGCGCCCGCGAGGCCCACCACCGCCATGCTACTTCCCCAGGTATTTGCTATGACCAATTCGCTTGACGAGGTTGCTGTCGGCCGGGTACTGCCCGACCACGGGAAACGATCGAGCACGGTGGGTCCGAGGGTTGACGCGACTTGGTCAGCCTGTGCCCGAACGTCGGCAGTAATGGGGACCTGTAGGAAGTTCAGTAATTCGCCTGAGACCGCATTCTCGACTCGGTCGAGTAACTGGCGGAGCAACCGAAAGCTGGACGGCACGATTCCTCCTGCCGCGCCCGAATGCACCCCTTCGGAAAGTACTTCAACGTTGAGTGTTCCACTCAACGTCCCGCGTAACGACGTCGTCAACCAAAGTTGATCGTAATTTCCACATTCCGCATCCAAACAGATTACCAGGTCGGGTTCGCCGATTTCGTCGCTTAAATGGTCAATATAGCTGGGAAGATCATAACTACCGCTTTCTTCACAGCTCTCAATGAGTATCAGACATCGCGGGTGAGGAAGGTTCTGCGCTTGCAGCGCACTAATCGCGGCAAGACTAGCGAAGATCGCATAGCCATCGTCGGCACCTCCGCGTCCGTACAGTCGGCCATCTTTTTCGATTGGAGTCCATGGACCAAGCCCGTCCGCCCAACCCGTGAATTCGGGCTGTTTGTCGAAGTGCCCGTACATCAAGACGTTCCCGCGCTCGCCCGGTATATCGACGAGGATGACGGGTGTGCGTCCCTCGAGTCGAACCACGCGGTGCGTTAATCCGGTAATGTCTGTTTGAGCGACCCATTTAACGAGCAGATTGGCGGCATCGTCCATATAACCGTGTTCTTCCCAATCCCGATCAAAAGCTGGGGACTTATTTGGGATACGGATGTATTCGTGGAGCGTTGGGACGATACTTTCGTTCCACATTGCTCCTACGTGCCGACGGATTGCGTCACCATTCATAATGATGCGTGGATCCCGATCTGTATTGAGGTACCTGGATTACGATAACCGAATACGTCTTGTGTTTTTACGTTGAATAGATTTTCAACGAAAAGTTGGAGCTGAAGTTGGGGGCTAACGCGAAAGGTCATGCCGGCGTTGACCTGTTGGTACGGATCCAGCCGTCGACGTGTCCCCGGATAAGTTGAGAAATCGGTATCGATTTGACTCCCGGTATGCGTGATCCTGGCTGCTAGAATCCATCGTTCGCCGACTCGGAACGTATAGTTTATCCGGCCAAGGGTTCGTGGTCGGCGCACTTCGCGAAGTCCAGATTCGGTACTTTGGATCACGCTGTAACTCGCGTCTAACGAATGTGATCCTCTTTCTATCTCGACGGTCGCTTCGATGCCGGATCGATGACTTCGGCCAGCCATGTTCCGAGCCGTAAAACCCATGTTGACGGGGTCGTAAACAAATCCGTCGATTTCGTCTTTGAGGTTAGCGTTGAAATACACAAGCGAAAGATCTGTTCCGCGCCAAGATCGGTGAACCCCTATCTGAAACTCTTTCGCTGATTCCGGTGTTAGATCAGGGTTACCAACGAATGTGTCAGGCGTGTAGCCGAAACGTTCCGTAAAGGTTGGATTCTTGAAGCCTGAAGCGATTCGAGCGAACCACTTTGTGGAACGAAGAACGACGCTACCGCTTATACCAAAGGTCGTTGCGTCGCCGAATAAACTGTTGTGATCGCGCCTTATCGAAACTGATGCTGCGATGGATGGCCCGGTGTAGAGGTATTCAGCCGCAATATTGGATGACTGCGTTTGTTGATTTTGGTTAGGGTCACCGTACACGTTCGGTACGCCGTGCCGGAGTAATTCTTCCGAATGATGGCCTACCGTCACGTTTAACCGTCGATCATTCCAAAGTCTAAAGTTGTTGGAGAACGTGACGTTGTACCGCTTCCCGATACTGCCATCAGAAATGGTCTCGCCCGAAACATTACTTAATCGAGCGCGCGTAGTTGCGAGGTGAATGTTGGGCGTCCAATAATCCGAGCCATCCCAAGTGCCGGATACACCAATTAGTTTCAGGTCTGTATCGTTGCGAAGATCCCCGTCAATGGGAACGAATGCTGGATAGGGCGTTGGATCGAAGTCGGTCCATGACCGAGTTAATCGCGAAGTTAGTTTTACCGTCCAGTTCGCAACCGAGTGTTGCGCGTTGAAATTCAAGTTTTTGTTCTTAAAAGCATCGTTTTCGTCGCCAACTAGCGAGACATTGGTACCGTCACTTTTGATGCCCCCAATTGAAGTGCTAACGTACCCGTTGGATTTCACTCGCGCGAAGTCAATAGAGGAAGTGACGGTTTGTGCGGTCCCTATGCCAAGATATACGGCGGAGCGGTCGGCGACGGGGGTCGTGTCGATAAAGATTACGCCGGCTAGCGCGTCGCTTCCGTGTACCGCACTTTGCGGGCCGTTCAGGACCTCGATACGCGTGATGCCGGTACCGTGAAGCGTGCCAAAATTGAATTCTGATCCTATAGCCGGGTCGTTTGCCTGAATTCCATCGATTAATACCATGACATGATTCGATTCGGCGCCTCGAAGCCGTATTTGGGTTAGAGAACCCCGGTTGCCTGATTGAGAAACGGCGACGCTCGATAGCCCACGAAGTGTATCTACAGCCATGAGAGGCCGTGGAGTGTCGTCCATATCGACCACGTGGACTGGCTGTTCGGTGGTTTCCAGTCGGCTTGCACTTACAATAATTTCGGTGACGATATTTTCGTCTGCGAAGGTAGAGTTACCCGTAATAAAAGTTGAAATTACTGCAACGTTTTGTAGATGTCGTACGAAAGACAAACACACTAGAACAATCTTCCCTCGTCGCTCCGCGAATGGCAGATGGATACCGTTCGAGCCGGTCTCCAGACTTGGTAGACGTTTCCCTTGAAACAGCGCTCGTGCCTTCCCAGCATAATTGTGCCAGTGGCTTGCGTTGTCGGACCTAGCCGACATGCGATGCGTACTCTACTTCACTGTTGCGGGGACAGTGTCGGAATCGCACCGACTTCCCGTTCACTCGAACCGATTAGTTTCAGGCCGCACAGTCGCGGTCGCGGTCACTATATTCGGGTAGCTTTGCTCGCACCAGCCAATTGAGAATCTAAGGGTGGCTGTTGCGTCTACAAGGTTCTCCAGCGAGTTCCTTCCGCCGTGTCTTCGAGCTCAATCCCGCTTTCCAAGAGTTGATCACGTATTTGGTCTGCTCGGGTAAAGTCTTTCGCATTGCGTGCAGCCTCGCGTTCATCGATGAGTACCTGGATCGAGGCACTATCAAGGGCGGCGTCGGTTTGAAAGTATTCCTCTACCGGCGTGTTCAGGATACCTAACAACCAACCGCCGGCGAGCAGCTCTGCTCGAAGACAGGATCTTTCTGCTTCGTTGTTTGCACCGTGGATCTTGCCGGCAAGAGCATGTAGTGAAGCAAGTGCAATAGGGGTATTCAAGTCATCGGCTAAGGCTTCGAGGACTGTATTGGGAAATTCGGATGCGGGCGAATCGGCATAGAACCGAGCCGTATTTGGGCTATCGGAAGTCACCGCGCGCAAGGCTTGATAGAGCGTGTCTAGGCTCGACCGCGCTTGCTTGAGCAAGCGCTCTTCCCACACGAGACTTTGGCGATATTGCCCTGACAGCAGGGCATAACGAAGTACCTCGCCGTCGTACATTTCGAGGAGCTCGCGGATGGTGACGATGTTACCGACGCTCTTCGACATTTTTGCAGTGCCCATTGTCAACATTCCGTTGTGCATCCAGTAGCGCACGTAGTTGGCGTGGCCTCCGACGCACCGCCCCTGGGCAAGTTCGTTTTCGTGATGCGGAAAGGTTAGGTCGTTACCGCCTCCGTGGATGTCAATCGTGGGCCCAAGATGTTTGTGGATCATCGCGGAACACTCGATATGCCATCCGGGTCGCCCCCGACCCCAGGGGCTTTCCCAACCTGGGAGATCGCCGGTCGATGGTTTCCATAGAACAAAGTCCTTTGGATCGCGCTTGTACGGTGCGACCTCGACGCGAGCGCCATCGATCATATCGGCCAAAGAGCGTCGCGATAAGCTGCCATAATCCGGATCGCTGGCAACGTCAAAAAGCACGTGCCCTTCGGCTTCGTATGCGTGTCCGCGCTCGAGTAGCAGTTTGATCATGTCAATGATTTCGGGAATGTGGCCTGTGGCGCGTGGCTCGACTGTGGGCTCCAGCACCCCGAGCGCAGCCACATCTTTTTGATAGGCAGCCGTGAATCGATCCGTAAGTTCGGCGATGGGTTCGGCGGCAGCTTGAGCAGCTGCGTTGATCTTGTCGTCAACGTCGGTAATGTTGCGGACATAACGCACGTTCTTGTAGAAGAGCCGTAACAGGCGGACCAGCACGTCGAATACTACGGCGGGTCGTCCGTTTCCAATATGTACTCGGTCATAGACGGTGGGCCCACAGACGTAGATGCTCACGTCGTGCTCCGATGCTGGTTCGAAGCGTTCCTTGGTGCGCGTGCGAGTATTGTGAATAAAGATATCCATGGAAATCAGGGAATCAATCGCCCGTGTACCGACGGCGGAGAAACTCGAAAACGGCTTGCAGTGCCATGGCTTCACCGCCTTCAGGATGCGCCGGTCGTTTGCGTAGATTCCAACCCATGATGTCAAAATGCAGCCAAGGTACGTCGCCAACAAAGCGTTCAAGAAAGAGAGCGGCCGTGATCGCACCGCCGTACGGTGTATTGGCGGAGTTAACGATGTCGGCGATTTCGCTTTTCAGCAACACCTGGTAGTCCGAATATAACGGCATCCGCCAAACGGGATCTTCAGCGGAAACTCCCGAGTCGATCACTTCCATGGCTAACGTGTCCGAGTTGCTGAACATTGCTGGGAGCTCGGTTCCAAGCGCCGAGCGCGCGGCTCCCGTCAGAGTTGCGTAGTCAATGATCATCACCGGATTGTCTTCTGCCGCCAACGCGAGCGCATCGCAGAGTATGAGACGGCCTTCGGCGTCCGTATTGTCAATTTCTACGGTAAGCCCTAGGTACGAATGCAGCACGTCGCCTGGTCGGAATGCGTTGGCGGACACTGCATTTTCAACGGCGGGAATCAATACGCGGAGCCTAAGCGGTAACCCCCGCGACATGATGAGGTCAGCGAGTCCCAGTACGGTCGCCGCTCCGCCCATGTCTTTTTTCATCAGACGCATGTTGCTATGTGATTTCAGGTCCAATCCGCCGCTGTCAAAACACACGCCCTTGCCGACCAAGGTGATGGCAGGGGCGGACGGATCACCCCAATGAATATCAATCAGGCGTGGAGCGGATGAACTGGCGCGACCCACTGCATGAATAATGTTCAGTCCGCGTACTAGCAGCTCATCACCTGTTGTGACGTCCATGGTGGCGTTGTGGCGCGTGGCCAGTTTGCGAGCTGCGCCCTCCAAGTGGTGCGGAAGCATGTCGGAGGTTGGGGTATTGATCAGATCTCGGCAGAGGGCGATGGCATTTAACTCGGCCGATACGTCCGTGGCGTCAGCGCCCACGAAGAGTCTCGGTAAGGCGCGGACATTTTTGTAAGCGGCGAACTGATAAGCGCCAAGGCCCCAACCGAGGATAACGGCCCTGTCGGCGTTATCGAGACGATAGTCCCCGGCAGGGAGGGTAATCGGCAAATCACCGATGCTGTTGATCGAAGGTCGTTCACCGATGCCAGCGATTACGCGCTCGGGCTGGTCGCTCGTTGTCGGGACGAAGAAGTGTTGATTGGCCTTGCCTTCAAACAGCGTACGAACCGCCCATCCCAGTGTCTTTTCATCTTGTTCGGACCGCCATGATTCAAGCGTTTCAGAGCCAACCAGTTCAATGGAAATGGCATCGCTATTGTCTTCAAAAAAGAGCATGTCTTCAGTATAACGGGGTTGGCAGGCAGGTTTGCTAGCTGTGCCGTTAGATCGGGGTGACGGCTGTAATACCTATGCGCGTGGCTCAGCCTAACGCTGAGATGAGGCGATCTGCGTGATAGCTGGAACGAACCAAGGGTCCCGCCGCAACCCCGTCGAACCCCAATTCCAGAGCCCATTGTCTATAGCATTCGAATTCGTCGGGATGTACCCATCGGACCATGGGTAGGTGGTTGGGCGTCGGTTGTAGGTATTGACCTAGCGTAAGGAAGTTTACGCCTAGATTGGCGAGCTGGGCCAAAGTCTCACGTACTTCTTGTTCGAGCTCGCCTAAACCGAGCATCAAGCTGGTTTTAGTGTGGACGCTGCCCATTTTTCCCGCGAATTCGAGGACCGATAAGGTTTGGTTGTACCCTGCACGGGGATCGCGCACGGCGGACGTTAGACGCTCAACGGTTTCAAGGTTTTGTGCAAAGACCGAGATACCTGATTCCACCACGGTGCGTATTGCTTGTTCTTTTCCCTGAAAGTCGGGGGTCAATGCCTCGACCGTTGTTTTGGGCGATTCTCTCTTGACCGCGCGGACGCACTTCGCGAAGTGCGAAGCTCCTCCATCCATAAGGTCATCGCGATCGACGGACGTCAGTACTACGTACGAGAGGTCCATACGACGTACCGATTCCGCAACTTTCAAAGGTTCGTCTTCGTCGAGCCAACCACCCGGATTCCCAGTGTCGACTGCGCAAAAACGGCACGCTCGGGTACAAACGGCACCCATGAGCATCAAGGTGGCCGTCCCGTGGCCCCAGCACTCGCTGATGTTGGGGCAGTGAGACTCTTCGCAAACGGTTGTAAGTTGCTGGCTACGGACCGCATCCCGCACCGACTCGAAACGCCCATTTCCATGTAATTGGACGCGTAGCCAGGGAGGTTTACGCGAGCTTGAGGTAACGTCGGTCACGGGCAATAAGCGACGGCGCTGTTTGATCCCGTTTTTTATGGCCATGTGCCCATGGTCCGTCTGGTATTTTTTTCCGCTAAGCGCTCGTTGTTTCATGGCTTTGTCGGACGTGTTATTTCGTAGCAAATTTCTATGGCGGTTGCGTCAGGTATCGTCGAGACAAGGTCCACGTTCCACTTGGACGGTTGAATGGTCGATGCCAAAATTCCTATTGAGCACGGCTTTGATGGAGGCAGCTGCGGCGATTTCGTCGACAAATTCGTCGACTATCGCATGAAGAGTCACCATCGGGCGCTCGCTCGTTAGCGCCCACGCGTGGAGGTGGTGCACCTCCAGAACGCCCGAGACTTGATTGGTTAAAGTGTCCCTGATGTCCTCGAGATCTAGATCGTCAGGTACGCCTTCAAGCAAGATATGGATCGATTCACTCAGCACTTTCCACGCACCCCGCAATAATATCGCGATAACAACGAGGGCGAGAATTGGGTCTGCTAGGTACCATTCAAATAGCCAAACGATCAATGCTGCGGCTATGGCTGCACAAGAACCCAGCAGGTCACCGAGAACGTGAAGTGCGGCGCTGCGCACGTTGAGATTGCCGGATGCGCCGTGCAACATCCGAAACGCAAATAGGTTAACCGCCAAGCCGAGCGTCCCGATCAACAGTGCCGGCAAGGGCAGCAACTGCCGAGGGCTCTCGATTCTTGAAAAAGCTTCAAATCCAATCCAGCCACATAGCGCTACCAACAATAGCGCGTTGACGAACGCTGCGAGAACCTGGGAACGATGATAGCCGTAGGAGTGCGTTTCGGAATGTTGACGACGGGACAAACGCACAGCGAACCACGATAGACCGAGCGCGGATGCGTCCAACAGCATATGCCCGGCATCTGCGAGAAGGGTTAAAGAGTTCGCGAAGAGCCCGCCGAAGACCTCGACGATGGCGAATAACGAAATGAGAAGAAAAGCTCTACCGAGCGGAGCGTCATCTCGAGACAATTCCCGGTGTGCGTGTTCATGTGCCACGGCAACTTGAGACCGATGCGAGTTCGGGCCGTATTATAGCGGGCCTTCAATCTTCGGAGACAGCGTGGCCTCTAACCATGTTTATGAGGGACGAAATCGCCGTTCGCGAAGCGAGCGGTGCATGCGATATGCCGCCTCGCTCTTTCCGTCGGGCGTTCGGTAATAGTGGCGGAGATACTCGTTTTCCAGGTATCCCGCATTTCGATAAAACGAGCGCGCGGGCACATTAACGGCACGGACTTCGAGCGCCACCGTGTCAATGCCAGCAACCAGCGCGCTTTTTTCCAACCAAAGGAGCAATTCGCGCGCGATGCCTAGGCGTCGATAGTTCGGTACCACTGCGAGTAAATTGAGATGAGCGTGATCGAGCTCGTACTGCATGATGCCGAAGCCGGCAAACTGATCCGCCGTGTTGTTGCCCGTCGGCACGTACGCACAGACAACGATGGCATCCGGATCACGAATCATCGCGGTGATCGCGTCTGCACGCCAACGCCATCCGAGACCCGCTTCAATCTCGTCGCGTGACAAACTAGCGATCGTTTTCGCTTCCTTTAGGCTCGCCAGCTTCAACGTGGGTGTGGGGGCTTCCATTAAACGATTATTCCCTAGTCATCTGAAGATGAAAAAGTCGGCTCCAGCCCGCAATATTGAGTCGCGTTAGCTCAATGCATCCAAGGGGCTTCGAACTAGTCTGGTTCGGCGTAGAGATCGTCCAGTACTCCTTCATTTTGCCGATCCCTAAGCCAGCCTTGGCCTGTTGCAACTAACGTGGAATCTTCGCTGCGGATGCCGAAATCGATCAGTTCCACAACGTCAATGATTGCTTGCGTACGAAGCTGTGCCCAATCTGCGCTCGTGGGAACCCGACGGTAGCGGTTAAACGCGGCCATGACAGGGCGGTCGCCGCCCCATGCCCACAGACCTGCAAAGTCGGTATACCGATTCGACGTATGCGCATCGGTCCAATCGATAATGCCAGCCAATTGGCCCTGTTCGTCGACCAGCACATGACCGGCGTGCAGGTCGCCGTGGGTTGTAACGTGGCGTTCGGAAGGGTTTCGCGGTTGGTAGCTTGTAAGCAACGTGCCACAGGCCTCGAAAAGGGAGCGATCGATAACGTCGGCGATGTTCTCCAATTCGTTCTGCGCACCCGGGAGCCACTCCGTAACTGGGTCGTGAGGCGGGCGCGAGGGTGTCAGCATCTGCGCATGTAATTCTCGCAACGCCTGACCGAGTTGACTGCCGATCACGTTAGGGTCGACGTCGACTTTCGATATCTCGAATAATGGTGTGCCGGATAACAAAGGATAACCTGCAAAGGGAAGGTGAAATCCAACTGGGCGATCCACCCAAAAGTCGAAGTGTGGTGTTTTTGTTGTGAGAATGAGTTTTGCCAGGAACGCTTTTTCTTCAATAAGGCGCTCAGCCTCTGCTCGCCTCTTAGGAAATCGAAAGACGAATGTTTCATTGATGAGATAACAAAAGAAGTCCCAACCTTCGTCGAGCACGACCACGTCTTTGACATCGAGGTCCGTGTTATCGGAGAGGATTCTCTCGACTTCGAGAAGCTGTAAACGGTATTCGGGTGCCCATGGTTCGTTCATGGTTGATAGGTTATGGTGGCCAGCCCTTCGTGGGAAATCGATTTCAAGAAGAACATCGGGAGGCGACCTTGGAATTGAATAGGATGACATTGGACTTTGAGGACGGGGTAGCCTTGCTTCGTTTCAACCATCCGGAAGTGATGAACGCGATCGGCGCGGACATGCTTGAGGGTTGGGCACAAGCGGTCACCGAGATTCAAAGGCCGACAAATGGCGCGCGGTGTTTGGTCTTGACCGGCGTCGGCCGGGGCTTTTGTGCGGGTGCGAATTTGGCGGACGACAAGCCAACCGAAAATCGGCCACGATCAGCTGGGTCAGGCCTTCGAAACACGTATCATCCACTTTTGCTCACCTTGCGCGATCTCGAAATGCCGATCGTTACGGCCGTGAATGGTGCCGCAGCAGGTGTTGGGATGAGTTTTGCCATCATGGGCGACATCGTTTGCGCATCCCGGGAGGCGTTTTTTCTTCAAGCATTTGCACGGATCGGTTTGGTTCCTGATGGTGGCGCGAGTTTCCTGTTGCCACGTTTGGTGGGTTGGGGACGCGCCATGGAGCTCTCGTTACTGGCCGAGCGACTGCCGGCTGAAAAGGCGCTTGAATGGGGGTTGGTCAATCGCGTCTTCGAGGACAACGACGCATTGATGGATGGAGCGATGGAGATAGCACATCAACTTGCCAAGGGCCCGCGGTCCTTGGTGCTCATGCGGCGGGCCTATTGGGCCACCTGGAGTAATAGTTACGAGCAACAGCTTGATCTGGAGGCACAGTTACAAGCTGCTGCCGGATCCACCAAGGATTTTGCGGAGGGAGTTTCCGCATTTTTTGAAAAACGGGATGCAAATTTTAGGGGGGAATAACGGATGTCGCTCGCAAATCGGGTCGCGCTAGTTACCGGCGGAGGACGTGGTATTGGTCAAGCCATATCGCTGGCGCTCGCCGAAGACGGCGCAAGTGTTGCGATTAATTATCGGCGCGATGAAGCAGCAGCTAACGAAACCGTTGCTGCGATCAAAGACGCTGGCGGTTTAGCCCGCGCGTATTACGCCAGCGTAGATCAGTACGAAGAAGATCGGGAGATGGTCGCCGCTATCGAGGCAGATCTTGGTGCCGTGAGCATACTCGTCAATAACGCTGGCATTGCTAGTCGGGGATTGTCGGTTGCCGATACCGAACCAGATGAGTTACGCCGAGTCGTATCGACCCACGCGTTCGCCGCACATTACCTTTCGAAGTTGGTCATCCCGGGTATGCGCGAGCAAGATCGAGGCGACATCATCATGATCTCCAGTGCGGCCACCAAAGGACTTGAAGCCAACGGTGCGCCATACAACATGGCAAAGACAGCGCAGGAGACATTGGCGTACACCCTCTCGAAAGAAGAGCGGGTGCACGGGATACGCGTGAACATCGTGGCACCGGGATTGGTGGAAACAGAGATGGGCCGGCGACTGATGCGGGCCACGGCGGGCGTCAATAACTTACGAGATTTGGACGCCACGATGCCCTTTGGCAAGGTCTGTCAACCTGAAGATGTCGCCAACGTAGTGCGCTATTTGGTTTCGGACAAGAGCTCCTACGTAACGGGTGAGAGAATCTACTGTGACGGCGGAGGCCCCCTAATCGCAAATTCCTAAAGCTGAATCACGCGAATCGTTACATGCACAGTTCCTCGAGGTGAGCCGCTACCGAGCGAGCTAGCGCTTTTAGGTTGTAACCACCTTCAAGTACCGAGACGATGCGGCCACGAGCATGCCGGTTCGCTGCGTCGACGATCAACGAAGTGATCCACCCGAAGTCTGCTTCATCAAGTAAGAGGTCTCCAAGCGGATCGTCGCGATGAGCGTCGAATCCAGCGGATACCAATATTAAAGCCGGGGCGAATTCGTCCATCGCTGGGAGCCAATCTTGCTCGATCGCTTTGCGGAATTGGACGCCCGTGGTACCAGCGGCTAATGGCGTATTGACGATATTCGGCCGATCAACATCCTGCAGGCGGTAGGGATAATGGGGAAATTGAAAGCTTGAGCAAACGAGAACCCTGGGATCATCTTGGAAAGCATCGACAGTGCCGTTACCGTGGTGGACATCGAAATCAAGAATCGCCACGCGTTCGAGTTTGTGTTTATTTAGGGCTCGATGAGCCGCGAGCGCCACACTATTGAAAAAACAAAATCCCATGGCCGTCGATTCTTCGGCGTGGTGGCCCGGCGGTCGGACCGCACAAAAAACGCGGGTGTCCGCGTCTGAAAGGACATGGTCGACCCCTTGGATTGCGGCTCCCGCGGCATAGCGGGCGGCTGCGAGCGACTTAGGTCCCATGCTTGTGTCTGGATTCACGGACCGCAGCCCTTGATCGGGTTCGATCGCCTCCAGTGCGTCGACGTACTTGTCGCGGTGGAAAGCCGTGAGGTCGTCCCGGACGGCTTCGGTTGCCTGAAGGGTCGTGAGATCATCGATGAGGCGCGAGTCGTTAACGTGTGAGAGCACTGCCGCCAACCGCTCTGGGCTTTCTGGATGGCCTTGTTCCATCTGATGCTCAAGACAGACGGAGTGGGTAATGAGGGTGGCCACGGTTTGTATACTCCCTAGTCGGCGTTCGAGATCTGATTGGTCTAATCTAGCGCCCTTATAGAGTCCCCGGGAAGAAGTAGTTGCAGACGATTCAAGCTCATGAATTGGCCAATATCATCAAATCCGAGTCTCGAGTGTTTGTTACGGGCAGCAGCAACGAGCCAGTGGGTCTTCTCGAAGCCTTGGTGGGTGCCCGTGAAGCTGTAAGAGATGCAACGTTTGTTCAGTTTCCGCTACCAGGCCTGAACCAATTCGATTTTACGGCTTTAAATTCGAGCGTTCGTGTGGAGACCTTTTTCATGACACCGGCGCTTCGAAAGGCTGTTGATCCGTCTCGAATCTCGTATTTACCGATGCAGATGCGTTACGTGTACGAGTACCTGCGCCGATCC
>DCBA01000106.1:0-7293 GCA_002313255.1 Gammaproteobacteria bacterium UBA1119 | reverse complement strand
CCGAACGCGGATTTCTTCGATGCCGTGTGTGAGTCCGCCAAGATCGTGGTCGCGGAATTAAACGAGGGCTTCGTCGCGGCAGCGGGCGCGCCCCTCGTCCCAGAAACGTCTATCGATTACGTCGTTGAGACGGAACGACCCTTGATCGAAATGTCACCGATCAAGATCGATCCGGTGTCAGAGAAAATTGGTGCCTTGGTTGCCGCGTTGATCGGTGACGGCGACTGTATCCAGACCGGTATCGGAGCCATCCCGGCGGCCATACTTGCGAGTCTCTCCCAACACAACGATTTGGGCTTGCACGGGGGTCTTATTGACGACGGCGGCATGGCGCTGGTGAGGAACGGCAATCTCAATGGCGCCGCGAAAACACGTGACCTAGGCGTCCATACGACAGGAATGGCCGTCGGTAGCCTTGATCTATATGAATGGCTGGCTGATACACCCAGTGTCCAGCTGGCCGGCGCGAATATTACTCATGAGATCAGTATCCTCGGCTCGATCGGGCATTTCGTGTCAATTAATTCCGCCGTTGAGGTAGATCTTGAAGGGCAAGTGAATGCCGAAGTTATAGCCGGTCGACAGATTTCTGGAACCGGTGGCTCGGTTGACTTTATGCGTGCTGCGAAGGCTTCGCGAGGCGGGCGTTCCATTATCGCCATGACGGCAACGGCGAAGGATGACGCGGTATCGAGGATCGTTCCAAAGGTCGAGATGGTGACGGCGCTGAGGACCGACGTTGATATCGTCGTGACCGAATACGGCGTCGCTGATCTTCGGCACGCGACACGACAAAAACGGCACGAGGCTTTGATCGATATCGCTCATCCAGATTTTCGGGCAACGTTGCGCGATGCAATCGCCTAGGGGGTGTTTGCTAGCGCGGTCAACAAGTCCAGATCTGGTTTGCCCTGTGAGGCGAGTGGGATCACCACGACCCGTGTGGCGCCAGCGCTAAACTGGGCCTTCACGCGCCGCCTTATGGTAGATAGATCGCCGTGCGCCACGGTCGCGTCGATTAGGGCGTCGCTGCCGCCCGACTCGAAGTCTCGATTGGCGAAACCCAAGGTGTGCCATACACGATGGTAATACTCGAGCTTGATATAGGGGGCGACGGCCTTGCGCGAGATTTCGCGCGCAAGGTTTGGGTCGGGTTCGACGAGACAGAACATCACCGTATTGAGCGCGGGGGAGGGACCGAGAATGTCTCGCGCGCGTCGCGTGTGTTCTAGAGTCATCAAATAGGTATTGGCGCCGTCGGCGAACCGTCGGGCTGTCGCGAGCATCGTCGGTCCGTGTGCGGCTAGGAACAGGGGATACGCGATTCGGGGAGTCGTTAGATTCAACGCCCGCATTGCTGCAACGTAGGACTCAATTTTTGTACGTGGCGGTTGCCACTCAGGATTACCTCGAGCCTTGTTTATCACGGCATTCGAGACGCCCAAGCCGAGCTGGAATCGGCCGTCGGAAAATTCGGCGAGTGTTGACGCTCCTGCCACCATCGCCGCGGGGTCGCGAGCATAGACGTTGGCAATGCCCGTTGTGATTTGCAGCGTTGTCGTATTGGCAAGCAAATAGCCTGCAAGCGTAAACGGATCCCGACCCAACACTTCGGGCAACCAGAGGGATTCAATACCCGCCACTTCAGCATCTCTAGCGAATGTCAGCAGCTCGTCGCGTGCCATACGGTCCGCACTGTGTAGCGTGGCTATACGCACGCGAAATCCTCTCGGACGAAAACTTGCATCACGCCCCGGCTCGACATGTGCGAGAACGGGTAGCGGTTCATCATCGATCTGATGAGTGCCGCTTGTTTCTGTGTGGTGGACCATTTCACCGGGTGGCCTTCCCCAACGCTTTCAGAATAAAGGCGTATTCCTCGGCAACTTCATAGAGTGAGTCGTAACGTCCCGAACGACCGCCATGCCCTGCGCCCATATTTGTTTTCAATAGCAACGGATGGTTGTCAGTTTTGAGTGTTCGGAGGCGAGCGACGTACTTAGCCGGTTCCCAATACGTGACGCGGGGATCATTCAGTCCGGCGGTGACGAGCATGGGTGGGTAATTGCCTGGAACGAGTTGGTCATACGGAGAGTAGCTCTGCATGTATCGAAACACAGCGACGTCTTCGATCGGGTTACCCCACTCGGGCCATTCCATCGGTGTTAATGGCAACGACGTATCGAGCATGGTGTTAAGGACGTCGACGAACGGCACGAGGGCTGCGACTGCGCCCCATAGTTCCGGTGCTTGGTTGACTACCGCCCCCATCAATTCACCGCCCGCTGAGGCCCCGGAGATCGCTATCTCGCCTTGTTCGGTGTACCCGTTTTGTACGAGAAATCGGCCAACGTCAACGAAATCGTTGAAGGTATTAGTACGATTCATTCCCTTGCCTTCTTCGTACCAGTGATAGCCGAGTTCGTCGCCTCCACGGATATGGGCGATGGCGAACACTAGGCCGCGATCGAGTAGGGACAGAACGGATGTGGAAAAACTGGGATCGACCGATGATCCATAGGCGCCGTAGCCGTACAGGTACAGGGGCGCGGGCCGTTCAATATCGGAACGATAGAGAATGGAAACCGGGATGCGTCTGCCGTCGCGGCTGTCAGCCCAAAGGCGCTCGGAGAAGTAGTTCGTTGGATCGTAACCGCTCGGTATTTCCTGGACCTTCCGGACTTGCAGCTGGCGCCGAGCGAGGTCGTAGTCATAAGTGGTGTGCGGAGTCACCATGGACGAATAATGCAGTCGGACGGCGTTGGTTTGATATTCGGCGTTGCCCCCGATGCCGACCACTCGCACTGGGTCGGGGAAATCGATGTAGTGTGAAATGTCGTTGGCGTCGAGGATGCGGATCTGATCGATTCCTTCGAGGCGCTCTTCCGCGACAATCCATTGGTCGAAACACTGGAAGCCGAGCAGATAGCGATCATCGGAGGGTTCAATCAAGCTAGCCCACGAGGCTTCGCTTGGATCGTTGACTGGGGCGGTTACTAAACGAAAATTCTTATGACGGTCGTTTGTACGAATCACAAATCGTTCGCCTTGGTGATCGAGCCAGTATTGGTGGCCTTCGCGTCGAGGCGACACCAGTTGGAACTGGTCGAAGGGGTCATTGGCTGAGAGCAAGCGCAATTCGGACGTGACGTGGTCGGACGTGCTCACGCCGATGTACTCCCCAGACGTAGTTCGCTCGATTCCCACGAAAAATCCCGGATCGGATTCTTCGTAGATCACGACGTCGTCATCCGCCGATTCTCCGATGACGTGCCGCCTCACCTGATAGGGACGCCACTCAGCGTTGGTCATGAGGTAGAAAAGCGTTCGACTATCCGAGGCCCATACGGGCGAATCAATGGTGTTCGCGATGTGTTCGTCGAGTAAACGACCGGTGTGTAAATCCCGAATGACGAGGGTATAGCGTTCGCTGCCATCGGTATCGGTGCTGTAGGCCAGGTAACGACCGTTGTCGCTCACGGCGAAGGCGCCCAAGCTGAAATATTCATGGCCTTTAGCTAGCGTGGGCTCGTCGAGTATTACTTCCATGTCGGCATCGGATGGGTTCGAAGTCTCTTCCTTCCAGCGTGAATGCACGCGATATTGCACTTCTGCGCTGAAGCTTGACTGGTAGTAATAGCCCCGATTTCGCATTGGTACGGTCGCGTCATCGGGCTTCTGACGCTGTTTGATCTCTTGAAACAGCTCGTTGACGAGCCATTGAATGGGCTCCATCACCGCATCGAAATAGTCGTTTTCCGCCGCCAAGTAACTGAGAACATCGGCGTCGGTAACGTCGGGGTAGTTCTGGTCTTTGAGCCAGTGAAACGGGTCTTCGACCGTGATGCCATGGTGGCTGTAGCGGTAAGGTCGCTGTTCAGCAAGGGGCGGTTGTGGTTCGCTCATATTGCTTGACTCGCCGGTATTGATGCATCCGCCCAAGCACGCCGACATTGTGCCGGCGTACAAAAAGAGGCTTGTTAGTCGTGGAAACCTAATCCGGCAAGCCCAAAACCCTTTTAGCGATAATGTTGCGTTGAATCTCATTACTACCGCTATAGATAGACGCGGCGCGGTTGGAAAGCCAGCCCCTGGTATCCATTAGACTGCGTCCTGTGAACTCGTCTCCTGTCCACCCCAATCCTTGAGTTCCCCGTATCTCCACAAACAGGGACGACCTTTCCTGCTGTAGTTCGGTCCCATACATTTTGAAGATGGAGGTTGCAGGTCCCGGCGTGCTGCCATCGGATGCTTCTTCAACCGTACGCCGTTGCGTCAAGTGGAATACGTGTGAGTTCATGTTGTGTGACAAAATGCGGTCGCGGATTGCGGCGTCCGCAATGCGCCCATTTGCTTCGCCACTAAACATTTTGGCTTCGTCTTCAAGCACGGGCCCGGTGTCTTTGACCGCACCACCGCCCACCAGTGATGCCATGCTTCCCCGCTCGTGTTGTAACAGACGTTTCCCAACGGTCCATCCTTTGTTGAGCTCGCCGACAAGATCGTCTTTGCGAGCGATGGCATTGTCAAAAAACGTCTCGCAAAAAGGAGACTCGCCGGAAATGAGTCGAATCGGCCTTACCGTGATGCCGTCCTGATGCATATCCATAAGCACGAAACTAATCCCCTCGTGTTTGGGTACATCGGGATCGGTTCGAACGAGCGCAAATATCCAGTCCGCGTACTGGGCACCCGAGGTCCAAATTTTCTGACCGTTGACAACAAAATGGTCGCCTTTATCTTCGGCGCGAGTGCGTAACGATGCCAGATCGGACCCGGACCCTGGCTCACTGTACCCCTGACACCACGCGACTTCTCCTCGGACGATGCGGGGGATGTGTCGCACTTTCTGCTCATCGGTCCCGTATTCGAGCAAGGTGGGTCCGATCAGGCTGACGCCCATCCCGCCGAGTGGTGTGCGCGCGTCGATCCGCCGCATTTCTTGAATCAGTGTCATGTATTGGTTCGTGTCGAGGCCCCCACCTCCGTACTCCTTGGGCCACACAGGTGCCGTCCAACCCTTTTCTATCATGCGATCGAGCCATAGTTCCGTGTCCTCATGGTCGATCGCAATGGTCGTCGCGCCGGTTGAAATCGGCCCCGGCCCTCGCGCGCCTGCTGGGCAGTTCTCTTCGAGCCAGGATCGGGTCTCCGCGCGAAAATCGTCGATGTCGGCCATGCGTCCCTCTTTCGTGAAAACTCTTCGAGCCGGAATGGTCTGCGGCTTTTTGTTTTGGAGCAACCCCGGCATTATGACCGAAGGGAGGAAAAAAATGGCACACATTGAACCTAGACCGCGCGACGCGGTTGACGAGCTGAAAGGAATTTTCTCAGGGGCAGAAGCCGCCATGGGCTTCGTACCCAACAGCATGCTGACAATGGCTCATATGCCACAATTACCGGCCGCTTTCTTTGCACTGACGTCGGTGGTTTTTGGTGGCGACCTGAAAGCCGCGATGCCGATGCTTGAACGTTCTGTCGCCGATGACCCAGGTCGGTCAGATAATTTATCGGCAGATTTGGTTCAGCTCATTGCGTTTGCCGTGAGCGTTGCGGCGGGTTGCCGATACTGCCAAGCACACACGTCCCATCAGATGGTTGAGCGTGGCGGTGACCTAGCCAAACTGGACGCTATTTTGGAGTTTGAGACCGAGCCGGCTTTTTCTGAAAGCGAGCGGACCGTCGTCGCGATCGCGATGGCTGCTGGCCAGAATCCGAATGCGTCGACGCCGGAGATGTTTGAGTCTCTGAAAACGCACTTCAGCTCTCGTCAAATCGTGCAGATCGTCAGCATTATTGCGTTATTTGGTTTCTTGAATCGATGGAACGACACGATGGCGACGGCACTGGAGCTACCGGCGGCAGAATTTGCCGCCAGTGCGTTGGGCGCGGTCGATTGGTCCGTTGGCAAACACGGGAGTAATTGATGGAATTTCGACGATTGGGTAACAGCGGGTTATCGGTAAGTGAGATCGGACTGGGATGCAATAATTTTGGGGGCCGGGTCGACCAATCGGGAACCAAGCGAGTTGTGGATGCCGCGCTTGATCATGGCATCACCTTGTTCGATACCGCCGATGTATACGGTGGAAGCGATTCGGAGGTGTTTCTCGGGAAGGCTTTAGGCTCAAAGCGGTCCGACGTCATCATAGCCACCAAATTTGGCATGGCGATGGGTGAAGGTGCATTGTCCCGTGGTGGCTCCAGGCGCTACATTATGAACGCGGTGGACGCGAGTCTCGGTCGTCTCGGCACCGACTACATTGATCTCTACCAAATCCACTTCCCCGACCCGGCGACACCGATCGATGAGACGCTTTCGGCGTTGGATGATCTTGTCCGCGCGGGCAAGGTCCGCTACATCGGCTCGTCCAACTTCTCCAGTTGGCAGATCGCGGACGCAGATTGGACGGCCAGGAGTGAGGGCTACAGCCGCTTCGTGTCGGCGCAGAATCACATGAATCTTTTTGAGCGTGCGGTGGTGCACGAAGTCATTCCCGGTTGCCGGCACTTCGGTCTTGGCATGCTGCCGTATTTCCCGCTCGCGAGTGGTTTGTTGACGGGTAAATACGTCCGGGGTGAATCCGCACCCGAAGGGACACGGCTCGCGAATGCTGGCGCTCGCGCCGGTCGGGCGTTATCGGAAAGCAACTTTGATCGACTTGAAGCCCTGACGAACTTTGCCGACGAGCGTTCGCGTACGCTTCTCGAGTTGGCACTCGGTTGGTTACTTTCGTTTGAGGAAGTCTCCAGTGTCATTGCGGGCGCAACGCGCGAAGAGCAAATTCACAGCAACGTCGAAGGTGCTGGTATGCGGCTCGACGCGGACGAGATGCGTGAAGTCGGGACGTTAGTGCGATAGACAATGTGCGGACGGTTTAATGTCACGAGCGATCCGCTGACCGAAATCTTCATGGAATGGGTGAACGAGCCCTATCCTGGAGACGACAACTTCAATACTTCGCCCACGGCCCAAGCCTGGATCATTCGACCCGATAGCGACGGCACGTACGAAGCCGCGAACGCACGGTGGTGGCTGGTTCCTCACTGGTCGAGCGGACCGTCCAACCGCTACGCGATGTTCAACGCCAAGAGCGAAACGCTAACCAGTTCGAACGCCTTTAAGGGTCCATTTGAACGCCGGCGCTGTGTTTTGCCGGTATCGGGATTTTACGAATGGACATCGCGGAATGGCCGCAAGTTCCCGCACTACATCCGACCAGAGGACAGCTCGGCAATGTTGTTGGCGAGTCTCTGGGATCGTTGGCAGAGCGAAACGAGCGACGAGATCAT
>DCBA01000109.1 GCA_002313255.1 Gammaproteobacteria bacterium UBA1119 | reverse complement strand
TCACCGCCCCAAGGATCTGCGTGTACGTTTTTATACTTACGTCGTAAAGCATAGTAGCGATTAGTTTTCTCCCGTCGGGTTTTAATAACGCACCACTTTAACCGACCTTGGACGTTCAGCGCTCGGCTTAGTCAACAAACGAACGACTTCACGACAGACCGCCCTATTGTCCAGCACCCCCACTACCGGGATATCCACCTCCCTGCGACTGGGAACTACTCGCACCGCCGCCGCCAATTTGCGGAATCGCTTCATCAGAATTAATTGCTTCACTGAAATCCTGATAGAACGATTCATCCATAAAGCGACACGTCAGTTTTCCAAAGTGGGTGCCCGCCTTCCTCGACATATCACACACGACTCGGTTTTCACGATCACCAAACTCTTCCCGGTATTCTTCGATAACCTCCTCGAGATACGGCAAGTATTCGGGAGGAACCTTCGCCCACTGCTGGCGAAAATAATTTCGAATCTCAGGTAGTGTGTCGGGCGTGGAACTGAGTGCGAGCCATGCAATGGCCGCCTCACCGTCCCTCTCAGTACCCAGGCCTTGTTGAAATAAAAAGCCTACCCGGGCTTGGGCAAGTTTGAATCCGCGCTTTGCGGCGACCAACAAGTACGGAAAGGCTTCCGCGTACTTTCCCTGACGGTAGAGAAGCGAACCTTTGCTTCGTGCCTTATACGTCTCTAAAAGATATTCAAACTGTGGGACATGTCCTCGTTTCGGCTTCGGTGCGGTAACGATCATTTCTTCATCGACGACGACCGAAGACGGATCAGATTTCTGTGCTTCTTTGCGTGCTTTTCGAATGTTCGGAAACAGTTCGCTTTCCGCCGACCACGATACCAAGGCGACGCTTAATGCGACGGCAACAACCACGGTTCTTATTCCGAACTGCATCTCACTCTTCTACGCTCAAACGGTCATTTAACTTCGACTTGGTCGTGGCCTGCCACAACCACGTGCTGCATAAACACTAATATTATCGATCTGTACGTCGATGTCACTTTGGGCTATGTCCAAGTACGGCCCGCATCAAACGAAAAAGAGGTAGTTACAACACAAATTCGTTCGTCGCTCGGTGCGATATAATCGCGCTTTTCGTACGGGGTTAACGATGTCCAGACACGCCGCCTTAGATACATTCGGGCGATCCGGAAACCCACTCATCCGGTCCAATGCATTTGATTCGACGGCAGCCTTCGGTGACGAAAAAATGACGCTCCAAGGAGCGGTCAACAAGACCAGCATGCTCCTCGCGATGACGGTGTTAACCGCGGGTTTGAGCTGGAACATCCAAACGCCAGTCATGGGCTTGATATCGATGCTCGGTATCGGGGCCGCCCTTATTGCCGCGATTACAACGTTTGGGTTCTATTTCTTCTTCGTCGGATGGATCCTGAAACCAAGACCCCATCTCGCCCCCAAAACAGCACCCATCTACGCCCTCGGCATGGGGTTTGCGGTCGGATTGATTTCGCAAACGTTCGAGGCGCAATTCCCAGGAATCGTGCTCGAGGCTGTTTCGCTCACATTCTTCGTCGCGGCGTCGATGCTACTAGCTTATAAAACCGGCATCATCAAACCTGATCGAAATTTCCTGTTGATGCTGTTTGCAGCCACGATGGGCGTTGTACTCACGTACCTTGCCAACCTCATCTACACGTTGGTGACCGGCAACGTATTTTTTGTCCTTACCGACAACGGTTGGATGGGTATCGGATTCAGTCTCCTGGTCGTTGCCATCGCCGCGCTGAACCTTGTCCTCGACTTCGACATCATCGAACAAGGAGCGGAACGAGGTGCACCCAAGTACATTGAGTGGTTCGGAGCAATGGCACTGGTGATGACCCTCATATGGCTCTACATGGAAATTCTCCGGCTCCTCGCTAAACTTCGTTCGCGCTAGCCGTGTCAGCGTCCACCATTTTAGTCGGCGTTCTCGGAGCCGCGTCCGCATTTATGTTCTTCTATCTGTTTCGGTTTAAAGCTTCCACTAAACAAACCGATCGTGACGATCGAATTGACTGGTACGGCGCTGGATCGAAAGTTCACGACCCAAAGGTACCGGCCGATCGAAGCAGCGATGTCGACAAACCAGTACCCGAAATGCACGAGCCTGAAGACCCCGCGCCGGATCGAAGCGTACGTCCGCAGGCGATACCTTCGAGCGCCCCTGTTCAAGAATCGTCGCCACGGATCAATAAGTGGCTGATCGCCGTGGCCGTCGTCCTCATTGTGGTAGTGCTGCTCAGCTTTTATGAAAGTACGAACGCGTAAGACGCAACTGTTTTCTAGCAGGTTACGTTCGTGAATACGGAAACGATTCAATCGTCGCACTTGATTAACGAAGGGTATTGCGTCTTTGAAGACGTTCTTACTCGTCCCTTCCTGGCACAACTGTGCGACGTCGTCGCGCGCCTTCAACAAAGCGATTCCATCGGACCGAGCACAACACATCGTGCCCAGGGTGAAATGCGGAGCGCCATGGACCACCCACTATTTGCCGATCTAATTTCATGGTCGCCTGCGCTCGATCGACTTTCGTCGATGGGGTTCGGGAGCCCCACTTATACTGACGGCTATATCATCAGCAAGCCGCCCCAAAGCCCCCCGTTGTTTTGGCACTACGACTGGTTCGCGTGGCAGGACCCCAGAGCCTACGACACCTCGCCACAACAAGTGTTCTTGATGTATTACCTCTCGAATACATCCGTTACCAACGGATGTTTACGCGTCATTCCTGGTTCGCACCGGCACCACAACGTGTTGCACGAACACATCGGTAATCCACATTCGGGAATGCTTTCTCGCGCCGAGGACCTCGACCAACTCGCCTTTTCAATGAGGCCGGATGAAGCGGATGTTCCCGTCCGAGCGGGTGACGTCGTAATCGGGGACGCCCGTCTGCTGCACGCCGCCCACGCCAACAAGTCCTCGGAATGGAGGACGGTCATCACGTTATGGTTTCAGCCGGACTACTCCTCGCTACCCGACCGGGTCAAAGCACAAATGGTGAAGAAGATCCAGAAAATACCCGCCGACTGGCCCATCGCAACAGCTACCCGAATTAAAGCCCTACACCCAACGTACGCCGGCAAAGCAAAACCCTATGTCCGAGATCTCTATCGGAAGAACCCGGCAATAAAATGATTCAGCGTTAACGGTGCCACCTAGAAATCCGTATCTAGTTCAGCGACCGCGTATCATGCGCCTGCAGACGAGGTAACGCGCGAGGAAACAACGATAGAACCCAACCCTGTCTGTCCGAATTGCTTCACTGAGAAGGTCGGACCGTATTGCACACAGTGTGGCCAAGATGCCCACGATTACCGTAGAGCATTTCCGTCAATTTTCGCCAACGTGCTCGAAGAAAGTTTTCATTTCGACGGGCGATTCGCGAATACGCTTAAATTGTTGCTCCTAAAACCCGGGGAGCTTTCTCGGGAATTCAGCTTGAATCGTCGCGCGCGATATGTGCCAGCCGTGCGATTGTATTTATTTACTAGCTTACTTTTCTTCTTTGTCTTTGCCTTGAACGCTGGATCGCGTGCCGAATCGGCAAGGGTTATCGACATTGACCTTCCCGACGCGACAGCCCAAACGGACACCCACGCTCTCAACCGGTATCTGGATTCTGAGTATCAAGCGAAAGTTGCCT
The DNA here is from genome assembly GCA_002313255.1 of Gammaproteobacteria bacterium UBA1119. Classification (GTDB taxonomy): domain Bacteria; phylum Pseudomonadota; class Gammaproteobacteria; order Pseudomonadales; family Azotimanducaceae; genus UBA11889. The sequence continues at coordinate 20,424 of DCBA01000109.1, read as the reverse complement.
TGATTGGGGCACGGAAAGGCAGTTTCGGACGAGTCATGCTTTTACAGTGGGCCATTCTCCTCGAATCCGATAGCGAATTGAACGACTCGGACGTCACACGCCTTCTATTGCCTTTGGTCGTCGATGCGTTGGTCTCACCGAAAAGAACGGTTGACGTGTTAATCGACAACGTCGCTATCGCAATTTTCGTCTTCCTCCCTCTGTACGCGCTGGTACTGCAACTGTTCTATCTCGGTGTTAACCGTCGTTACTACATCGAACATTTGGTTTTCGTGATGCACTTGCATAGTGTCGGTTTCATTGTCTTCACCGCCTTGGCTTGTATCGCGTTCGTTAGCAGACAAGGAAACAGTCCGACCGCTGCTTTGGCTTGGTTGCAAACCGGTTTGGTCATTGCATATTTTGGATACCACTACCTGTCTTTGCTGCGGTATTACGGCCAGTCGTGGTTTAAAACATCGATTAAGTTCACTGTCCTGACTGCGGTCTACGGCGTTCTACTCGGTGCGACAATGTTTTCCACCGCTGCGTTTACGCTAACCACTCTGTAGGCTGGATACGCAGATTTCGGATAGCACGCTTTAGCTCACGCGATTAGCTCAAGGTGTCGTTGCCGAGCCGATCGTACGCCTCGTTGCTAGCAACCAAATGTTGGACTGATCCATGTACATCACGAAAACAGCGCTCGAGAACACCACCCTCAAACATCGCCGACGCACCCAGGAAATGAAATAGGTGCGACACCACCTCGGCACAAAGTTCACTTCCGTACGCCACACAAGCCATCATCTCGTCGATACCTTGGCTCTCAATAGCACCCGACGACTGGCATTGGTTCCATGCTTTCGCCATGGTATCGATGCCTAACGCACGTACCGACGCAATTTGCATTCGCGCTTTACCAATCTCGTATTCGAATGCGCCTCTTCGCGCCAGCAACGAACCGAATCCACGTGATTTCGATCGCGCGTAGTGGATTGCCTCGTCGAAGAAACGTTCCGTGACACCGAGCGTAAAGCCTAAATTCTCTCCAGCAACGTACGCTGGATAAGGAATCGAATATTCGGGTCCTCCACGTTCAGGATCGCTCCGGGGTTCAATGATGCGATGAAAAGGAACGAATACGTCATCACACTCAATATCCAGACTTCCGGTACCTTTCAGCGCCATGACATTCCATTCACCCGTGATGTCGAACTCGGATCGCGGAACCACGACCGAACAAATGCCGCCACCCCCATCTATTTCTATCGTCGTTAACATGGCCCATTCGGCGTGGGTACAACCGCTCGCATATTTCCATTTTCCGCTGACCACGACGCCTTCATCGGTCGTTTTATGTTGTCCGGTCGGTGCAGCAACACCGGCAAAAAAAGGAACGGCATCGTCGCTAAAGACTTCCACGAAACCCTTCGCGGGTAATTTCGCTGCAGCAATACTCGCTGCACCCGCATGGTTAAATCCTGTCCAACCGGCCGTCGCATTCGCGTACGAAAGTGCTGCGAAAAATTCCACCTGTTCGGATAGGGTCAAATTGTCACCACCTGCTTCGGCCGGAGCCTTGACCAAGGGCACTTTAATCGTACGCATGATGTCCACCAACGTCGCCGGAGCACTGCCCTGCCGGTCCGCTTCAGCCGCCGTCCGGTTAAGTTCCACTTCATGGCTTTGAATAGCTTCAACAAGTTCCTCGATGGAACGCGACATCAATGAATCCTCAAGCAGCCATCGAATGCGAGATTTTCTTCAACCACGGACGTTTCTCTCGGCCGTCTCTTCGTCTCGCAATCGGCTGCTCTCTTCGACCGACAAGACGGTGCCGGACCTTGTGATAGGAAGATTCGCCGGTCCAAACGCATTGCGATTCTTAAGGTCAATGCAATCCTTCGCCTGGTAGACATTGATCAAGCCTATCTTGCTCTCGTCCGTATAGTTCGAATTGGCTCGATGCATCAGCCAAGAGTCAAAAACTAAGACGTCCCCCGAATTAAATTCCGGGGCGGCGGCACGCGCCTCATACGCCTCGAACCCAACGATTACACGTTTCTTAACGGGCCATCCTTCGACTGTCTCGTAGCCTCGCTCAAACACGCCATCACGGTGACTTCGGGGTACGAGTGACGTTCCACCAGTACATGGACCCATCTCGTGGAGATAGGTGATTGCACAACCGTTCTTGAAATTTGACAGTGGGACGTAATCCGGTGCGTCTTGGTGCCAACCGTGAAAGTCGTTGTTCAGTTGCGGCGTCTTAATCACTGCAGCCGATTGAAATCCGTTGATATCGGGTCCGTATAAGTCACAAAAGATTTGAGTTAGCGCCCTCGCACGCATATGCGCATCGAATCTTTCGTGCATCAAAAAAATGTCGTTGAGATAGGTCACCCTATTCGGATTAACTTCATCACCCGGTTGTTTCGTCCAAGGATCGAAGCCAACGCCAGGCGCACCACGTGTTGCCCTCGATAGAATTTCCGCTGCCGCGTCACGCAATTCAGCGATTTCGCTGCCAGAAAAAACCCCGCGAAGAATTAAATATCCGTCTGTCGCGAAACGGCCCTTTTGACTTTCAGTCAGAATAATCGCCACAGCCCCTCATCGACCCATTAATTGCGTACTAACGAATCCAGAATACCCGGCTCATCAAAGCAATAAAATACGACGGCACCCCCAAGGGACAACCAACCGTCAATACCGCTACACTCATCGGATCCGGAAATCCGCGAGCCGCTTCGGGTCCATTGCAGAAAAGGAGCCGTCTTCATGGGAAATGTTCCTTCACAAATTCCTGACTATGCGTGGGGAGATCCACCCAATCCCGGCGAATGCGATCCTTATCTCTTTCTCGAAGAAGCCATCGATAAACTCATTCGTAATAACGTGAAATTCGGTGCCTTGGTCCATGATATCCCCTGGTCAAACGTTACAAAGCCCCTCAACGAAAGCTCGATTAGCGTCGTTTCGACCGCCGGCCTTTCGATGAAAGATGACGAGCCCTTTGATATGGAGACCGAACGTAAACGACCGACTTGGGGCGACCCGAGCTGGCGACGATTGGATCGAGACATTACCGCCGATTCCATCGCAGCGAATCATCTCCACATCGAGACTAGCCACCTGTTCGAGGATCTGGACGTGTGTTTCCCCGTTCCGTTATTGCGGAAGCTAGAACGAGAGAACGCTGTCGGAAGCGTCGCGCCGAATCACTACTCCATCATGGGATTTCAAGGATCGGATCTTCGCCGAATCGCCCCAAGTTGCGTTGCGATCGCGGAGGCTATGGTTGATGACGATGTCGATCTCGCGCTGCTCATTCCTGTCTGACCCCAATGCCAACTGACGGCCGGTCTGGTCGCACGCGAGATCGAACAAAGAGGCATTCCCACAGTCGTACTGAACTCCATCTGGTCTTTTCAAAAAATCTCGGGTATGCCTAGAGTGGCAGCGATCGAATTTCCTATGGGGCGCGCCCTCGGCGATGTGGGTAATGACGAACTACACCGAAATATTCTGCTCGCGACTCTGGAAGTTTTTGAACAAGCAAAATCGCCAGGTTGGGTCGAGCATTTGCCATTTAAGTGGCCTCACCCTGTCGAGGAAACGACTTGGCTACCCGATCCTCCGCCCCCTTATCTGAAAATCATTCGCGAAACCATCGACGACATAGTGGTGAGAATCCGAGAACGAGCGATAAAGACGCTTTGACGAATACTCTTAATATTCCTGACAGAGTTTGGATTCTCTACGACCGAAACGGCTAAAGCGTCAGCGCGGTCATGCGTCAACGCTCTGTTGTCGCTAACGGAGGAACGTCCCCACCTCGGCCGAGACGACCCTCCGCGGGTCAGAATTTACGAATTCGGTAGACCTTTTATGATCCACGCCCCGTCATACGCTAGTCGATCACCGCAGGTTGCGACCGAATCAAACTCGGCTTGTATTTCCTGACCATGTGCAATGAATGTATTCATACCGGTATCTTTTTCTGCATTCGTCTCCCAATAATTCGCCCAAACCGTGTCGTACCGATCGGGAGCGATTTCCGACTGCTTAGCTGACGCAACGTCAAAATCGGGGTAGTGAATAGAGTAAAAGTAACCGGATGGTCCATTAGTCTCTTCGTAATCGTTCAAGAACTTCTCGTACGGACCATTCAGGATAGCCGGCAAGTCATCGGCGTTCTTGCCTTCATTGAAACTACAGAACATAAAGTCAACGGCTGCGGGTGGATCCTCCCACGTCCACGGACGACTCGGGGATCTCGGAACCCCCACATTAAAGCCCCACAGGTTTTCAAAGTTCTCACCCCCACACGACTCCACATCCGGATGCATTGCATCAATTTTCGATTGTGCTTCCCCGTCGGTCCAAGCTTGCCAAACCGCATCTCGTGTCTCTTTGTCCGGCCACCAGAGCGCATCAATATAATCAAACTCGTCGGACGTCCATCCATTGGGATGCAAGCGGTACCCGTTTAGGGACTCTCCGCCAAATTCATCAACCAGCCGATTCGTGTCAGCGAGAAGCGCGGCCATGCTTTCTTTGTTCGCATTGGCGCCGCTCGAGCACCACAAGTACTCGACGTAATAACTGGACGCTAACCCTTGGTCCGACGAGGCATAGCCGTCATCAGAACTTGTTTCATCTGCCACAGGTGAACCGACTTCTTGTTGACTACAAGACGCCAAGAATCCCATTGACACAACTAGCACAAACGTTTGCTGAAATCGTTTCATCCCTTGGTTCCCCCATGCACATACCGCTAGAACATCACGGCCATCGCATGAACTCAACCCCCAAATATGCCTTCGAAGCACGATAAGTTGACGTGCTGAACCTTTATTGCGTGTGTCAATCCAGGACCCCATCGATCGCACGAACGTCGAGGTCTTAAGCTATTCGGCGAAATCTCGACCTTTCGATTTGGCAACTTCTCGCGCACTGGGGTTGACGGACTCACGAAACGGAATCTCAGCAACCGACGCCTCGACGGCAACACCAGGGGTTTCAGCGTACTCGTCCGGCAGCTCGACCATAAGATCCGTCCCAACTTGAGACGATTCGATAGGCACCCAACCAAGCGCAATATTCGTGTTGAGTTCAGGAGACCACCAGGGCGATGTAACGTACCCGACACGCTCTGAATTCGAATTCGAAATCAGCCAAAAGTCAGACGCGTAGTCGTCAATCGGTTTCCCGCCCAAGGTTAGACCCACCATTTTCATTTTGAATGGGAACCCGCCCCCATCAATCACGGCCCGTTGGCGTTCCAATTCGGCCTTACCAACATAATCGGCCGCCTTATTGCGCGGAACCTGATACGACAGATTCACCTGGAAGGGCGAGGTCTCGAAATCCATATCCTGACCCCACGAGAGAATACCGGCAGCGATGCGTCGATGATGCGCCGGCGCGATAACTTGCAGGCCGAATTCTGTTCCCGCATCAAGAACAGCATTCCATACAGTTTCAGCATGCACGTGTGCATCTTTAACGTATATCTCATAGCCCTTCTCGCCAGTAAAACCCGTCTGACTAATGATCACATCAACACCCTCGACCTGCGTTTCAATCAATCCGTAGTACGGGATATCGCGGACCGCCTCGCCAACCAATTTTGCTAGCAAATTCTCCGAGAGCGGTCCTTGAATTTGGACTGGGCAAACGTCTATCTCGTCGATTGCGACTTCGTATTTACAACCGACGTTGACACCTTGCAACCAAAACATCAGATCACTGTCCGAAATCGAAAACCAAAACTCATCCGCCGCGGGCCGAAGAAGAACGGGATCGTTCAGAATGCCTCCTTTCTCGTTACAGAGGATGCAGTACTTGCCGTTTCCCGGCTTAATCTTCGACGCGTCCCGCGTAATCACATAATTCACAAATGCCTCCGCATCCGCGCCTTTGACTCGAATCTGACGCTCGACTGCCACATTCCACATGGTGACTCGATTCACAAGGGCATCGTATTCCGCCATGGTGCCGCCATCTTCGGGCCGCACATATCCTCTGGGGTGGTAAATACGGTTATACGTCGTTGCGCGCCAACAACCCGCTTCGATCGACAGATGCCAAAACGGCGATTTGCGTACCCGCGTTGAGATCAACATTTCCACCGGTGTTCGACCGCTTTGTCGCAAGTTGTACGGGACAACGCGTTCGCTTTGATCAACGCTAGGATAATTTGGATGGTTCAAACGTATTCCTCCACATTCAGGTGTTACGCGCGTACGCGCTTATTGTCGGGGTCATATAGCGAACCCCGACCAGCAATCTGGACAGTCATCGGATAATGGCCGTTCCCCTTTTCGTTAAAGTATTCGAGAACTAACTTCTTTCCCGGCAGCGCAATCGCGGCAGGAAGGTAGCCCATTACTACGTGCTCGCCAATAGAAGGGCAATACGAAGTGCTTGTGGCGTAGGATCGACGCCCACCCGCATCGATGGGCACCTCCAACGTGTCGGCATCAAGAATCGGAGAGATGCCCACTGGATAACGAGTGGACCCGTCGCCGACCTTTTGGGAATCGAGCGTCATCGTACAAAGCAGCGCAGACGGCTGCTGCTGCCGATGGGATAAGTGCGCCTGTTTCCCCTGAAAATCGGCGGGTTTTACCTGTGGTCGTTGTACAGCGGACTCGCACGCGTTGTATTCGGTCTCGAGATCCGCTCCCTGCAAGCGAAACGACTTCTCTAGTCTTCTGCTAGTCGCGTAGGTCTCGATCCCTACGGGAACGACCCCCTCATCCAAACACGCATCAAAAAGCGCAAGCCCATCGCTCGAATCGTTATCAAGATAGATCTCCCAACCGCTCTCACCCACATATGAGATTCGAGCAGCCCAGACCTGCATCTGCGTACCGCTTGGCAGCCGTAACTCCAGCTCCTTTGCCGTCGCAAAGGCGAACGCTTCGTTTGCCACTTCATCATTGCTTGCAAAGCGCCCTAGTACCTCTCGTGCTTTTGGGCCCCATAAACCCAACGTTGCCAAATCGTGCGTACGAATCACAATTTCTGCATCTAATCCAAGGTCGTCGCGATGGTTGCGAATAGTGACCCAATCACGATTGCCATCAGCGCCGCCAGTTACCACCCGATATCGGTCGTTGCTAAGTCGAGAGATCGTTAGGTCGGCATGGACGCCGCCGTCTTGATCAAGAAAATTAGTGTAGATGACCCGGCCGTCCGGCGTATTACCACCTACCTTGGCAACCGAAAGAAATTCGAGCATTTTTTCCGCATCAGGCCCTTCGATATCGAAAATGGCGAAGTGGGATAGGTTGATCATTCCCACGGAGGCACTCATAGCTAATTGCTCTGCATTCGCAAGTTCGTACGGGACATGGCGTCGATCCCACTCGTTCTCCCGTACCGGAATTTGTGATAGGTAGTCGCTTAACTTTTCCCGGTTGGTTTCGTACGCGAATGCCCGTTCCCATCCCGCAATCTCGTTATCAAAATGCCCTCCTAGATCTTTTTCCCGTTCAAAAAAAGGGCTAACAAAAATCTGCCGCTGCGAAACATATGGCTCGCGAGGGTGGATCGGTGGCGTATAGATGGTCTGGGCGTTCTCGAACACGCGGTCGCGGACAAAGTCCCGGGTTTTCTGGGCAGGGTAAAAACGGGCGATGTCAAACGAGTGCATATCCATCTGCGGTCGACCCGAGGTCATCCACTCAGCACAGAGTCTGGCGCAACCTGGCCCATCCTTGACCCAGACCGCTTCGCAAAGCCAAAAACCCCTGACTTCGGGACTTTCTCCGATGAGTGATGCAGCATCCGTTGATACGGACAGCAGTCCATTGAATGAACTACGCTCATCCCAACCAAGTTCTTGAAGCGCCGGTACGGTGGTAAAACCCTTTTCAAGAGGTTCGGCGATTTCTTCTAAATCCAGGTGCCGCATCGAAAGTGAAGCCATGGACTTTTCGGGATTACCGATATCTTTGGGTTCGACAAGCCGAGGATTTGTTTCTTCGTAATACCCCCACTCGAGCATGCCACCATGAATTCGACCCGTATCTCGAACGTACGCCGAGTTGCCTTGGTCCCGAAAAAGGGGGTGGACCAGGAATTCCTCCGTTCCTTGAATACTCTCTAGCGGACCAAAAAAGAGAAGAGGATGTTCCACGGGAGATAACGGTACTGGAACTCCAGCCATTTCTCCGAGCAAAGGGCCCCATATGCCCGATGTGATGACCACCCGTGGCGTCTGTATCGTACCGCTTTCCGTATGGACGCCGGTGACACGTCCGTCGACGATCTCAAAACCAGTTGCGGGCGTATCGCTGTACGTTTGAAGTGCGCCCTTCTCGCGAGCTCGCTCGACCATCGCGGCAACCACGTCTTGCGATCTAGGTACCACCAGCCCAGCATCTGGATCCCACATGGCGCCGCGAATGGAATTCTCGTCAAGTAACGGGAATTTGGTCGCCGCCTCTCGAGCCGAAATTAAACTTACATTGGTCCCAAACGCTTTTCCTGAAGCCACCTTGCGTTTCAGTTCTTCCCAGCGAGCATCATCTTCGGGACGACATACCTCCATCCCGCCGCGTTTCAAAAAAAACCCGTTGTTCTCATAAAATCGTCGACTGTATGCCGTCGTCCAATTGCTCAACTTGTCGTGAGCGGTGTTAAACACAAAATCGGATGCATGTGACGTCGAACCGATGTCCGAGGGGATTACTGCGGCTTTTTCCAAGCCTACGATGTTTCTTACGCCAAACTCCGCCAACCAATACGCAAGGGTCGATCCGACGATTCCACCAACGCCGACGATTACGACTTCTGCAGTTTCAGGCAGTTTCCGTTTTTTCATCTTCTGTTCGTCTTGAATACAGCAAACGCGGCCGCGCAATTCTTGCACTCACTGGGGGAGAAATCGAACAAATTTATTCATTTAATAACGTTCGAATTGCTTCCAAAATAGCCTATCTCTTCATCGTCCCATGGCATCTCTACGCGAATAATCGGATCGGTCGTATTTCGGTGTACGCTTATCGCTGCGAGGCTTCTTGGTAATGCGCTGTTTATGTTCATCCGCTGGCTCAAGGCATTGTTTTTCTTAGCGTTTATCGGGTCACACGCATCAATCAACGCGAACGATGGACCCAATCCTACCGGCGTTCACTCGACTGCGCCCGCAGAACCTACAATCGAGTCACTGGCCGTCGAAGGACCCTACAATGTTGAACGATTGCGGGAAACTGACGGTCTACGAGATGGTCCCCGTTACCGTGGCGCGACTATTTATTACCCTCCAGAAACATCCCATCCACTTGCTAGTGTCGTAGTCGTTCCAGGCTGGGGAAGTTCCGAGCGCTCGATCCAAGGATGGGGCCCGTTTTTCGCGTCTCACGGTATCGTCACGATGACGATCGGTACCAATAATCCGCCCAAGGATTTTCCGAAGGATCGTGCTGACGCACTCGTCGACGCAATCGTCACGCTACGTGCAGAAAACGCCCGCAAAGAATCACCGATCTTTCAACGGCTTGATCTGTCGCGCATTGCCGTAGGCGGTTGGTCCATGGGCGGAGGTGGCGCGCAACTGGCCGCCGTCCAAAACCCAACTCTCAAGGCAGCTATCGGGCTTTGTCCCTGGCACGAACCCGGAGGCATTTTTGAACACGCTGTTCCATTACTGATCATCGGCGGCGAAAAAGATCGTCGAGCACCTTTCGACGAACACGGTCTAATCCACTACTGTACGACGCCATCGACTACACCAAAATTATTGTTTGAAGTCCGCGGTGCCGGGCATTGGGTAGCAAACGGACCGAAGGGCGTATACCGCGATACCGGCAACGGTGACGTCGGAAGGATTGCATTGGCCTGGCTCAAGGTATTTCTTGTGGGCGACGAGCGTTACAAGAAATTCTTGTCGATCAAACCGCAATCGGCTAGTCGGTTCGAAAGCAACATTCGGGGCGTATCGAGCGGCGACGACAAAACGCTCGACGCCAGCTCCGTGTGCGACACCCTCGACAGCCTATGATTGGAGACGAGCAGTTTTAGGTCGGTTCCGCTATAAAGACCGGAATCGTTCGCGACGTCCGCTCTTTGTAGTCCGCGTAAGGTGGAAATGCTTCGACGGCTACCGCCCAAACTCTCCCTCGCTCCCCATCGTCGTCAATCTCCCGGACCCGCATCGAAAACACTTCGGTCGCATCACGAATCTCCACTGAAGGATTCGCCCGAAGGTTGTATACCCATACGGGGTTCTTCGGCGCCCCACCCTGCGACCCGACGAGCACATAGTTTTCGCCATCTTTCACGCGCATTAGAGGCGTTTTTCGGATGGCGCCGGTTTTGTTGCCGGTATGGGTCACAATGACACAAGGTAAGCCGGTGTCCATGAGCCCCACACCCTCGGTTCCACCACTCCCTTCGTATAGTTCCACTTGCTCTCGAACCCATTGAACAGGTGTTGGGATGTAGTCCGCCATGCTTTACCCCCGTGTTTACACTAATCGAACAGTCTAACTATCTCACATGCCGAAACTAAGGGTCATTCGTAGTCCACAATTTCGCACGCGGACTTTGATACTCTCGTGATGGGAACGGAGACCGTAACAAACGCGAATCATTGGCCTCGGAGGTCTGGAAGAACATGAACATTCAGCGGACGATTATTCCTTTACTATTTCTCGCGCTGTCAGCGCCCCTGGTCGCTGACGAACACGTCATCACGACGTCCTCTCACCGGCTCACAGAGGTTGCAAATGGCGTCTACCTCGCACAAACCACTGCGCCTCTCTTCAACAGCAATTCGCTCGTGATTGTCAATGAAGACGATGTCGTCGTCGTTGATTCGCACATCACGCCCGACAAAGCACGAGAATTGATTGAATCAATTCAATTCATTACATCAAAACCGATCACCACGCTAATCAACAGCCACTTTCATTACGATCACGCCCATGGAAACCAAGTGTTTGGCGAAGACGTACAAATCATCGGGCACGAATACACCCGAATGAAAATGGCGGGCACCCCTCTGCAAGAGACACAGTATGTACTGGCGACCCGACGCAACAAAGAGACCATTGCCAACGTCACGACCATGCTCGAAGGCGCGACTGAAGAAGAACGGCGCGAGGGTCTAAAGAATTACCTTGACCTTGCTCTGGCACAAGAGAAGTCGTGGTCTGAAATTCAACCAGTCGCACCCGATACGACCCTCGACCATCGGATGACAATCTTCCGTGGCAGTAGAGAAATTCAACTTCATTTCTTGGGACGCGCGCATACGGGCGGCGACGTCACCGTTTACTTGCCAGCGGAAAAACTCGCTTTTACCGGTGACATGATGCTCCAGGGACCATCCTTTCTTGGCGATGGCTACGTGGACGAGTGGGTCCAAACGCTCGAGAATTTAAAGGGTCTCGCGTTCGAGACCATCGTGCCGGGTCATGGTAATCCGTTTACCGATCGGGATTTGATCGGCCATGTGCAAGCGTATTACGCCGACCTCTGGGAGAAAGTAGCGGCGATGCACGAACAAAGTATTCCCGTTGCGGACGCGGCAAGGGACGTCGACATGACCAACCATGCCTCTACGCTAGGCGTCCGTCAGAAGGGCGTCGATCCACAAGCCGTTGGCAGGATTTACGCTAGACTCGGCGGCGCCGATTAATCCGGCAGGCTGTACGCGAAATAATCCGCACCCGACGGTGGGCCCATACGGCCACCGCCCGCGGAAATGACGACGTATTGTTTTCCATCGACCGTATAGATCGCGGGCGTCGAAAATCCAGCGGCCGTGAGATCCGTTTGCCATAAAATCTTTCCGTCGCGTGTGTCGTACGCGCGAAACTTCATATCCGGCGTCGCAGCAATAAAAATTAAACCCGAGGCAGTCACGACGGGTCCGCCGTAACTCACTGCTCCAAGGCCGAGATCAGGATGGCTCGGATAATTACCAAATGGAACGCTCCAAACGATGTCGCCTGAAGCCATGTCGATGGAGTTGAGTGTCCCCCAGGGCGGAGCGGTACCCGGGAGCTGTTCATGGTCTCGGAGATAGGTGTAACAGCAGTGCGTGTATGAAACTTCCGTGGTGGGTTCATCGACGATCGGCTCTGGCGCTACGATATGGCTAATGATTCGACCCCGGACTGTTCCGTTTAGATGCGAGAAGCTCGGCATCCGATCACTGCCATCATTAATTACTTTCGCGATCTTTCGATAATCCATGCGCTCGAGAACGCCAAGTAGAGCAGGCCCCGTTTCCGTGCCTTCAAGATTTGCACCATGACAGGAACCGCAGTGCGTCGCATATGCCCCAGCGTTGCTAGAACCCACGGGTATTTCCGTCAAGGTTAGGATGCCCGATTCGTTATTCGCATTAAGTATCAAACGGTTGTTTGCCGGATCAAACGCGGATCCTCCCCATTCCGCTCCGCCGTCATACCAGGGCGTGATCAAGACTGTTCCCACTTTGGGTGGTGCCCATGGGCGAAGATCCCAATCTTTAATCAACGCTTCGACATGTTTCGTCGCCTCTGGGGTCCGCTGCGTTATCTCAAAGGTCTGACGACTAAAGGAGACGCTGGAGACCGTTTGTACGGGAGCCGGTTCTTCGCCTGGTAACGTGCTCGGAAGCGCGTCGACGTCGACCAGCGGGTACATCGGTGCACCGGTATCACGATCAAAGACGTAGAGGTGACCCGACTTCGTTGTCAGAGCTACGCCGTCAATCACTTTCCCATCACGCTTGAGTTGCACCAACGTCGGCGGGGAAGGGTTATCCCGGTCCCATAGATCGTGACGGACGACTTGGTAATGCCAGTTGAGTTTTCCCGTTCTAGCATCAATGGCCAGTAAGCTATTCGCGAACAGGTTATCGCCCAGCCGACTTGCCCCATAGAAATCGGGAGTAGCCGATCCCGTCGGAGCAAACAACACGCCTCGTTCTTCGTCTAGGGTCATCCCCGTCCAAACGTTCGCACCACCTGCCTGGGCCAACGCACCCTCAGCCCAAGTCTCGGAACCCGGCTCTCCAGGATTTGGAATCGTATTGAACGTCCACATTAATCGACCATCAATGGCGCTGAACGCGCGCACCGACCCGGGATAGGCATCCGCATTTTCGGTGGTCGAGAAGCCGAGCATAATCATGTCCTCGAACACGACCCCGGGGGCCGTCACGCCGATATAGCTTTCTGGACCGCTCGGTCGTAAATCGACGCGTCCATCAACCCCAAATTCTTTAACGGGTTTACCATTGGATGCATCGAGCGCGATCAGAATCCGTCCAGCGGTATAAAAAATGCGTCTGTCGCCATCTTTCTCCCACCACATCAAGCCACGCTGAGCCTGTTGGATTTCCGGATCCGAACGCCACAACTCCTCCCCAGTGGCGGCGTCAAGCGCGAATGCAACGAGCTGAGGCGACAGCCCGTAAAGAACGCCATCGATTACGAGTGGACTGGCGTACATTGAACCACCACGTTCACTCGACGTGTATTTCCATGCGAGCTCTAGTTGTTCGACGTTGTCTCGGTTGATCTGGGTGAGGGCTGAATAGTGTCGCCGACCCGCGTCACCGAGATAGACGGCCCAATCGGTGTCTGTATCTGCTGGGGGCACGCCGGTTCGGTCGGGTGAGCACGACCAGAGCAGCGATAAAGCAAAAACGATTAATAACTTCTTCACGCCTTAAACATACAGACCTGTCGGTACAAGGGCCATACAGTGATCAAGGCATAGCTTCGTGAACCAGTTACAGTCCCGTCTCAACCGATACCGAACGCAGGAGCGTTAATGGAAGTCCTGAATCGTGACCGTCGAGGGTAATCGTTGCTTTGCGATACGTTCTGCCACCAACTCAACGTCTCGCATTACACGCAAAATATTTCCACCAGCAATCTTGGCGATATCGTCATCGCTGTAGCCGCGCTTCAGTAACTCGACGAAAAGCGCCGGATAGGACGAGACATCTTCGAGACCGACAGGTCCCGGCGGCATACCGTCGTAATCAGCACCGATGCCGATGTGATCGATCCCCGCAACAACGCGAATATGATCGATGTGGTCGGCAACCTGAGCTAACGTCGGTCTCGGCGAAGGGTTGGCTTGTTGCCAAACTCGTAAACGTTGGCTCGCTTCCTTGTCGGAAAATTCAGCCTGCAACCGTTCACGTTCGGCCATAGCCTCTAGGATGTATCGTCTCGCCGCTTCGGAAACATAGGACGGATAAAACGTCACCATCACAATGCCGTTGTTTCCAGAAATAAGCTCCAGAACATCATCGGGTACATTGCGTTGGTGAGGGACTACGGCAAAGGCGGACGAGTGAGAAAAAATAGTCGGTGCTTCACTCACCCTAATCGCATCGCGCATGGTATCCGTCGATACGTGAGATAAATCTACTAACATGCCTAGTCGGTTCATTTCACGCACCACCTCTTCACCAAACACGGTGAGCCCGTTGTGCCGGACTTTGTCGGTGGCAGAATCGGCCCAGCGCAGTCCTTTTGAGTGCGTCAATGTCATGTATCGCGCACCCAACTGATACAAGCGACGCAATACGGCCAAAGAGTCGTTGATCGCGTGACCACCTTCCATGCCAATCAGCGAAGCAATTTTCCCGCTGGCATGGATACGCCGAACATCTGCGGCGGTATAAGCAAGTTCGAATGTCTCAGCGTATCGGTTGACGATACGATGTACCAAATCGATCTGCTCGATGACCAACTGCGTATGCTCTGACCCGCCGCCGTATTCTTCGATCGGCACATACACGGACCAGAACTGGCCACCCACCTGGCCTCTCCGTAATCGCGGTATATCCGTGTGCGTTGGAACTTCAATCTGGGTCAAGTCGGCGTCGAGATCGATACGATCCAATCGGTTGTTGACGCGTTTACGCAAGGTCCACGGGATGTCGTTGTGACCATCGATTAACGGTGTCGCGCGCAGCACGTTTTCGACCCGCTGTTCGAACGTTTCTGCAAACACCGGTCCCACGCACAAACATGCTGCGAAGAACAACCCGGACTTCTTAGCCAGAACCAAGTGCCGACCCGATCACGAAACGAGGTGTGCGTTCAACACATCCTCGTCGAACTCCACCCCCAAACCAGGTCCTGTTGGCGGAACAATAAATCCGTTTTCGAAGACGAGCGGTTCCTTAAATATCTTTTTATGGAGAGGCCCTTGATTGGCCTCCTGGATGAGGAAATTGGGAGAACATGTATCAATCTGGATGGCGGCGGCCGCCGCCACGGGACCACAATACATATGGGGTGCGATCATGGCGTAGTGCGCTTCCGCCATGCTGGCGATCTTCTTCGCTTCCGTAATCCCGCCGCACTGGCCAACATCGAGTTGTATGATTTGCGCCGCTTGTTTTTTAAGCACCTGGGCAAACTCGTACTTCGTGACTAAGCGCTCACCCGTCGCAATGGGAATGCTAGTGTGCGCGGCGACCCGCGCCATCTCGTCGATGTTCTCCGGCATCACCGGTTCCTCGAACCAGAACGGATGATACGGTTCTAAGTAGTTGGCAACCCGAATGGCGCTGTACGTGGGCATCTGACCGTGCGTGCCAATCCCTACCTCAAGTCGATTACCTACCGCGTTGCGAATGCTCTCGAAGATCTTGCCGGCATGTTCGATCTGCGCGAGTGAAATATCGCGAATCGGATGCAACGGCATAAACGGATCAATCTTGCATGCCGAGTTACCTTCTTCCAGCAGTTGCACTGCAACGTCACCTGCTTTCTCCGGGTACTTGTCCAGGTCGACGCTCGGCATGTAGGCATACGCACGTAACTTTTCGTGGTATTGGCCACCCAATAGATTGTAGATGGGTTGATTCGCCACCTTGCCCGCGATGTCCCATAACGCCATGTCGATCGCGCTGATCACCGGGGTTCCGTACAGACTCGGATGCCGCAGATCGTGATGCGTCCCGTACATCTTGTCCCATATTAGCTCGATGTTGAGCGGGTTCTGGCCGATAACGAATTGCCCCACGAATTCCTCGATGAGATTGACTTGCGATTTAAGGTCGCTCAGTCGATTAGAGTACGAGCTCCCCGCGATGCGTTCGCCAATACCGACGATGCCTTCGTCCGTCAGGAGTTCAAGGAACAAGAAATATTTGCCACCAATGTAGGGTTTTTCCGCCTCCACAACGATGGTTTTGAGGTCCGTCACTTTCATGCAACTCTCCCTCTTTTCGAACCAGACACTCGACCTCTCTCCGAAAATGCGTTTACCGTCTCAGTCGCGAAAAACGTACAAATTATTGTATTCATTTCAATATCTTATTAGCTTTACTTAAAATATTTTTTGTATATAACGCTGTGCTGTTGGCACGTTAGAGTGAGATCTTGTTCTTTTTTTACAAACCCTGTGAACGTGACACGAGATACCATGTACTCGTTGTCTCAAATTGAAAGTTTATATGCAACGGAAATGGGTAATATTGGGGATCTTCGGATTGCTTGGTTCGGGTTGTACGGAACCGATAGCGACAACTCAATCCGGACGACAAACGGAGGAAAACAAGATGGTCAAAGAATCGTTGGAGGGCGTCGAATTTCGTTTCATCGAAACGAATGGGATCCGTATGCGTATTGCGGAGGCAGGGACAGACGGCCCGCTAGTGTTATTTGCTCACGGTTGGCCGGAATCTTGGTACTCATGGCGACACCAAATTCCCGCGCTCGCTGCCGCCGGTTATCGAGTCGTAGTTCCGGAAATGCGGGGATACGGACAAACGGATGCACCCGAGAATATCGATGCTTATAACGTCATTGAATTAGCGGCGGACATGGTTGGCATACTCGACGCAGTCGGCGTCGATAAAGCAATCATCGTCGGCCATGACTGGGGTGCGCCGGTTGCCACGAACAGCGTTCTCCTACACCCGACGCGTTTTTCCGGTCTGGTCATGATGAGCGTCCCCTACGGCGGTCGAGGGGACAATTCGCCAATGGAAGCAATGAGGCGAAGATTCGGAGACAACTTTTTCTACATCCTGTACCACAACGAATCGGACGGGGTGGCCGAGTCTGAATACGACAGCGATCCTCGCGGCCTTCTCAGTCGTTTGTATTTGTCTCCCGATGCACCTCGAGAAGACCCTGTCGTTGTTGATCCGAAGCGAGCGGCCGGTGGCTGGATACCACGACTCGGTGCACCCAAGGGCTTGCCCGCATGGCTTACCCAGGCAGACCTCGATTATTACGTGACGCAATTCGAACATTCCGGTTTTCGCGGTGGCGTCAATTACTACCGCAATATCGAACGAAATTGGGAAGTCACCACGCACCTCGCCGACGCAGTCATTCAAGTACCCACACTATTTCTTGCCGGCGAGAGGGACATGGTGATTGGCGGAGCCAGTGCCGCTAACCTAAGGAGCAGCATTGGACGCGTCGTCAATGATCTACGTGACGTTGTGCTTATCCCCGGCATTGGACATTGGGTCCAGCAAGAGGCTCCCGAAGAAACGAACCAGGCCCTGCTGGATTTTCTAAATAATCTCTAACGTTGCTGCGCTGCTGAGCGCTCGACTAATGCCGACGACCGAAGTTGGCACTAGTCACAATCCGGCGCGGCAAACGAGCTACCGCTCGGGAGCTTGCAGATTCGTTCCATCCGTGTGGTGCCGAAGCCAGGATAAATCCATATCAGTTCATCGCCTTCCAAGTACCTCGACACCACGTGAGGGCCACCGAACGCATAGAAATGCAGCTGTTTCTCATGCCACTCAGTGGTAGCACTGGTTCGAACACAAAGACGCAGTGGCCCGAGTCGGAACCGGCCAACGTCATTTGACGACCCCGACAACTTTCCATCACCGGTCATATCATGGATTAGTCCCCCGGCGGTGACCACGACGCGATTGCCACACTGTTCTATGCGTTCAATGTGGCCGATGCGGCCTCCCTTGGTCTGTCGCCAAAGGCCCCGGAGGTCATCGGCGCCTTCCATCAGAGGTTCCGTACAACCTTTCAAGATCGGTTGTGGGAACTTTTCGTAGCCACAATTCGGGGTGTGCCCTTGCGGAATCTCGGCAGCGCTTATCCCGGAGCCGTCCAGTATTGGACGCGCGCAATAATCAATCGTACTGGCGTCACCCTCAAAGACCCACGCGGGAGTCTCGTCGTGGGGTCGGGGATAAAAAAACAACGTAAGTACCAACACGACGGGGATAGCGACTAGAACCGAAAGACCCTGCCCTAACCGTCGCTTGTTTATCAATTTGTGCATTTGCTCGGAAATTTAATCGTTTGTCATCGACTAGTCGATGACAAACGAATTGCCACAACGACTTGAGCCATTCCGAGGAAAAGTCTTGCGTTGAACGAGGCGATGGGATCATCGAATCTCCACCTCCTATTTTCGTTGAGACCATTGTGCATCGCGCTGTCGTCGTTCACCAGGTGGCGGCAAGAAGGTGCGAAACTATCCCGGAACCACTCATCTCTGCGTCCCGATCAAGAGAAAACCAATTATCACTCGGATGGATCGTGCGTCCGCGAGTACAATCGGTCTAATGCTTTCGCGACACCGCATGATTGCCAGTCTCATTTTTCTGCAAGGGTGCGTTACCTATCAGCTTCCCATCCCGACAAACTCAGCGCTAATAGATGCCGCGAACGAAATTCGAGCTACACCAGCGCGAGAGCCCGTACCCGTTGCTTTAACCACTGCCGAAAGGCGAATCACTGAAATCGAACAACGGCTTCAACCCACGACGCGCGCACTTTGCCTTAATCTGGGGGAACGGGCTTCGACTGATTGCCGCGCGTGGCGGATCCGTGTCATCGACGAGGATGAAATAAACGCCTATGCAACAGGCACGAACGATGTAGTGGTTCACCGAGGCGTCATCGAATACGCCCGAAACGACCACGAAATTGCCCTGGTTATTGCGCACGAACTTAGTCATCACTTGCTGAATCACCTCAACGAAAGTGCGGCACGGAATATTCTGGGATCTCTCATCGGAGCCGCCGTCGTAACGACAATCGGCGGCGGGTCTTCCCAGAACCAAGATGCCGGCGCCGAAGTCGGGCGCTGGATAGCCAACCTATCGTTCTCGCGCGCACAGGAAAAGGAAGCCGACATCATGGCCGGCCGCCTTTTATTCAATGCCGGTTACAGCCTTATTCGGGCTCGATCACAATTCATTCAACTCGCCCGTCTCAGCGATCATTCACGCGTCCGTTCAACATTTCTTGACACGCACCCTGTCGGCCCGGAGAGACTCGCCCATTGGGACATGATCGTCGAGGGCACCATGTCGAAATGAATCTTCGTAGAGGCACGCGAACGTTGCGTCCATACATGCGCCAGTCCTAGTCAACTCGGGTAACGTTGTATACCTCAACCAGTTTTGCCGGCGGATTCGAATAGAACTCCGCAAAAAATGTCGACACCTCGTCGCTTGAGCCGGTGTCTTGAAACTTGGCCCAATCGGCCCATGTGTCAAACGACATCAAGTAATGCAGGCGACCCATCTGGTCCATATTGATCCCCACCGACGCACCGAGTTTTTCGTGCAATAGCTGAGCTGTGGTAGCAGAGTCAATCATCTGGGCGCGTCGTCCTGGAAACGCTTCCCAAACAAAGACTTGGTAAACCTTAGATGGCAGCATCGGTGTTACTTGATTGATCAAGTAGTGAGACTCTAAAGTTGCGGCAGGAGTCGCGCCGATCTTCTGAGCGAAATTCGTCCATTCGTCACTTGCTTCCAGTTTTTCCTGGAAAGCGGCCCACTCGACCCAGTTCTTGTGCGCGGTCGCATAGTGAAGTCGGCCCTGGCGGTCTGTTGCCACGACAACCTGCCCACCAAGCTTCAGATGGATGCTTCGCGCTTCTGACGCGTGTTGCATCAACTGGGCCGAGCTCCCCGGTATAGCCTTCCATAACCGAACCTCTAGCACGTCCGCAAACACGCAGCTCGATACAAACGTAATAAGAAAAAGTGACTTCATTTTCATTGAGATTTACCCCTAATAAGTCATGTCTCGATATGGGTGGCGACCGGTGCGACCGTGTACAGCCCACAAATCGTCCCACCCCTGTGCGGCATATTAACCACCGATTGAAGGGTTCGACCAATGACAAACTTATCCATCGTGGGAACTCCCTATAATCGGGAGGTTGAACCAATCCCACTCTCCGACGAGCGAGGTGCGTATGAAAATCACAGACATCACCAATACCCCCCTGACCACGGGAAAGGGGTTGTTACGAATACTCACAGACACGGGAGTCGAAGGATGGGCAGAAGCACCGGGCCGCAACGGCAAGGTGTTCAACGCGTATCTGGAAACCGCCATCAAACCTGCACTGTTAGGAGAAGATCCGAGACCCATTCACCGGCATTGGGACACCCTCGCGCTTGGCCGAGAAGAACGGATGTACAAACTCCCAGGGTGGGTCGTCGGCACG
>DCBA01000048.1:49530-52030 GCA_002313255.1 Gammaproteobacteria bacterium UBA1119 | reverse complement strand
CGTGCCGCGCCTGTATCTTGCATCGTTTACTTGAGAACGGAGTGTCGTAGTGGCTGAGACAACTTCAAGCAGGCGTGGACGAATTAGGTTCGATTCATTCTGGGACAACTTCCTCGGAAACGCGCCCGAATGGTACAAGCGCGCCATTGTTGGCTTCCTTATCCTAAATCCACTGCTCTTACTCTTACCCCAAGGGCATTACATCGCGGGATGGGCACTCGTCTTAGAATTTATTTTCACGCTGGCAATGGCACTTAAATGTTATCCACTACAACCCGGGGGCTTACTTGCGTTTGAAGCCATCGTCTTCCAGTTATCCAGTCCAGACACAGTAATGCACGAACTGGAAAATGCCTTTCCAGTCCTTCTGCTACTCATCTTTATGGTGGCTGGCATTTACTTCATGAAGGATCTGTTGTTGTTCATCTTCACAAAGATCCTGCTGGGCGTTCGTTCTAAAGCTTTGTTGTCGGTCCTTTTCTGCTTCGTCGCCGCGTTCCTGTCTGCGTTCCTTGACGCGCTTACCGTTACCGCCGTCGTTATTAGTGTCGCTGTCGGGTTCTATTCGGTGTATCACCGCTTTGCCTCCGAAAGCGGAGATCATGAAGAAGATGTCCCCGAGCTTCATCGTCAAGACCTCGATCAATTTCGTTCGTTTTTAAGAAGCTTGGTCATGCACGCCGCCGTCGGCACGGCCCTCGGTGGCGTAACTACAACTGTGGGCGAACCGCAAAATCTCCTTATCTCTAAAGCAATGGAATGGGAGTTCATCGAGTTTTTTATGGTGATGGCTCCCGTGACCCTACCCGTCCTCGCAATCGGACTGTTCACTTGTCTCGTGCTCGAATGGACGGGGTGGTTTGGGTACGGTACGAGAATTCCGGAGAATGTCCTAACGGTACTCAGAGAATACGACAGGGAGGAAACGGCGGATCGAACAGGCCGCGATAAGGCGCGCCTCGTTATGCAAGCTGTGGCAGCAGTTTTTTTGATCTGCGCTCTTGCATTTCAGCTCGCTGAGGTCGGCTTGGTCGGACTGTCGGTGATCGTCTTACAGACCGCTCTGAACGGTATCGTCGAAGAACATCAGCTAGGACACGCTTTCGAAGAAGCTCTACCCTTTACTGCATTGCTCGCGGTATTTTTTGCCATCGTCGCCGTGATCCACGATCAGCATCTGTTTACTCCCGTCATCGACTACGTGCTCTCTTTCGAACCGCACCTGCAACCTGGTGTGTTCTATATCGCCAACGGGGTCCTTTCCGCGATTAGCGACAACGTATTTGTCGCCACCGTCTATATCAATGAGGTTAAAGAGGCTTACGTCGCAGGCGATTTGATGCGTGGTGCCGACGAATCCTTAAGGCGCCAACAGTTTGACCTGCTCGCAGTAGCCATTAATACCGGTACAAACATCCCCAGCGTCGCCACACCAAATGGCCAGGCCGCCTTTTTGTTTCTCCTCACGTCATCGCTGGCGCCACTGATCAGACTCTCCTACGGACGCATGGTATTCATGGCATTACCGTACACACTAACGATGGGGATTACGGGTTGGATGGCGGTTCAGTGGATTCTTCAGTAGTTCCTAATTGGCGCCAAACCGAACCGTTGTGCGCGACGTTATCGAGGTTGTCCAGATAGGCTTCATGCGCCTCTAATTCCTCTGGAGTTGGCCGCTGTACAAGCAACTTCGAAGGCCTCGCGGTCAGCCGAACCTCGGTCGCTTGTGCCGCAATCTGTCCACTTCCATTATCACCGTCGTCAAACATCGAGGTTTGGCCGCCAGTCATCGTTAGGTATACGTCAGCTAGTATCTCGGCATCGAGCAACGCTCCATGGCGCTCGCGAGCAGAGCTGTCGACCCCGTAACGACGACAGAGTGCGTCTAAACTATTTTTTTGCCCGGGATGTTTATGCCTGGCCAAGGCGAGCGAATCTAAAATCTTACAAGCATCATCAATGCGTTCCGTACTCTCCATCCTCGACAACTCGTAATTGAGAAACGCTACATCAAACGGTGCGTTATGAATGATTAGTTCAGCACCACGAATAAAAACCATGAACTCCTCCGCAATGGTTTCGAACTCAGGTTCATCCTCCAAGTCGCGGTTGCTCAGTCCATGGATTTCGTACGCCGCATCATCTATTTCGCGTTTAGGATTCACATATTGGTGATATCGTTCCCCGGTTACTCGACGATCCAGAATTTCGACACATCCAATCTCAATCACACGATGCCCCTGTTCCGGTTCTAGCCCTGTAGTCTCCGTATCGACAACAACTTGCCGCATCGTTACTCCTTCAACAGGTCGTCGATGGCGTCATTTGCCGCCTGGTCGACACGTTCGTTCTCTTCATGTCCGCTGTGTCCCTTGACCCAAAACCACTGCACATCGTGGCATGCGTTGAGCTCATCCAATTCAACCCAAAGGTCCCGGTTCTTAACCGTACCTCGAGAGGCCGTTTTCCATCCGTTGGACTTCCAACGTTGTATCCA
>DCBA01000048.1:37702-49148 GCA_002313255.1 Gammaproteobacteria bacterium UBA1119 | reverse complement strand
GTCGTTCTTGAAAGTGCGCGCAGACCTTCAATTGCTGCCCGAAGCTCCATGCGATTATTAGTCGTAGAAGCTTCTGCACCGTTGATCAATCTCTCATTCGTTCCTTTTCGTAGTAGCGCCGCCCAGCCCCCGGGTCCCGGATTTCCGCGGCAAGCGCCGTCCGTAAAGATTTCTACTTTGGCGATGCTCATCGCCGCGCGATCGGCCTAGGCAAACCGATCGAACCAACCTTTGGTAAACGCGAAAACCCGGCCATACGCGGTGGAATGAACGCGCCCCTCTGCTTCACCCCGCAAATCACGTACACATCACCGAATGGGAAAGGGATCCTAGGCAATTTTTCCGCAACCCGGTCAAAGCTCCTACTATTTATGCGACGAACCATACGGCCATAACAATTGAGGTATCGGACGGGTTGATCACGATGGATCCCTAGCACCGAGATCCAATCCTGTATGCGGATGCTCGACAGCGGCATCAAACCTCGAAAGGACTTGCGCCATCGTAAAACTCCCCAGAAGCTCAAAGAATTGAATCCGCAGATAATGACGCGCCCGCCCGGTTGCAATACCCTTTGTACCTCGCGCAGAACCGCCCGCGGATCCGCACCAAGCTCCAGAACATGGTGAAGCACCAATCCATCGATCGAATTCGACGGGAACGGTAAGCAATCGGCTGCAACGAACACGCCTTCTTCGACCGTACCATCGATCTTTCCGGTATGAACGGCTCCGTACAAGCGAGCTTTCATCATGCATCGTTTACTCGAAGCTTTAGCTATTCTAGCGCTCGGCCCAAGCCATAACATGATTTCACCATGAAACCGTCTTGCCTCATGGCTGAGCACTTCGATTTCAATATCAGAAAAGGAGGTCGCGACTTGCGAGTCCAGCCAAGCGACGAACGAGGCAGGCGTCCCTCCTCGTGGCTTTAAATATTTGGATCCAGCGTCAGTTGCCAATGACCTTCGAATTCCGCAAAGTACTGGCGTTTCGTAGCATTCTGGACCGTCGAATCTTGAAGGGCAAGATCAATCCGGTAGTTCGTCTATCGTTTCCACTTTTGTTTCTCCTAGTTCAAGGCTGTTCGACACTACCCTTCTATTCAAATGACGAGCCGAAGAGTTACGTCAATCTCGGGACAGTAGACTGGGCACCCGAACCTCACTTTTACAGCGGAACTTCCTTACCAACCAATAAACCGAGCGACAATGCATTACACGACAGAACCAGTTTTCGGGAAGAAGAGTTACCACCGGAACGAAACAACTACCTAGAACAATTATCGAGATCCTTTGAACTCGACCACCACCTTGACAACCATCGCGTGCAACAAGAAATCGCAATGCTTCAGCGAAACCCAAATTACTTCGATTCGCTTCAATCTCGGCTAGAGCGTTATCTGCCCTTCATTTGTGACAAAGTGCTGAGTCGGAATCTACCAGGTGAACTTTGCCTAATTCCCATCATCGAGAGCTCGCTTGATCCGTTCGCATTTTCATCGGGTGGAGCCGCTGGATTTTGGCAATTCATTCCAAGCACGGCGAAACGATATGGGCTCAAGATTGACTGGTGGGTCGACGAGCGGCGGGATCTACTCGCGTCAACGGACGCGGCATTAGATTACCTCGTTTACCTCAATGGCCGCTTCGACGACTGGCTCCTAGCAATCGCGTCATACAATTGGGGCGAAGGGCGGGTGGCTCGAGCAAAAAAACAACGCGGCGGCGACGCTGGATTCTTCGATTTGCGCGTTCCGGCGGAAACGGCGGGATACATCCCGAGGCTTCTGGCCTTTGCGGCTATTTTTGCTGCACCCGATGCATATAACATCCACCTTGTCCTCAATCGAGCCGACATAGATGAACAAGCTTTGGCAATCGTCGACACCATTGATCAGTTAGACGTGAGCAAGGCTGCAAGCACCTCGGGGATTTCGGTCGAAACCCTATATCGAATCAACCCTGCTTTAAATCAGTGGTCAACCCACCCGCGAGGCCCACATCGCTTAATGGTGCCAGCTCCTAATCGCGAGGGGATTCAAACCGCCTTGGCTAACATTCCTCCTGAAGACCGTGTTTCCTGGATTAGGCACAAAATCGTGAGAAACGAGACTCTAGGCGATCTTGCGCTGCACTATGGAACAGACGTTGCGACTATGCTCAAAGCCAACAATATGGCTTCGACTCGAATAATTGCGGGAAACTATTTGCTTATTCCTCGCTCAACCATCCCCGTTGAAAGATATCCGACGCCGGATCTAAACCGAAATACAAATGGGGCGGTCCACATTGTCCGTGCTGGAGAATCTCTCTGGACAATCGCTAAACGATACCGGGTAACAACAGATACGCTCATGCGCACCAACCGTATCGGTCCAAGCGAAATCATACGACCGGGAAGAAAAGTCATTATTCCGCAGAAAACATTCCCCGAGCCCGTCATCAGGGAAATCCGATACAAAATAAAAAACGGCGACTCTCTTGCGACTATCGCCCGAAAATTCAACCTGTCCGTGAGCGCTATTGCGAATCGGAACGCCCTTGACCCCGAAAAGTACATTCATCCCGGACAAGAGTTAACGATCGACGTTAATGTAACTTCTGCACGCTCAAAGTAGTTAATTGGTGGTGAGGGTCACACCTGTCTCAATAGAGGCATCTGAACGCAAGGTCTGGATCAACCCTTCTAAATCTCGCTGTCCAAAAAAGCCCGTCAATTGATCGGTTAGTTGCAACCTCTCGAATTCGGTCGTTGCTCCGAAATCTCCCAGGTTCGCGTTCGTGACCAAGACAATCGCGCGGTTTCCATCCTCAAGTTGAGTCTCACCGACAGATCGCGACCGTTCTCCAGGTACCGCGAGCTCGAATGCCTGTTGCAGAATCGGTGTCGGCACATTATCAACAGCCCGCGTCGCATCATCTGAACGCACCCATGTCGCTCCCATTCGAGCTGCAACATCACTGGCCGACTCTTCATTCTCTAATCTCACCACCGTATCGTGTATCGCCGTCACAACCTGTTCATCAGCTTTACCTTGTTTAAGCTGCGCGATAATTTGCTCCCGAACTTCATTAAGGGGCCTTTGTTTTGACGCCGTTCGATCGACCAAACGGGCAACCACAGCATGGGTGTCTTCAATCAATATCGGTCGGCTATTGAAACCATTATCGATGACGTCGATTTCAAGCACCGCTTGCCTGACTTTCACATTTGCAAACACGCCTACACCTTCGCTTTTGGTAAGACCCTCGACGGTTTTTATCTCCAACGCATAAGCGTCGGCTATCGGTTGCAACGAATCCGTCTCTTCAAAAGAGAGTTTGTCGACCGCCGCCAGACGTTCCTCAAACAAACGCTCTGCCCGCTCCGTCAAAAGTGTTTCACGCATCACCGATTGCTCGTCATCAAATGACGGAAATTCAACAGCCTCGATCTCGACAAGTTTAACCAGATGCACGCCAAATTCCGTTTGGAAAGGAAGCGAGACGTCGCCGGCGGTGAGACTCCACAGAACGTCTTCGAAATCGCTCACAAACGTGCCCCTTCCTGCCATACCTACGTCGCCCCCAGCACTACCGGATCCAGGATCTTCCGATAGTTCTTCCGCCAGAGTCGAGAAGTCCTCACCGCCAAGTACACGACTTCGAATATCCGACATCTCCTCAAGAGCGACGATCAACGATCGATTTTCATTCACCTCAAGGAGAATGTGAGAAGCTCGCCGACGGTCATTGGACTCGGATGCAGCCTTCGCCGACTCGTATGCAGATCGAACGTCCTCGATCAATATATCGATCTCGTCGCGACGGTCATGATCTGAAAATTCAACGTAGGCAAGATCAAACGACTCCTCTGTTACGAACTGATCCGTGTGCATTTCGTAGAAATCCGTAATTTCTGTTTCGCTTACCTCAATTCGGTCTTCAAACATGGCAGCATCGATAATCATGTAAGCAACGTCGCGCGTCTGATTAAGCATCGACGCAGCGTCGCGAAGTTCACGTCCAGTCGTAAACGCAGTGTCTTGATATACCTCCACAAGCTGAGAAAGCTGTGCATCAGTTTCCATCGCTGACTGAAAACTCTGCGGCGAGTACCCCAAATTCTGCAAGGTCGATCGATATATGGATTGGTTGAATACGCCATCAACCTGAAAATTCGGATTGTCGGCAAGTTCCTTACGAAAAGACTCAGCCATACCAACTAGGGCGAGTTCTTCGGCATTTTGCCGTAACAAAGTTCGGTTAATGAGTGAGTCAAGGACGGTTTGCTGACTGACAAGGTTGTCAATTAGTTCGGGATCAAACTCATCACCCATACGAGATTGCAAATTCCGTTTCCGGCGTTGAGTTTCTATCTCTAATTCGCGCATCGTAATTTCATCGTCGTTGACGGAAGCCGCGCGAGGCTCGTTGTCCGCAAGAAAATTGAACGCTCCAAACCCGAATACCACGAGGACAAAGCAAATAATGCCGACAAGGATTTTCGCCCCCAGACCTTGGGCCCCATCTCTCATCTTCTGTAACAAACTATTTAGTCTCCTAACAAGATCCAAGAATAAAAAAGGCGCATTCGAGGTGCGCCTTTAGTTATCGGTCAATCCCTGGGGGTGAAAGGGGCCAGGCAGGTAAGTCGTTTCGACATCCCGCCCATTCCCAGGCTTGTCTCGTCCAGCTGAGTTAGTTCAAAGAATCCTTCAGAGCTTTACCCGCTTTAAATGCTGGAGCCCGCGAAGCCCTGATCTGAATCGGCGCTCCCGTTTGCGGATTACGGCCCATCCTGGCCGCTCTATCCCTAACGTTAAACGTACCGAAACCAACGAGCACCACAGGATCCGATTGCTTCAACGATCGACCGATCGCACCCAGAGCGGCATCCAGCGCTCGTCCAGCAGATGCTTTAGAAAGATCGGCTTCGTTGGCAATTGCATCGATAAGTTCTGATTTATTCATATAGGCCCTTTTAGGTTTATGGAGAAACGGCTCAAAGCCCGTTTCTAGGGGTCTTATAGCAGCGCACGAAAAACGCTGTCAAGCCGCTTATTCAAAGGGATCTATCGAATCCGCTCAATTTTTGGTCAGTGTGGGTTAACGACGGGGCCGTCATCAATCGGTTTTTTGACCGGGGGCACCTTCGGTTTCGCTGGCAATTCTTCATCCAGCGGCTCTGGTTTTCTCTCAAGCGCGAGCTCGATAACTTGGTCCATCCATTTGACTGGACGAATATCTAAGTCTTGTTTGATTTTGTCCGGGACCTCCTTCAGGTCGCGCTCGTTTTCGTCGGGGATGATTACCATCTCGACGCCTCCACGGTGTGCGGCTAGAAGTTTTTCCTTTAGTCCGCCGATCGGAAGCACTCGCCCACGAAGGGTTATTTCGCCTGTCATCGCGACGTCGGCCCGAACAGGAATCGCGGTTAGGACCGAAACAACCGCGGTACACATACCTATACCGGCGCTAGGGCCATCCTTGGGTGTCGCACCTTCTGGCACGTGTATATGGATATCCGTTGTTTCGTGAAAATCAAGCGGCACGCCTAAAAACGACGCCCTACTCCGAACAAAGGTCAGGGCAGCTTGAATGGACTCCTGCATGACGTCTCCCAATGATCCCGTTTTGGTCTGCCGTCCTTTCCCGGGTACTGCAACGGCTTCAATGTTGAGAAGCTCGCCACCTACCTGAGTCCAAGCGAGGCCAGTGACTATACCGACCTGGTTTTCTTCTTCGGCACGCCCGAAGTTGAACTTCCGAACGCCATTGTGTTTTTCGAGTGCATCAGGCTCAAGCACCCCCGCGACCGCACCACCATCTAGCGCTTGTTCAGTCACTACCTTTCGACATAACTTCGCGATCTCACGCTCCAGCCCGCGCACGCCGGCTTCTTTAGTGTAATAACGAATAAGTTGTATTAATGCGTCATCGCTGATCGAAAAATTCTCTTTATCGCCCAGTCCATTTAATCGTTTCTGTTTCGGGAGAAGAAATCTTGACGCAATATTTTTCTTTTCGTCTTCCGTGTAGCCGGGTAACCGGATGACTTCCATTCTGTCCAGCAGCGCCGGTGGAATATTCATTGAATTCGACGTGCAAACAAAAAAGACGTCCGATAGGTCATAGTCTATTTCCAGATAGTGATCGTCGAACGCATGGTTTTGCTCCGAATCCAAAACTTCAAGCAGCGCCGACGCCGGATCTCCGCGAAAGTCCATTCCTATCTTGTCGACTTCGTCTAGAAGAAAAAGAGGATTGCGAACACCCCCTTTAGCTAGCTTTTGAACGATTTTCCCGGGCATCGACCCAATGTAGGTTCTGCGATGTCCTCGAATCTCCGCTTCATCCCGCACTCCACCCAAGGCCATTCGAATGAATTCGCGATTCGTAGCCCGAGCTATGGATTCGCCCAGTGAGGTTTTCCCAACCCCAGGTGGACCAACAAAACAAAGAACTGGCCCTTTAACCTTCCCTACCCGGGCCTGAACTGCGAGAAACTCTAGAATCCGTTCCTTGACTTCATCCAACCCGTAATGGTCAGCATCCAAACGTTCCTTCGCCTTGCGAATATCTTTACGAATTCTTGTACGTTTCTTCCAAGGCACACTCAATAACCAATCCAAATAGCTCCGCGAAACGGTCGCTTCGGCAGACATGGGAGCCATGAGCTGGAGTTTCGAAAGTTCGGACGTCGCCTTGACCTTTGCCTCTTTTGACATCCCAACTTCTTCGATACGTTTGCGAATCTCGTCGAGCTCGTCTAGCGTCGCCTCGTCATTGCCCAGCTCCTTCTGAATGGCCTTCATCTGCTCGTTCAAATAGAACTCGCGCTGGCTCTTCTCCATTTGGGTGTTAACCCGCCCTCGAATACTTTTTTCTAACTGCTGTACATCGATTTCTGAATCCAATAATGAGAACAGCTTTTCCCGACGCACTTGGACATCAACTGCTTCCAGAATTGATTGCTTATCCTCCATGCTGAGCTTTAACTGGGCCGCAATGGTATCGATCAAACGTCCTGGATCATCGATGGAGGCGACACTTGCCGCGACGTCCTGGGTAACTTGTTTCGTCGCCTTAACGTAACGGTCAAATTCAGTCATGAGCAATCGGTTCGTTGCCTCCCGCTCTGATTCGGCAAGTTCGGGAGCCTCTATTACCTCAACTGAGGCCACCAGGAATTCACCTTCATCGTTGAATCGGCGAATCGTCGCACGGCTACCCCCTTCAACCAGAACTTTGATGGTCCCGTCGGGAAGCTTGAGTAGTTGCAATAGTGTGGAAACGGTTCCCACCTCATAGAGATCGTTTTCTTTCGGTCGTTCCGTTTCAGGATCCCTCTTACCAACCAAAAAAACCTGTTTATCTCCCGCCATAGCGTATTCGAGCGCGGCTATCGAGCGAGTAGTTCCCACGAATAACGGTTGAACTCCGTGGGGAAATACGACCATGTCGCGCAGTGGAACTACCGCTATGTCACTAAGCAAATTCAATTCAACGGTCATCGATTTCATCCACTTGACGAAGAAACGTCGCGTGCGTCAAGAAAACACACCAACCATATCGAGAAATAAATGTTCAGCGAAAACGAAGCCTGGGCCCACGTTCGAAGATACAAAAGCCCAAAGGAAATACCTTATTCCTCCGACACAGCCTTGGCTTGATCAGGATTCTCGTACATGAGCATTGGCTCGCTCTCGCCATTGATAACGCTTGCATCAACCACAACCTTGGAAACAGATTCCAAAGACGGAAGGTCATACATGGTCTCAAGCAGAACCTCCTCCAGAATAGACCGTAAGCCTCGCGCCCCAGTCTTGCGTTCCATCGCCTTTTTAGCGATAGCAACTAGTGCATCTTGGCGAAAGTCGACCTCAACTCTCTCCATATCGAAGAGCTTTTCGTATTGTTTCGTCAGCGAATTCTTGGGCTGGGTGAGAATCTTAATCAACGCATCCGAATCCAGCTCTTCTAACGTCGCAACAATGGGCAGCCGCCCAACGAACTCAGGAATAAGGCCGTACCTAATCAGATCTTCCGGTTCGACTTTGCGCAGTGTTTGACCGATGTTCTTTAGCTCTTCTTCCCCGCTGACTTCTGCGGAAAATCCGATCCCACTTTGATCTGATCGATCCAAAATAACCTTATCTAATCCCGAAAAGGCTCCACCACATATAAACAAAATATTCGCGGTATCAACCTGCAGAAACTCTTGCTGAGGATGCTTCCTACCACCTTGGGGCGGGACAGACGCTACGGTTCCCTCGATAAGTTTTAACAGCGCTTGCTGAACGCCCTCGCCGGACACATCGCGTGTTATCGATGGGTTATCAGATTTCCGCGAAATCTTATCAATCTCATCAATGTAAACGATGCCTACTTGTGCCCGCTCGACATCGTAGTCACATTTCTGAAGGAGTTTTTGAATGATGTTTTCAACGTCCTCACCCACATAACCTGCTTCAGTGAGTGTCGTCGCATCTGCAATCGTAAATGGCACGTCCAGGAGTCGTGCAAGAGTTTCTGCGAGCAGCGTCTTACCACAGCCCGTTGGCCCGATGAGAAGGATGTTCGATTTCGACAGCTCAACTTCATCCTTGGTCCCGCTATGGTTAAGCCGCTTGTAATGGTTGTAGACGGCAACAGAGAGTACTTTTTTTGCGTGCTCTTGACCGATTACATATTCGTCCAGGATGCCCTTAATTTCCGCGGGAATGGGTAACTTGGTTGTTTCTTTGGCGTCCGAGCTTTCCTGCACTTCCTCGCGAATGATGTCGTTGCAGAGCTCTACGCATTCATCACAAATAAATACCGAGGGCCCGGCAATCAGCTTTCGAACCTCATGTTGACTCTTACCACAAAACGAGCAGTAAAGAAGCTTCCCTGAGTCGTCACCCTTATTATCGTCGTCTGCCATACAAACTTTTCGCTCTAGAAACCGCCTCTAACCATGCTGTCTCGATACATATTTTGCAAGTTTCATGCCTCTAAGCCGCAATTTCTCTGGGGAAAACGTTCCTATTCAAACTCCTATTACAGCTCGCTATCGGTTCTATTACGAGCGTGTTGCACCGTGTCCACCAGTCCATATTCAAGTGCTTCCTCCGGACTCATCCAGTAATCCCGGTCGGTATCTTCGGCAATCTTTTCGATCGCCTGGGACGTATGTTCGGCAAGGATTTCATTCAGTCGAGTCCGTATTAGAACGATCTCGCGAGCTTGAATTTCGATATCAGACGCAACGCCCTGCGAACCACCAGATGGCTGATGCAGCATCATCCTGGAGTTGGGAAGCGCAACGCGTTTTCCGTCAGCACCTGCAGCCAGCAAAAATGCTCCCATACTTGCTGCTTGTCCCACGCACATGGTGGCAATGTCGCAACGAACAAATTGCATTGTATCGTAAACGGACAAACCAGCAGTCACTGATCCACCTGGCGAGTTGATGTAAAGGTGTATGTCCTTGTCGGGGTTTTCTGACTCCAGCCATAAGAGCTGGGCCACGATGAGATTTGCGACGACATCATCCAAGGGTCCGCAAAGAAAAACGATGCGTTCCTTCAAGAGTCTCGAGTATATGTCGTAAGAGCGCTCACCTCGGGCACTCTGTTCCAACACCATGGGTACCAAGCCCAGATTTCTAGTAGGGATAGCAATTTCGTCGTTCACGTTTCCTCCATTGAGTCTTCAGTCGTGCCTTTAGCGTCTTCTTCATGGCTCGAATCTATTGGTTCGGTCACAGTAGCGCGACCAGACACAATATCGTCGTAATCACTTTCGACGACTTGGATCTGAGCCACCTCTAATACTTGGTCAACAACCTGATCTTCAAGAACTGAGAGCTGTATTTGCCGCAACTGTGTTTCATTCGAATAATACCAATTCACGATTTGTTCTGGCTGGTCGTAAGGTTTCGAAAGCTCGTCAACACGCTCCCTCACACGATCTTCATCTACCTTCAGATCGCATGTTTCTACAATGCGGTTTACCACCAGCCCAATGCGCACCCTTTTTTCGGCTTCCCCAGAAAAAAGGTCGGACGGTAACTGCGGCTTTTCTGACGAAGGATCTATTCGTAACTGTTGGAGCATCTGCGTTCTCAGCGTCTCCGATTCATTCTCAACCAGAGATTGTGGGAGCTGAAATTCGTGAATCTCTGACAGCCCATCCAATACTTGACGTTTTACCTGACCACGAGCAGCCGTTTTCAATTCGCGCTGCATATTCTCATGTATTTGGTTGCGAAAGGCTTCTTCTCCTCCCTCCTCAATGCCAAAACTTGAAAAGAATTTTTCGTCCAATTCTGGCAAATGAGGTGCTTCGATTTTAGTCACCGTCAAATCAAATACCGCCTCTTGCCCCTGTAACTTCTCGTCTTGATATTCGTTGGGAAATTTAACGGAAATGAGCTTGTTTTCGCTGACACTCATTCCACTAACACCAACATCTAAATCTTCAATCATCTGCCCCTCGCCAACGAGGAAAGCCACTTCTTCCGCCCTGCTACCTTCGAACAACTCTCCAGCTATAGTGCCCTCAAAATCCACCGTCACGCGGTCTCCTATTTCAGCGGGCCGTTCCGCTTCATGGAAGTGTTTTCGCTCCTGTCGCAAACGTTCAATCATTCCATCGAGATCCTCGTCTCGAACAATGCCCTCCGGCCTTTTAACGCTAACTTGGCTGAGGTCTGAAACATCGAACTTTGGGAATATCTCGAAGGTCGCTGTAAATTCAAGATCGGCGCCAACATCCATATTGATCACTTCTAGTTCGGGGGATCCCGCGGGAGCAAGCTCCTCTTTTTGTACCGCGTCCATATAACTCGACTGAATCATTTCCTGAGCAACTTCTTGACGAACGGAAGCCCCGAAACGACGACGTACTTCTTTAAAAGGAACCTTGCCGGGACGAAAACCATCCAGTTTCACGCGCTGACTCGTTTCTTTGAGTTTTTCGTTGATGCGCTGTTCAAAGGATTCCGCCGCTACAGCAATTTTCAGCCGGCGTTGCAGCCCTCCAGTCGTTTCTATCGAGACTTCCATACCGTGTTTGTTATCTCGCGGTGGGGTGGATGATGGGGCTTGAACCCACGACCGCCGGAACCACAATCCGGAGCTCTACCAGCTGAGCTACATCCACCATTGAACCTCTTCTTAACAATTCCAGGTCTCTTAACAGCCCGACGGACGATCTTTTCCTCCGATCCTCGGCAGAAATAAGATCACGAGTCCCGGTCCGCAGCGGCGCGAAATCCTATCAGAAAACGTAAATCGGATCGCGGTGGAGTATTACCGTTCTTTATCGCTTTGGGAATCTTATGGCGCGCCTGGAAGGACTCGAACCTTCAACCCTCGGCTTAGAAGGCCGATACTCTATCCCGTTGAGCTACAGGCGCAAAAGGACTGAACACTAACAACGTTTGGTCGGGGTAGAGAGATTTGAACTCCCGACATC
>DCBA01000048.1:0-37390 GCA_002313255.1 Gammaproteobacteria bacterium UBA1119 | reverse complement strand
CCCGACATCCTGCTCCCAAAGCAGGCGCGCTACCAGACTGCGCTATACCCCGCTGCACCGCGTCTATCATACATCTCGTTACCAGCTCATGCGCGGCTAGAAGGCACCGCGATGCGGGGCCTTACTGAGCCGCGAAGGATTGGTCAACAAAAGTTTTGCGTGTTTACGGACAACCATAGTTCACATAAAGTCCGTTTCGAAGTCCCCGACCTCAGTTTTTTCAAGAGACCTTCATGTCAGCACGAATTCTCGATGGTGAAGTGATTGCCAAGTCCATAAAAGATGAGATTGCAAGACGCACTATCAAACGCGTCGACGACGGACATCGCCCCCCCGGATTAGCCATCATTTTGGTAGGCGACAACCCTTCGTCTCACGTCTACGTGCGGCTCAAAAAGAAGGATTGTGAGGTGGTTGGCTTCCATACCAAAATATGTCTTTTCGACGAGTCCGCATCTGAAAATGAGGTCATTTCCTGTGTCCAGCGCTTTAACCGTAACGAAAATATTGATGGCATCTTGGTCCAGCTGCCGCTACCTGCTCAAATTGACACGTTAACCGTCATCAAAACCATGAATCCGGAAAAGGACGTTGACGGAATTCACCCATACAATCTCGGCATGCTGACCTTACGCGAGCCTGCGATACGCTCGTGCACGTCGAAAGGCATCATGACGCTCTTGGACCAAACCGACATCCCGATCCGTGGTCTTGATGCTACCGTCGTGGGTGCATCGAATCATGTCGGTCGCCCAACCTGCCTCGAACTATTACGAGCGGGTTGTACAGTAACAAGCTGTCACCGATTTTCACGAGACACCAAGTCCCACGTCGTCTCCGCCGACATCGTGATTAGTGCAACCGGCGTCGCCGGTCTGATCAAAGGTAATTGGATAAAACCAGGTGCCATCGTTATTGATGTTGGTATCGAACGTCAGGTAGATGGGTCGCTTCGTGGAGATGTTGATTTCGACAGCGTAATCAAGGTGGCCGGCTGGTTAACCCCGGTTCCAGGCGGCGTCGGACCAATGACACGGGTATCTATACTCGAGAACGTATTGGAAGCGGCGGAGAAGGTTGCGCCATGAGCGCCATATGCATATCGGACTTGCACCTTGACGTTACGGTTCCGAAAAGGCTCGACGCGCTCAACAATT
Organism: Gammaproteobacteria bacterium UBA1119; assembly: GCA_002313255.1. GTDB lineage: Bacteria > Pseudomonadota > Gammaproteobacteria > Pseudomonadales > Azotimanducaceae > UBA11889. Next base: position 36,233 of record DCBA01000048.1, on the reverse strand, counting down.
TATTGGTTCTTGAATCGGAAAAAGTTGAAGCCATCTACATCCTTGGTGATTTGGTGGAGGCGTGGGTTGGTGACGACGACGACGGCCAATTTGCGGACGAGCTTCGTACCATTCTTGCAGGTTGTGTGCAACACACTGCCCTATACATAATGCACGGTAACCGTGATTTCCTCATTGGAAAGAAGTTCGCAAACGACACGGGCGCTTATCTTATTGACGATCCGGTAACGGTTGAAGTTGAAGGGCGGCGAGTTTTGTTAGCGCACGGAGACGCTTTCTGTACAAAAGACGAGCCGTATCAGCAGATGCGAAAGCTTTTCCGCTCAGCAGATTGGCAGCGAGATATTCTTAGCCGCACATTACAAGAACGTATCCACTTAGCCAATGAAATGCGTGAACAAAGTCGCCAAACAAATGCGAATAAATCTCAGAACATCATGGACGTAACAGACGAGGTTGTATTATCCATAATGCAAGAAAACGCCTGCGATGTACTTGTACACGGACACACACATCGCCCGGGGATCCATCGATTGGATGACGTGAAGACTAGGTATGTGCTTGGAGATTGGAACCGTTGCGGCTGGCTCGCCCGTATCGAAGAAAGCGGCATCAGTTTAGAGTGTTTTTCTGTCTAGACAATTTCTGACTCGGTATCGAGTTCGACGGTGGGGCCACTGTGAAAACGAAACTCTTTGTCCGCGGTGGTTATAAAGTTATTTTCCTCCTCTAGAATCACGTCGATACGCGCCCGTACGTCCTTCTCGTCTCCATATTCCAAAGCCAGCTGTCGGTATGCGTCAAAATGCCGTTTTTCCGAATCCAAAAGACTTCGGTATAAACCCGCAAGATGCACATCAACAACGTCGGCGAGCAACGCGAAACGCTCGCAACTGCGAGCCTCAATGACACTAGCAACCAACAGCGTATCGACCAGTCGTTGCGGTTCGTGGGACCGGACCATCTTTTTCAGCGCTCCAGCATAGCGGCTCGCCGAAACGTGCCGATAAGCAATGCCTCTCTCCTCAATGACCCGTGCAACTTGCTCAAAGTGCCGCAACTCTTCTCGAGCCAGTCTGGATAATCGTTGCAAAAGGCGCGGTTTTTCCACATAGCGATAGATAAGAGACAAGGCAGTACTCGCCGCTTTCTTTTCGCAATTGGCGTGATCGATCAAAAGTAGGTCGGCGTTTGATATCGCGCTCTTGATCCATGCCTCGGGCGTTGCGACACGCAAATATTGCGCTATTACCAATGGAATCATAGCGCGAGAGTTTTAAAGCTGCGCTCGTAATAGGCGGTCGAGCGGATATAGAACTCACGATCGATCGACCTTAGTACATCGCTCGACAACACGTCCCGCGGCAAGCCCAGAGGTTCGAGCCCAGCCTCTGAGGGTTTTCGTACAACGTTTTTCAACACAGCCAAAACGAGCGGCGCAAATTCGCTAGGATCCGTGTCAATCATTGACTCTAATGTTCGCCGCCATCGAATCTGATCGTACACGCGCACGCAAGCTCGGACACTTTCGTGATGCAGTTTGATCAGGCGTAACCGTACTCGCTCTTGTTGATCCGAGTCGTAACCGTTCCAACCGACGATCTCGTGAGAAAAACGCTTACATCCCCTACAAACCAAATCACCGTACGTTGTAGAACACACTCCGACACAGGGTGTCCTTCGGTTAATCAACGTTCAAGCCGCCAGCAACCCGCGCACATCATCGCATCGAACGCGCTTGTTGCGCTCAATCCTCATCGAAACTCGCGCTGAATTGAGCGTCACTCAATCATCAAGCATGATTATGGAGTTCAATCACGGTTGGCCCTTCCGTTAATTCCGCGTCTCTGCGTTGCTTCGTTTCGTCATTTCGGTCAATAGACAATCTTTCCAGATAAGCGTCATCGATATCGCCCGTAACGTAGTTGCCGTCAAAGACAGAGCAATCGAAGCTCTCAATCACGCGATTTCCTTCTCGGGCCGATTCAACGAGGTCGTCCAAATTCTGATAGATCAGCCAGTCAGCACCTAGATACGTGCCTACCTCTTCGTCGGTACGATTGTAAGCAACGAACTCTGCGGACGTCGGCATATCGATGCCGTACACGTTTGGATACCGAACCGCTGGGGCGGCCACAGCAACAAACACCTTTCTAGCGCCTGCGTCCCGTGCCTGTTGCACAATTTCCTGGGTGGTCGTACCCCGAACAATAGAGTCTTCCACCAACAGCACGTTCTTTCCGTTGAACTCTAAATCGATGGCATTGAGCTTTTGCCGCACAGATTTTTTCCGCTGATTTTGACCCGGCATAATAAACGTCCGTCCAACATATCGATTCTTGACGAACCCTTCCCGAAGCTTGACGTCCAACCGATGCGCGAGAGGTTGCGCAGCCGTCCGACTAGTTTCAGGTATCGGCATCACCACGTCGATCTCGTGATCCCGACCCGAGCTTTGTTCCAAAATCCGATCGGCAAGTTTTTCGCCCATCCTTAGCCGTGCTTTGTGCACAGAGATGTCATCCATAATCGAATCGGGACGAGCCAAATAAACGTGTTCAAAAATACAGGGGGTGAGGCTAGGTCCAACAGCACATTGCTGCACGTGTAAACGGCCCTCGACGTCTATATAGACTGCTTCGCCAGGTGCCACATCGCCCAAGATCTCGAAACCAAGCACCGATAATGCTGCACTTTCGCTAGCGATTATATATTCCTCACCGCCCTGCACGTCGCGACAGCCGTATACCAACGGTCTTATTCCATGCGGATCCCTAAAACCGACGATGCCCCCTCCCATGATCAGTGCAACGGCAGCATAGGCTCCAAGGCAACGCGCATGAACGCCTGCAACCGCTTCAAAAATGTGTTCCGGACCGGGAACGAACTCGCCGCGCTTATCAAGCTCGTGGGCGAAAACATTGAGTAGAATTTCGGAATCGGATTCCGTATTGACGTGGCGAAGATCGGCGCGAAATACATCGGCGACCAGTTCCTCGGCGTTCGTTAAATTTCCGTTGTGCGCCAAGCTTATCCCGTAAGGAGAATTTACGTACATTGGCTGAGCTTCGGCCGAGCTGCTGGTTCCTGCCGTTGGATAACGCACGTGGCCGATGCCCATGTCGCCTGCAAGCCTGTGCATATGACGTTGCTGAAAGACTTGGCTAACCAGCCCCGTATCTTTGCGGAGGTGAAGCCGATCGCCGTCAGCGGTGACTATGCCGGCAGCATCCTGTCCGCGATGTTGCAAAACCGTCAGTGCGTCATAGATGTCCTGATTAACAGGGCCCTTGCCTACGATTCCAACGACGCCGCACATACTATATTTAACCTCGCAGAGCTTCCTTTATGAATCCAAAGAACCGTACAACATCTACCTCAAACGCCATCAAATAAGGTCGAAGCATCGATTCCTGCCACCAACCAGTTTCTGACTGAGAAGACTCGACCGCCACAAGCGCAACGATCACTAGTATAGCTCCTCGCGCTCCACCAAAGAAAAATCCGAGCGTTCGGTCGGTTCCCGTCAACCCTGTTCCTTGTACAAGCTTACCTAGCATCCATTGAACGATAACTCCAATGACGAGAATTCCGATAAATATTGCCGCGAAGGCACCGGAGTACCGGAACGCTTGCTGTGCCGGCTCAGACAATCCTTCCATCCAACCGAACTGAATGAAGTTCATAGTCGATTCGGCAAACATCGTGGCACTAAGGAATGCTGCCAACCAAATTGCGAGAGAAACTGTTTCTCGAACAAGCCCACGGGCCATTCCGATTGCCGCGGAGATCAGTATCACAACTGAAATGGCGATATCCGCATAATGCCAACCGGTCACTGGCTAAAACCGACAATCAATGCTTCCAAACCATCGTATCTATCGGCAAGCTCCTCCTCCATAGATAGTGCATCGGTACGCAAGAGTATGGGTCCGACCGCAACTCGAGTTCGATTACCTCCCACTTTACGTACGTTCGAAAGCCACGCCGAATATCCGTCTTGAAGCAAGCGATCGCGCAAGGCGGTTGCGTTATCGTACTGATCGAAGCTACCAACTTGTACCGCCCATACGAGAGTAGAGGTATCTTCAATAGACAAAACCGGATCGCCGATCCGAGTATTGTTGTCTTCTAGATAACCTTCCTCGTCAATAGTCTCACGAAGCACTTTCCGCGCAACTAACGCAGCTTTTGACCCCGGAACCTCGGAAGTATCTTCCGAAACCGCTACCGAAAAATCCAGTGTGTCGACGGCTTGCTGCAAGTCAAACGCTTCCGAATTAAACGCCTCGGTAGGCTTGAGTCCGTCTCCATCGAATAGCATCGGTAGAAATATAATTGCTATCGACGCAAGAAAGATGGCACCTGTGACCCGGTATCGAGTCAACTCCATCACAGGATTAGCCGGTCGTCAGTTATCGTGAAAATAACCAAATGCGCATTCGCTCGACTAAATCAAAGGATCCGAATACGAGAATTATATCGGTACTCTGCGTCGTATCGATGAGGTAATCAACACTAGGCTCGATTTTCCCTCCAACACTCCCCGTAGGCCCAAAACTAGCCTTTTGTTCGAGTTCGCTCGCGGGCTGTCCTCGAGTCCCAATAGTGTCCGCGTACACCACTTGATTTAGCATCCCACCCAACACACGCAGAATCTGTGCTGCGTGTTTGTCGGTGTAACAACCAAACAGCCCACTGAACCGACGTCCCGGATAACGTTCCTTCAGCTGCTCCAATAAAAACCGAGCGGCATGAGAATTATGGGCAACATCGAGAATCCAAGTACGGTCCATCATGTGTACCACTTCGAAACGTCCCGGCAGACGAACGTCTACGACATCCGCAATCAATTTGGAATCTATGGATTCACCGAGTAGCACCGCGGCCTGGAGCGCGACGACTGCATTTTCCGTCGCAATAGACGGACGTTGCGAGTACTGATAGGCATTAAGTTGGGCGCCCTCAGTGACCTCGATTCTCCAACCGTTCGAATCTGCATGCTCGTGAAAGTCCCGCCCAGAGATATAGGTCGGTACTCCAAGCTCTTTCGCACGTTGCTCGATCGATTCGGGTATTTGGGATTCACCAAAAATCAATGGGATGCCGCACCGTAATATTCCCGCTTTTTCACGGCCGATGCATTCCCGATCAGATCCTAGGTACTCCTCATGGTCGATACCGACGCTGGTAATAATACTGAGATCACCATCAATAATATTTACCGCATCTAGGCGTCCACCTAGACCGATCTCTAGAATAGCGTAGTCCAGATCCTCCCGGCTGAAGCACGTGAGCGCGGCGAGAACGGCGTACTCGAAATAATTGAGTGGCACACGGTTTCGGGCGGCTTCTACCATTTCAAAACTCTTGACTAAACTATTATCACTCACCTCCTCGCCTTGAACTCTGATCCGCTCATTAAAGACATGCATGTGTGGCGACAACGTTGTGCCAACACGAGCGCCGGCGGACAGTAATATCTGTTCGAGAAAAACGGCGGTGGACCCCTTGCCGTTGGTTCCCGCGACCACGATCACCGTCCGTGCAGGTCTTAATACCGCCAAGCGCTCGGCGACGTCATACACTCGCTTCAAACCGTCGAGTACATTTTTCGGGTGTTCCCGACCGATCCTGGTAAGCCACCCGCGTAGTTGAGACGATTCCTCTCGGATCACACGTTGACTAGTCATCAAAGAAATTCTATCTGGAACCAGCTATTCGCGCGCGTCCTGGTCACTCTCATCCATCGCGTCCCGGAGTTCCCTTACTTGTGCTTCGAGGGCACCGGGGATTTGACGTTCTGAACTCTGGAGAGCTTCCATGGTCCGGACGAGCGCACTGCCAACGACCACACCATCCGCGTACGTCGCTATCCGCCGTGCATCCTGAGGATCTTTGACACCGAAACCGACCATCACCGGCAGCGTTGTATACGACTGGACCCGCAGCACCTCCTTCCGAACGGTCTCGACCTCCAAATGCTGAGCACCAGTTACTCCTTTTAACGCTACGTAGTAAATGAAACCGCCCGCCACAGAAACGATCGAACGCGCACGCGCCTCGGTGGTTGTGGGTGCGATCAAAAAGACAAGATCGAGATCCGCTGCCGCAAATGCGGGTTGAATATCCGTCGCTTCTTCTGGCGGGAGATTGACGATGATGACGCCATCGACGCCGGCCTCAACAGCGTTTTTCACCAAGTGCTCGGGGCCCCGATGCAACAACGAATTAAAATACCCCATCATGAGCACAGGGGTGTTCGTATCGGTTTGTCTGAAATCACGAACCATGTCAAGAACTGCGACTAAATTGACCCCATTCGCAAGAGCGCGTTCCGACGACTTCTGTATCGTGGGGCCTTCTGCCTCGGGATCTGAAAACGGAACACCTAGCTCGAGAATATCTACGCCGCCCCTCACCAGCGCGCGAAGCGCGGGCACCGTCGTCGCAACCGACGGATCACCCGCGGTGACGAAAGAAACCAGCGCGGTTTTACCTGCGCGTTTGTACGTTTCCAGCCGCGAACCAATACGACTCAAAATTGAATCCCATCCATGTCAGCAATGGTTTGGATATCCTTGTCCCCACGACCCGAGAGATTCACGACGATAATTTCATCGTTGTTGCGACGCAACGCCTCGACGGCGGCATAAGCGACCGCGTGGCTAGACTCTAATGCAGGCATAATTCCTTCGGTCCGATTCAATAGTCGGAATGCGTCGACGGCCTGTTCGTCGGTCACAGCAACGTAATTTGCGCGTCCAATGTCTTTCCAGTACGAATGTTCGGGACCAACGCCAGGGTAGTCGAGACCCGCCGAAATCGAATGGGTTTCTCGTATTTGGCCATCTTCATCGTCCATGACGTAGCTTCGGCTTCCGTGCAATACCCCGGGCCGACCCGCGTTCAGTGGCGCCGCGTGCCTCCCTGTCTCAATACCAAGCCCAGCGGCCTCGACCCCCACCAAATCGACTCCATCGTCATCCACAAATGGAAAAAATAGCCCCATAGCATTCGAGCCGCCGCCGACGCACGCGATAAGCACATCCGGTAGTCGTCCCAACTGCTCGAGGCTTTGCTCTTTCGTCTCCCGACCAATGACCGTTTGAAAGTCGCGGACGAGCGCCGGGTACGGGTGAGGTCCCGCAACACTCCCGATAATGTAGTGCGTATCGTCTACGTTTGTTACCCAGTCACGCATTGCTTCGTTCATGGCATCTTTGAGTGTTCGCGAACCAGACGAAACGGGAACCACCTCGGCTCCTAACAATTTCATGCGATATACGTTGAGCGCCTGCCGTTTTACATCTTCTTCGCCCATGTAGACGCAACAATCAAAACCAAACCGAGCCGCAACCGTTGCGGTGGCCACACCGTGCTGACCGGCTCCAGTTTCCGCTATCACTCGCCGTTTCCCCATTCGTTCCGCAAGCAGGGCCTGCCCAACGGCGTTGTTAATTTTGTGAGCGCCCGTGTGATTCAGATCCTCCCGTTTTAGACAAATGCGTGCACCACCGATTTCGTTCGTAAGCCGTAGGGCCTCGTACAACGGAGTCGGCCTACCGACGTAATGCGCCAAATCATGTTCGAACCGCTGACGAAATACCTCGTCCGTCGACAAGTTCTCGTAAAGCTCGGTAAGTTCATCGAGTGCGTGCGTTAACGTCTCGGCAACAAAACGTCCGCCAAATTCTCCGAAGTGGCCACCATCGTCAGGCGCGTTATAGGGTTTACGGTTACGCGCCGACACGTCGAACCTCACTCATGAACGCTTCCATTTTCTGGGCATCTTTGGCGGGTCCGCCGTCTTTTTCAATTCCACTCGCTACGTCGACGGCCCAAGGATTCGTCTGCTTTATGGCCTGCGCCACATTAGCCGCATCCAATCCGCCCGCCAGAATGATTCGCTGTTTTACGTACTTAGGCCATAACGCCCAATCAAAAGTTCTACCAGTTCCGCCTCGCTCCAGACCACGAAAAGAATCGAGCATCAATGCTTGTGCTCGATGATACTTGACTGAGAACTCTTCGAAATCAAACCCCTCGTTCACCGATGCCGCTTTCACGAAAGGAACTTGAAACTGTTCGCAAAATGCAGCCGGTTCGTGACCATGGAACTGCAAGAAGTCCACTCCCACTTCCTCAACGACGTCCACAACTTCTTCGACTCTCGGGTCTACAAAAACAGCGACCGTTTTCACCGTGCCATCAATGCTCCGAACGATCTCATCGGCGGTTTTTAGCGGAACCAGTCGGCGACTATGCTCGTAGAAATTGAGTCCAATCGCGCTGCAACCGAGGTCGACGGCCTGGATCGCGTCTTCCACCGTCGTAATTCCACAGAACTTTACTGCAACGCCCATAGTCGAGGAGCCTAAAAAAGCGCGCTAGTCTACCACCTGCGGACCCAAGATAACGGGACGTCGAGCTTCAATGTGGCGTGAAAAATTTGGATACGAAACCTGAACTAGATACAGCCCATGCGGTGGCGCGGTGGGAGGAGCGAGAGATCGATTTCGGGCAGCAAGAAGGGTCTCGACATCCGAAGCATGAAGCATATTCGAACCCACTTGCGCTAGCGTCCCCGCGATGTTTCTAACCATGTGCATGAGAAACGCATTGGCAACCGTATCGATCGCTACCATCCGTCCACTTCGACTCACGGTCATTTTCTCAATACACCGATAGGGAGTTGATGCTTGGCATTGCGCAGCTCGAAATGACGAAAAGTCATGTTTACCTAATAGAACCTGGGCTGCCTCTTGCATGCGGTTCACATCCAATATCTTGTCCTGCCAACACGCCAAGTCTTTTCCTATCGCCGGTCGCGAATCAGACTCTCCGAAAACGTATATGTATCGGCGCCGCACCGCGGACCGCCGCGCATCAAAACCCTCCGGAACACGTTCCGCCCAAATAACTGACACGTCGTCTCCGATAACAGCATTCACACCTCTAACCCACGCCGAAAGAGGCCTAGGGGGACCACCAAAACTAACGATTTGGTGAGTTGCATGGACGCCGGCGTCGGTTCGACCAGCGGCCGTAACCCGCACAGGTTCGTCGGCAACACAAGCCAATGCTTCTTCGAGAACCCCCTGGACCGTCACTGGCCCACGCTGCGCCTGAAATCCATGAAATGCCGTCCCCATGTATTCAAGGCCTAGCGCAATGGTTTCCTTAGACACTTTGGCTTTTCTTTCCTCGAACTAAACAAAACAAAGATCCAATGTCGAAGCTATACACCGGCATTCTGTGCGCGTAAAAGTAAGGGATTCAGGTTAGACCAATAGCGGCATCAAGCCCTCGGCGATTTGCACGCTATTGAGCGCACCTCCTTTTCGAACGTTATCTGAAACAACCCAAAGGTTCAGCCCACACGGATGCGAGATATCTTCTCGAATCCTTCCGACAAAGACGGCGTCGTTGGAGGCCGCATCAAGAGCCGCTGTCGGATAACGACTAGCATTTTGCTCATCTAGCACCACGACACCTTCGGCAATTTCCAACAACTCTCGTGCTTCCTCCGCACTGATCGGATCCGTTGTTTCAATATGTACGGCTTCGGAGTGTCCGTAAAAGACAGGAACCCGAACGCAGGTCGGATTCACCCTTATGCGTTCATCTTCGAAGATTTTCTGCGTTTCCCAGACCATTTTCATTTCTTCTTTGGTGTAGCCGTTGTCCTGAAACGAGTCGATGTGGGGGATCGCGTTAAATGCGATTTGAACGGGGTGAACTTTCGTCTCGATTTCTTTTCCGTTCATAAGGCCGAGAGTCTGTTCGGCCAGTTCGTTGATTCCGCGCGTGCCGGCACCCGACACCGCCTGGTACGTAGCAACATTGATGCGCTCCAAACCAACCGCATCATAGATCGGCTTCAAAGCGACAACCATTTGGATGGTGGAACAATTAGGATTAGCCACAATGTGTCGTGCAAAAGCGTCCTGGATTCGATGTCCATTGACCTCGGGGACAACCAAGGGCACGTCGTCGTCGTATCTGAACGCAGAACTGTTGTCGACCACGATGGTTCCCGAGAGTGCGGCTCGTTCGCCATGTTCCGCTGATACCGTACCACCCGCTGAAAATAGGGCGATCTGGGTATTCGAAAAATCGAAATCGTCGAGTAGCTGCACGCGAATCGATTTCCCTTGAAATTGAAATCGTTTTCCAAGGGACCGTTCACTTGCAAGCAACGCGAGTTCACTTATCGGAAAGTTGCGGTCCTCGAGGATCTCCCGCATGGCTGTACCCACGGCACCCGTGGCACCGGCAATGGCGACGTTGATTTTTTCCATTATCTAGGCCTGATCATCCGTCTAGCGCCGCAATAACTGCGTCGGCCATCTCGTCCGTACTTACCAACGTCAATTCCGCCGTGGTTTCAGGCGGCATAATGTCGGGGGTGCGGAACCGACGTAAGACATCGGCCACGGACCGTTCCAACCTATCTGCAATATCTACTTCGGAAAGGCTGTACCGGAACATCATCGCACCGGAAAGAATAGTCGCCAGCGGGTTGGCAATGTTCTGTCCCACGATATCGGGTGCGCTACCGTGTACCGGTTCAAAGAGTCCTTGTGCGCTAGCGTTGAGAGAAGCAGACGGCAACATCCCTAAAGAACCTGTCAGCATAGCCGCGACATCGGAAAGAATGTCACCGAACATATTTCCAGTAACCATCACATCGAATTGATTAGGATGGCGCACAAGCTGCATCCCCGCGTTGTCAACGTACATATGGGAAAGTTCCACGTCCGGATAGTCCGCGTGAACCTCGGTGACAACTTCACGCCAGAGCTGCGTGACCTCAAGTACGTTGGCCTTGTCCACTGAGCAAAGGCGCCGATTTCTTTGGCGAGCAAGATCAAAAGCCGTACGCGCAATACGGGCGATCTGATGTTCATCGTATTCGAAAGTGTTGTAGCCACGGCGGCCTTCCTTGGCGTGCTCAATACCGCGTGGCATGCCAAAATAGATCCCACCCGTCAGTTCACGAACGATCAAGATGTCGAGGTTCGTCACCAATTCGGTTTTCAAAGACGAAGCGCTCTCTAGAGACGGAAACGCCACCGCCGGACGAAGGTTGGCATATAGGTCCAAGGCAGCTCGAATTTGCAGCAGGCCTCTCTCGGGTCGATCGTCCATTGCCAAGTGATCCCACTTCGGTCCTCCAACCGATCCCAGAAGAATTGCGTCTGACTGCCGAGCGGCATCAAGGGTTTCCTTCGGCAAAGGCCTACCGTATCGATCGATGGCGATACCGCCTATGTCCGCCGTAGAAATATCAAGTTCCGCCTGTCCCTGAGAGGCCGCTTTCATTACACGCACCACGTGTGGCATTACTTCCGCACCGATACCGTCGCCAGGGAGTATCAGAATGTTATGTTTGGTCATGGCTGAAAATCCATGGCATGGACTCGCGATGCCGAACTTCGAACTCGCGGATCTCGTCTGAATGCATGAAAGTCATGCCAATGTCATCGAGTCCCAGTATCAGGGCTTCTTTTCTCCCGGGTTCTATCTCAAAAGGAATATCGTCCGCGGTTTCAACAGAGAGTCGCTGCGTTTCGAGATTGACTTCGACCTCCAATGCCTGCGGACCCGTCGCTAAACCAAATAAGTATTCTATTATTTCTTCTTTTAAAACAATGGGTAATAATCTATTTTTAAAACAATTATTGTAAAAAATATCAGCAAAACTCGGTGCAATAACACAACGGATACCAAATTCGAATAACGCCCAAACGGCGTGCTCTCTGCTAGAACCACAACCAAAATTTCGCCTTCCCAATAGGATGCTGACACCCTGGTATCGAGGGTCGTTAAAGATAAATTCCCTGTTGATTTTTCTCTCATTGGGATTCTTGCCAATCTCGCCTTCGTCGATAAAGCGCCAAGCATCGAACAGATTCTCACCAAACCCGGTCCGCTTAATGGATTTAAGAAATTGCTTGGGGATGATTTGATCGGTGTCGACATTTGCCCGGTCAAGTGGAACTAAGGTTCCCCGATGCACGCTAAAAGACTCCATCACATAAATTCCCGAGGGTCGGCCAAACGACCTGCTATGGCACTTGCTACAGCCGTTGCTGGACTGACCAAGTGCGTACGCCCCAGGTATCCTTGTCGCCCTTCGAAATTTCGATTCGAAGTCGACGCTGCCCGTTCCTCCGGATACAAACGATCCGCGTTCATCGCCAAACACATTGAACACCCAGGATCACGCCATTCAAAACCCGCATCCGAAAAGATTTGGTCTAAACCCTCCTGCTCAGCCTCCGCCTTAACCAGCCCCGATCCTGGTACCACGATCGCAGACTTCAACGCGGACGATATTTTCCGTCCTCGCACGAGATCTGCCGCTATCCGCAGATCTTCTATACGAGAATTCGTGCATGAACCAATAAAGACGCGATCGAGGCGAAGTTCTGTCATCGGCGCGCCAGGTTCCAGGCCCATATACTTGAGTGCCCGGACGGCCATTTCCTCTTTCTCAGGATCATCAAAGATATCCGGTTCGGGAACAACGCCATCGATATCAACAACAAGCTCAGGGTTAGTTCCCCAAGATACCTGTGGTTTCAGTTCGTCAGCGTCCAATTCGAAAGATAGATCGAACTCCGCACCCGGGTCCGACACCAAACCACGCCAATACCGTTCCGCCCTTTCAAGAAGTTCTCCGTCTGGAGCAAACGGGCGACCCTCGAGATAACTTAGAGTCACGTCATCGACGGCCACTAAACCTGCTCGTGCACCCGCTTCAATCGACATGTTGCATACCGTCATCCGTCCTTCCATCGACAACGACCGGATCGCGCTACCGGTATATTCGATCGTATGTCCCGTCGCTCCAGCGGTTCCCAACAACCGAATAATCGCGAGTACAATATCTTTCGCATACACGCCCTGTTGCAGCCTGCCCGTTACCTCGACACGCAGGTTCTGAGACCTCGTTTGAACCAAACACTGAGTCGCTAGTACGTGTTCGACTTCCGAAGTGCCAATACCCTGGGCAAGCGCCCCGAACGCTCCGTGGGTCGACGTATGCGAATCACCACACACAATGGTCGTTCCAGGCAAGGTGGCCCCTTGTTCCGGGCCAATCACGTGGACGATGCCTTGTCGCGGATCGGTCATGTCAAACTGTCGAATCCCAAAATCGTTACAGTTTCGATCTAACGTAATGATTTGTTCTCGAGCAATCGGGTCTTCGATTCCTTCAACTCCCGCCGCTCGATTCTGGGTCGGCACATTATGGTCTGGCGTGGCAAGGTTCGCGCCCAGTCGCCACGGCGACCTGCCCGTCAGCCTTAAGCCTTCAAACGCTTGCGGGGAAGTGACCTCGTGCAATAAGTGGTGGTCTATATACAAAATCGTCGCGCCATCGGACCTTTGTCCAACGACGTGTGCATCCCATATTTTGTCGTAGAGGGTTTTAGTCATGGTCCCGCTCTATACAACAACGAGCTTCCTTGTAATTCAAAAGGGGGGTTAAAACATTCTACATAACCGGAACGTGTGTCGGGGGCTTCGTCGACGCTCAATTCACCAAGATTACCGCGTTACATCCGCATTCTGTGCTCGATCTCGGAGCGCATGGTCCATGAGCACTAGCGCGACCATCGCCTCCGCAATGGGTGTCGCACGAATCCCGACACACGGATCGTGGCGTCCAGTCGTGACCACCTCCACCTCGTTTCCCGCGCGATCGACGCTCTTACCAGGCCGGGTCAGGCTCGACGTTGGTTTCAGCGCAATGCTTACGACGATATCCTGTCCCGACGATATGCCACCAAGAATTCCACCGGCATCATTGGAAAGGAAGCCCGACGTATCCATCTCATCTCGATGTTCACTGCCGCGTTGTTGAATCACTCCGAAGCCCGCGCCGAATTCAACGCCTTTAACGGCGTTGATGCTTACAAGCGCCGCCGCCAAATCCGCATCCAATTTGTCGAACACCGGCTCGCCAAGGCCCACGGGAATATTGCTTGCCATTACGTTGACTCTCGCACCAATCGAATCACCGTCGCGCCGGAGCCGTTCAATCAATTCGGCGATAGGGTCGATCATTTCTGGATCCGGGCAGAAAAACGGGTTCCCGTCGACCGTATCTAACGATTTTACTTCCGGCCGTATGGCGCCTATCTCCGCGAGGTAACCACGTATTTCAGTGCCAAAGGTCAAGCGGAGATATTTTTTTGCAATACCCGCCGCCGCAACTCGCATCGCGGTTTCCCGCGCCGACGCTCGGCCTCCACCACGATAATCTCGGTGGCCGTATTTTTTGTCATAAGTGAAGTCCGCATGGGATGGGCGGTATAGATCTTTGATCTGTCCATAATCTCTCGAACGTTGATCCGTGTTTTCGATCACTAAACCGATTGGAGTGCCCGTGGTTTTTCCCTCAAAAACGCCCGAGAGTATCTTTACTTGATCGTCTTCCTGGCGCTGCGTCGTGTATTTCGACTGGCCCGGGCGTCTCCGATCCAAGTCCCCTTGCAGATCCTCTTCACTAATTTCAAGACCGGGAGGGCAGCCGTCGACCACTGCACCCATCGCGAGTCCATGACTTTCGCCAAAGGTGGTGACCGTAAAAGTCTGTCCAAACGTATTGCCTGCCATCCCGTCAGCTTACCGCAAGAATGTTTCCGCGTCGGCCACGAAAACGCCGAACCCCCCGTCCTCCCGTCGGACCGCATACTCAAGTACCGGCCAAGTAATATCGTACGACGGAAACGCGTTCAAAAAGCCTGCTGTTGCGCTGCCGGTTTCGCCAACCAAAACCCCTTTGGGTGACATCCACTTGCCAATCTCGCTAAGGATCGATCTCCAACACGCGAGCCCGTCATGGCCAGAGGCCAGACCCGCCCTTGGTTCATACGCATACTCTTCCGGCAGGTGCTCAAATTCGTCGGCCGAAACGTAGGGAGGATTGGCAATGATGACGTCGAAAACATTCGGCTCTAATTGATCAAACAAATCCGACCGAAGAATCTCAACATTGTCGGACACACCATGTCGCAAAACATTCGATCTCGCCGACGACAACGCTCGCTCATCAATATCTATCAACGTGACGGAGGCTTCTGGAAATGCCAATGCCGCCATCACGCCGAGACATCCCGTCCCGCAACAGAGATCCATAATACGATCAGGAGGCTCTCTCAACCACGGTCGCAAATTAGTCTCGATGATTTCGCCGATTGGCGAGCGCGGTATCATCACGCCGCGTTCAACTTCGAACCATCGATTGAAGTACCAAGCCAACCCAGTCAGATACGCGACCGGTACCCGATCACCGAGACGAAGGGACACACAATCTTCTACGCACCGTTCAAACGCCTCATCAATCGAGTCGCTGACCCGTTGCATAAGAAGACCATGTACCAGCACCCAGGCTTCCATGTGCGCACTATCGGATCCGTGGCCATAATAGATATCCGAAGCCCGTTCTAACCGATTTGCAACATGCCGCACCAACGCCTCGGTCCCAGCGGGACTTCTATATTCTTCATTCACTCCGGAGACGGCTTGGAAGCACAAGCTCAAGTCTTGAGTCGGTTGATTCTTCCGTTGGTGCCATCGGACCCGTGCCAAACGGTATCGTAGTCACACCGCTAACTTCTGCGATTCGTTCTGCCGCAAGTTCGGCGCACTCCTCTGATCGTTCAAGAAGCTTGTCGACTTTCATGGATCCATACAGGTGACAGACCACATAAACTTGTTGTCCAGCGAAACTCGTCAGCGATTCCGCCAGTACATCCAATTGTTCGAGCTGATTTTCGTCCAACGCACCTTGCCCGTTTGGGACAATCCCATCGATTCGAACGAATCCGCGTTTTGCTAACCGCTCGGCAATATTGCGATTCCCGTCAAAATCAAAGCGCGCACCCGTTAAGATCTGCTCGACGTGGACATAGATTCGTTTGTTCCCGCGTTCGACGAGATAAACCGCGACCAACGATTGCTGCTCATCCGCTGTGAATGTCGCCGCAAGGTAATATTGATTCCTATTTGGGGCAGTCATCAGGCGTATTCCAAAAACGTCGTTCGCCCAAATTGAAGAGCGTCCGCAAGCGGGACCATGACACCGGAATAGGACCTTGTCGGCCGTCCGACGCATTTGCTTTTCGTAATGTTCAAGCACCTCGGCCAGTTGAAAACCAGGAGGAATCTGGTAAGTGACGCGAATTTTCTCGCCCTCAACACGGATCGCATGTTCGAACCGAACTTCTTGACCCATCTTGTCAACCGGACCGACAATAAATTCGTGGGGTCGTGATTCTTCGGCCGCTTCGAACAACACTATCCACGACCGAGGAAACCGATCGACCCCACGAACATCAAAAGATTCCGGGACATCTACATTCGCCAACGTGGACACGGCGAAAACAATTACGAGCGGCGACCATTTCAATTTGTCGTGCCCCAAGTCGTTGGCTTCGCGAACTCAACGTCAAGTTGCTGCTCACCCGTCATCAATCCATTGATGACTTCATCCATGGACCCGTGTTCGAACAATACACGGAAGAGAGCTTCGGCTAACGGCATGTTTACACCCAACTTTTCGCGTTTTTGATGCACGACGTGCAACGTGTTGACGCCTTCCGCTAACTTACCCAACTCATCCATCGCTTCGTGAAGCGACAGACCACCCGCGATCCGGAATCCCAATTGATAATTCCGAGAAAGTGGTGACGTGCACGTCACCATCAGATCGCCAACGCCCGCCAACCCCAAAAACGTATGGGGATTGGCACCCATCGATTCGGCGAATCGGCTCATCTCCGCTAGACCTCTCGTAATCAGCATCGCGATTGTGTTTTGACCAACTTCAAGTCGAGCGGCCATTCCGCAAACGATCGCATAAATATTCTTGAGCGCACCACCCAACTCGACACCATAGATATCTTCGCTCGAATAGACGCGAAAGGTATCGCTCGCAAATACCATCTGAACACACTGACACAGCTTAGGGTCGCGACTAGCGACAACGGTTCCCGTGAAGTGTCCACCCGCTATTTCTTCAGCGATATTGGGGCCACTAATGACTCCAATTCGCCGACCCGGTAATTCTTCCTCTAAGATCTGACTCATCAATTTAAAATTCGGAGCCTCCACGCCTTTCGTCCCGCTAACGATGTACGTCCCTTTGGTGACAAAAGGAGCCAACTCGATCGACATTTCTCTAAAGGAGGCGCTTGGAACTGTGACAAATAGTAACTCGCTTTCGGACACAGCCAACTGAAGATCCAGGGTGGGTGTAACTTTCTCCTCAAGCGGATAACCACGCAGATAGCGGCGATTCTCGCCGTACTTTTCGATCTCCGCAAATTGTTGCGGATCACGCATCCACAAATACGCTGGCACACCGTTCCCAGAAACAATATTCGCAATGGCCGTGCCGAAGTTACCCGATCCAATTATCGCTACTTGCAAGTTACTACCTTATTCCAAGAGATTCAGGAGAAGGCGATTAATACGATGCACGTATTCGCCGGGCTCAAGCAATACGGTCCCATCCGCCAGCGAGGCCTGATCAAAGAGAATCAGAACCATGTCGCTAAATCTATCTTCGTCAGATTCGGTGTCCAATCGTTGGACCAGAGGATGGTCGCCGTTAATCTCAAAGTGCGGTTTGGAGTTTGGTACTGATTGACCCGTGGTCTCCATGATACGGCGCATTTGATGTCCAACATCGTCGTCGCCAAGGACAAGGCACGACGCCGAATCGGTGAGTCTGGTCGACCGCCGCACGGATTCGACCTTCTCTCCCAACACCTCCTGAATCCGCTGGACTAGAGAATCGTCATCCAAATTCTCAGGCTTCTCCAGCTCAGGTAGATCGAGTTCACCGCGCATAACGTCTTGAAACGACCAACCATCGAACTCCGTTAGAAACGACATCAGCCATTCGTCGACTCGGTCCGACAACAACAACACTTCAACTTTCTGCTGTTTAAATACTTCGAGATGCGGGCTTTGGCGCGCCGTCGTGAGATTGTCGCCCAACACATAGTAGATCGTTTTTTGTGCCGCTTTGGCTCGATCCTTATACATCGCAAGCGAAATACGCTGGTCTGAGGACTCGTCCGCCGTCGACGTAAAGCGCATGAGCTTAAGTAGGAGATCACGGTTGGCTGCATCTTCTCCAGCCCCTTCCTTAAGCACTTGTCCAAACTCGTCCCAAAATACACCATACTTCTCCCGATCCTCTTCCGCCATTTTGCCCAGCATGTCGAGCACCCGCTTGGTTAGCGCGTTCCTAATCGAAAGCACATGCTCTGAATGTTGCAACAATTCACGCGATACATTGAGTGGCAGGTCATTGGAGTCAACGACGCCGCGTATGAAGCGAAGGTATAGCGGCAAGAATTGATCCGCCTCATCCATAATGAAGACCCGCTGCACATAGAGTTTGAGCCCTCTCGGTAACTCGCGATTCCATAAATCGAATGGCGCACGCGCGGGCACGTAGAGCAAACTCGTATACTCAAGCTTGCCTTCGACTCGATTATGCGACCACGTGGTGGGGTCTTCAAAATCATGAGAGATGTGTTTGTAGAACTCCTGATACTCGGTATCTGAAACCTCAGATCGAGATCGGGCCCAAAGCGCTTTGGCGGAATTGACGACCTCCGTTTCGTCACTCGCTTCGTCGTCGCCTTTTGGCATTTCCACCGGTATACCAATGTGATCACTGTATCGCCGGACAATATTTCGTAACCTGAACCCATCGGCGAATTCCAACGCATCCTGTTTTAACTTGAGCTCCACGCGCGTGCCACGGCTTGTGTCCACCTGGTCAACAACGAAGTCGTCTTCGCCACTGGATTTCCAACTCGTCCCCCGCTCTTCTCCAGCTTTCTGGGTAAGCACCTGGACCTCATCGGCAACAATGAACGCGCTATAAAAACCAACACCGAACTGGCCAATTAATGTCGAATCTTGCTGCTGATCACCGGTAAGGTTGGCGAAAAATTCTTCAGTGCCGGAGCGGGCAATAGTGCCTAGATTCTCGATGACTTCCTGTCTGGACATACCGATGCCATTGTCTTCTACCGCCAGCGTTCCCGCGTCCTTGTCGAATTCAATCAAAATTCGGTAGTCCGGATCTGTCTCGGATAGCTCCGGTCGTTCCAACGCTTCGAACCGCAACCGGTCGATTGCGTCCGACGCGTTAGATATCAACTCCCGCAAAAAGATTTCCTTGTTCGAGTACAGGGAATTGATCATCAGTTGCAGTAACTTCCGCGCCTCGGTTTGAAAGCCATGTGTTTCCGCTGTCATCGCCTACTCCCAGCCCGTAACTTCTGCCAACGCCTCGCCAATATCGGCCAGACTCTTCACTGTTCGAACTCCCGCCGCCTCTAACGCGGTGAATTTCTCGTGCGCAGTCCCCTTTCCGCCAGCGATAATCGCGCCCGCATGCCCCATTCGTTTACCAGGCGGTGCGGTTACACCTGCGATATATGCGACCACCGGTTTTCGCACCTCCGTTTTGATAAATTCAGCAGCTTCCTCCTCGGCCGTACCTCCAATTTCTCCAACCATAACGACGGCTTCGGTAGCATCGTCTTGCTGGAAAAGACCCAATACATCAACGAAGTGCGTTCCCGGTATGGGGTCACCACCGATTCCCACGCACGTTGTCTGTCCATAGCCCTTGTCCGTCGTTTGCTTGACCGCTTCATAAGTCAGCGTCCCCGAACGCGATACAACGCCGACTTTGCCAGGCAAATGGATGTCGCCTGGCATGATGCCAATTTTGCACTCGCCGGGCGTGATTACACCGGGACAATTGGGACCAATCAGTCGAGCCCCCGCGATCCCAATACAGGCTTTAACCTCGAGCATATCGAGTGTGGGAATGCCTTCGGTAATACATACGATTAACTCGATGCCCGCGTCGATAGCTTCCAGTATCGAATCTTTGCAGTACGCGGCAGGGACATAAATTACCGTTGCGTTTGCATTGGTCTCTTCCACGGCCACGCGAACGCTATCGAAAACGGGCAAGCCCAGATGGTAGCTACCACCTTTACCAGGCGTCACACCGCCAACCAACTGAGTCCCGTACGCAAGGGCTTGTTCAGAATGCAACGTTCCCTGAGACCCCGTAAAACCCTGACAAATCACTCGGGTCGCACGGTTGACCAAGATGCTCATGCCGAACCTCCCGCAGCCGAAATCGCTTTTTCAGCGGCGTCCACCAGTGAGCTGGCGGCAATGAGATTAAGTCCGCTCGCGGCCAGTCTGTCGGATCCTCGATCGGCACTATTCCCTTCGAATCTCACCACCACGGGAACGCCAACACCTATCTCTTCAATCGCCGCAATGATCCCTTCCGCAATGGTTGCACAAGAAACGATGCCACCAAAAATGTTGATAAGGACGGCACGAACATTGGTGTCGGAAAGAATAATCTTGAACGCCTCAGCGACGGCCTCTTGACTAGCCCCTCCGCCAACATCGAGGAAGTTCGCTGGATTTCCACCGTGCAACTTGACCAAATCCATGGTACCCATCGCAAGACCCGCGCCGTTGACCATGCACCCGATGTCGCCATCCAAAGCGACGTAGTTGAGCCCGAAGGCGTCGGCCTGGACTTCCCGCGCATCCTCCTGCGAGATATCTCGCATCGAACGAAGACCGTCTTGGCGGTATAACGCGTTGCCGTCCACATTAATCTTCGCGTCCAGGCAGTGGACATCGCCCGCGTCGGTAATCACCAATGGATTGATTTCAACCAACGAGCAATCTAATTTAATAAATAAATTCATTAAATTGTTGAATAAATTAGTAAATTGACTTACTTGATTTCCTTCCATACCCAGCTGAAATGCCATATCCCTACCCTGAAACGACTGCGCTCCAACGAATGGGTCGATAGGGACGCGGAAAATCTTCTCGGGGGTTTCTTCGGCCACCTTCTCAATTTCGACTCCACCATCCTTGGAGGCCATCACAACAATGCGGCTACTGCTCCGGTCGATCACGGCCCCTAGATACAACTCCCGTTCGATGCCTGTGCGAGCCTCGATGTAGATTTGGTTCACAGGCTGCCCATCCTCATCTGTTTGCACCGTAACTAGTCGCGTGCCGAGCCATCGTTCTGCGAACGAACGCACTTCGTCGGTTGAATCCACGAGCTGGACACCCCCAGCATTACCACGACCGCCCGCGTGGACTTGCACCTTACAGACCCACGCCGTACCCCCGATACGTTCTGCTGCAGCGACAGCCTCGTCCGGTGTGTCAACCGCATACCCAACCGAAACGGGTAATCCATAATCGGCAAAAAGACGCTTCGCCTGGTACTCGTGAAGATTCATTGAATGTTGTTCCCCCGAACATGCCACGCCTTAAACGGACGCTACACAACTCCCATCACTTTTTCTTTCTATTTACTACGTGAATTGCTCGTCCCCCAGCAGCCAGCGCTGCCTCGTGAACGGCTTCAGAGAGCGTGGGATGAGCGAACATCGTCAATCCCAGATCTTCTGCGCTTGCGCTAAATTCCATAGCGATGACAGCCTGGGCGATCAACTCGGATGCCTGCGGGCCGAACACATGCACGCCGAGAATCTGGTCGGACTCAGCGTCGGCAACAATTTTGACCATACCTTCGGCATCGTTCGCCGCAATTGCGCGACCACTCGCGCCAAAGGGAAAGGATCCAGTCGTGACGGCTTCGCCCTCCGCCGTCAATTCCTGTTCGGTCCGTCCCACCCATGCGACCTCAGGGTGGGTATAAATCACATTCGGAACGGTTTCGTAGTTAACCAAAGGTTTGAAGCCTGCGATTCGCTCAGCAACCATGACACCTTCTTCCGTTCCCTTATGGGCAAGCATCGGGCCTCGCACAACGTCGCCCACTGCAAATACGCCCGGAACACCCGTCTCACAAAGATCGTTAACGTACAAAAAGCCACGCTCATCTACGGTAACACCACTATCTGACGCAAGAAGACTTTCCGTACAGGGTCGTCTCCCAACGGCTACGATCAACTTATCCACCGAAATACGCTGATCACCATCGTTGTCCTGATAGGTGACATCAACGCTACTGTTTGCTTCAGCGGCAGCGACAACCCTCGCACCCAAACGAATATCGAGACCCTGCTTTCGTAACACTCGTAGAGCCTCATGGGCAATGCGCGTATCCACCATCGGTAAGAACGAATCCAGAGCCTCAAGCACAATCACCTTCGATCCAAGACGGGACCAGACACTTCCAAGCTCAAGCCCAATAACACCCGCACCAATGATCCCAAGTCGCGTCGGAACAATGTCAAACTCCAAAGCACCCGTCGAATCCACAATTCCCTCGTTCGAAACAGGCGCCGCATCGATATCCATTGGAACCGAACCCGGCGCAAGAATTATGTGTTCAGCTCTCATTTCATTGGTTGACCCCTCGTGGTCCGTCCACGCTACTCGTCGTCCAGAAAGAAGCCGTCCCGATCCAGGGTAAAAGTCAACGCCATTGGCCTCGAATAGCGATGAAATACCCCCGGTTAATTGCGTAACTACCGCATCTTTGCGCGCCATCATTTTCGGAAGATCAAAACCTACTTCCTTCGTTTCAATCCCTAAAATCTCTAGACCTTCGATTTCTGCGTACTTCTGAGAAGCGTCGAGCAGCGCTTTCGAGGGGATACAACCCCAGTTCAAGCAAGTCCCTCCCAACGAGGGTTCGCCGTCTTTGCCTAAGGTCCGATCAATGCAAGCCGTCTTCAGACCCAATTGAGTGGCCCGGATCGCACTAGCATAGCCAGCAGGACCAGCACCAATCACAACGACCTCATAGCTCAACGTGTCACTCACGAAGTGTCCCTCACAGTTCCAATAGAATCCTAGCAGGGTCTTCAATCATGCCTTTAATTGTGACGAGAAATCGAACCGCCTCTTGCCCATCGATCAACCGATGATCATATGAGAGCGCTAAATACATCATGGGTCTAACCACGATTTCACCGTCCTCAACGACCGGGCGATCTTGTATTTTATGCATGCCTAAAATCGCTGTCTGCGGCGGGTTGAGTACGGGTGTTGACATCAACGAGCCAAACACGCCGCCATTGGAAATCGTGAACGTGCCGCCCTGAAGATCCTCCAGTGAAAGCTTGCCATCTCGGGCTTTACCCCCGTATTCACTTACCTGATCTTCAATTTGAGCAAGGCCAAGGGCGTCCGCATCACGAATCACAGGAACCACCAAACCACGCTCGCTACTTACAGCGACCCCTATATCGTAATACCCGTGATACACAATATCGTTTTCATCGATCGATGCGTTCACCGATGGAAATCGTTTTAAAGCTTCCACCGACGCTCGCACAAAGAAACTCATAAACCCTAATCGGGTCCCATGATGGCTTTGCTGGAACTCCTGTTGATATTTCCCCCGGATGCGCTGGATGGGCGACATGTCCACTTCATTGAACGTTGTAAGCGTCGCTGCTGTTTGCTGTCCCTCGACGAGACGCCGGGCCAGACTCGCTCGAAGTCGCGTCATCGGCACTCGCCGCTCCACTCGTTCGCCCGACGCGCCAGTATCAAATTTCATACCTAAATCGGCGGAAGACGACGGAACACCATCCAGATCCCGGTCACCTACCTTCAACATTGTCACCACGTCCGTTTTGGTTACCCGTCCGCCACGACCGGTACCTCTCAATCCTTCGGTGTCAATATCGTTTTCGAGCGCCAGTTTTCGTGCTGCCGGTGACAACCGGGTATCCACAACATCGGCGGTTGACGCTTGACGCTCGGAGACCGATTCCGTTACCGGCTCGTCAATGCTTCCCGCTTCAAATTGGGCGATGATCTCCTCGCTCTCGACGGTGTCTCCCTCTTCCTTAATGACCTTCGTCAAGCGTCCATTAGCCGGAGCAAAAACTTCGATGACTACTTTGTCGGTCTCAATGTCGACGAGCAATTCGTCTCGAGCTATGGATTCACCCGCTAGCACATGCCATGCCGCCACCGTGCCCTCGGAAATCGATTCAGGAAAGGTTGGCGCTTTGATTTCGATGGTCATACTAACTTTCCGTGGATGAGCCGCGTTGGCGCACTCATCGTCAATCGAACAACGCCTCTCTTATCAACCGCTGTTGTCGTTCGATGTGTTTGGTCACGTACCCGCCAGCCGCGGCGGCAAACCCTTCGCGTCCTGCATACGTCAGATAGAGCTTATCATTGTGGTCCAAAATGACTCGGCGTATGTGGTGTTGGCTGGAATACCACGCGCCCTGGTTCATGGGTTCCTCCTGACACCAAACAACGTCTTTGATATTTCGAAGCGGGGCGATGACTTGCCCCAAGTCGCGTTCGGGAAATGGGTACAACTGCTCCAGCCGAACGATTGCTATATTTTCTGCGCCCTCTTTGCGGCGTTGTTCCAAGAGATCGTAGTAGATCTTGCCTGAGCACAGGACCAGGCGATCCACGTGACCCGGGTCCACAGCATCAATTTCACCCAGAACTGTGTGGAACTGACCAGCGGTCAGATCCTCCAACGCCGAAACGGCGAGCTTATGCCTGAGAAGACTTTTGGGCGTCAAGACAATGAGCGGTTTACGTAGCGGCCGGATAACTTGACGCCGAAGCATGTGAAACATTTGCGCCGGCGTCGTCGGGAGACAAATCTGCATGTTGTGTTCAGCCGAGAGCTGCAAAAAACGTTCGAGCCGGGCCGAAGAATGATCAGGACCCATGCCTTCGTAGCCATGGGGAAGCAACATAACCAACCCACACAGACGTTCCCATTTTGCCTCACCACTTGAAACAAATTGATCGATCACAACTTGGGCTCCGTTTGCAAAGTCCCCAAACTGCGCTTCCCATATACACAACGCTCCAGGAGTCGTCGTCGCGTAGCCATATTCAAAGGCAAGTACGGCTTCTTCCGAAAGCAACGAATCGTATATATCAAACGTGGGCGACCCAGAAAGATGGTTGAGCGGGATATGACGTTTGCCGTCGCGTTGATTGTGTACCGCCGCGTGTCGATGCGAAAAGGTTCCGACGCCAACGTCCTGACCCGTCAAGCGGACAGGGTGTCCTTGATCGAGCAGCGACGCATACGCCAGTATCTCGGCGAATCCCCAATTGATAGGCATCGCACCAACTGCCATGCGCCGCCGATCTTCAAAGATTCTTTGTACCTGTCGGTGCAAAACGAAGTCCTCCGGAACCTTATTCACACCGTCGGCTAGCTTCTGAAGGCGGGTCAGATCACACCCTGTATCCGCCGACGCCGTCCACTCGTGGTCAAGATAAGGTCGCCAGTCGACAAAGAGATCAGTATTTGGCTCGTGCACCAAAGAAAGCGCGACATGTTCTCCCGAATCGAGCTGATCGCGATACCGAAAAATCAATCGGTCGGATTCAGAACTCGGCAACGTACGGTCGACGTGTAGTTGATCGGCATAGATGGAGCACACGGTTGGATGTCGGCGAATCGATGCGTACATTAATGGCTGCGTCTTCATCGGCTCCTCAGCCTCGTTGTGTCCCCGCCGTCGATAACAGACCAGATCGATGACAACGTCTTTATGGAAAGCCATGCGGTAATCCACGGCTAACTGCATGGCAAATACAGCGGCTTCAGGGTCGTCTCCGTTAACGTGAAAGATCGGTGCCCGAACCATTTTCGCGATTTCGCTGCAATATTCACTTGACCGCGCGTCGTCAATACGATGGGTCGTGAAACCGATTTGATTGTTGACGATAACGTGTATCGTTCCACCCGTATGGAAACCGCGGGTCTGGGACATCTGAAACGTTTCCATGACCACCCCTTGACCCGCGAATGCTGCATCGCCATGGATCACGAGAGGGACCACAAGATCACCCGTGTAGTCCCGGCGCCGATCTTGGCGCGCCCGAACCGATCCCTCAACGACCGGGCCGACGATTTCGAGATGCGACGGGTTGAATACCAGGGCCACGTGCATTTCCCCGCCAACAGTCTCAACGTTGGAAGAGAATCCTTGGTGGTATTTGACGTCTCCTGTCCGATCCCCTTCCGGTGTTTTTCCGTCGAACTCATCGAACAAGTCCGCCGGCTGCTTTCCGAGGACGTTAACCAAGACATTCAACCGACCTCGATGCGCCATGCCGATAACGGTTTCCACGACACCATGTGACCCACACCGCTGCAAACCCTCATGCAACATAGGAATCAGACTCTCACCGCCTTCAAGCCCAAACCGTTTGGTACCCGGATATTTGTTGTGTAAGTATTTTTCGAGGCCTTCGGCCGCTATCAGGCGTTCAAGGATCGTACGCCGGTGCTCCTCTGAAAACGTCGGCCTTGCATGTACCGATTCAAGTCGCTTACGCAACCACAGCTGTTCACCAGCGTCGGTAATAAACATGTACTCCGTTCCAAGCGCTCGACAGTAGGTGTCTTCAAGCGCCTTAATAATTGCCCGCAACGACGCCTGTCCGTCTTCAAAAAAATGCGAGGAGCCCGTCTGGAATAAAGTGTCGAGGTCACCTTCCGTTAGATTGTGATATGCAAGGTCAAGTTCGGGGGCGGGATCCCGCACCCAGATGTTGAGCGGATCGATACGGGCACGACGGTGTCCCCGATGTCTGTACGCGCTGATTAGCTCCAAAACACGAACCTGTTGACGCTCGTGTTCAGAACTAACTTCTGTGCTTACCTTTTCAGGTCGCGCTTTGAGACGATTTCGGCCTAAACGCTCGAAATGGCGAATGATCGCTCCGTGGGGGAAATCCGCACTTACGCCGTCCACCATCGGCAGCAGTTCAAAATAATCACGCCAACCTTCAGGAACGACCTTAGGATTTTCGAGAAACTGTTCGTACATCGTCTCGATGTACGCCGCGCTTCCACCGGAAAGATGGGAGCTCCGTTGCATACGAACTAGATAGTTTTCATCCATGGCGCTTCAACGCGTTTAAAGATGAAACATAGGATGCGCTGTCTTCAGGAATCCCGCGCCAGCAGTAATGAACGTATCTTACCGATAGCGCGCGTCGGATTCAGACCTTTCGGACAGACACTTACACAATTCATGATGCCGCGGCATCGAAACACGCTAAAGGGATCGCCCAGTTTTGATAGCCGTTCTTCGGTCGCAGTATCGCGACTGTCTGCGAGAAACCGATAGGCTTGAAGCAACCCCGCTGGCCCAATGAATTTGTCCGGGTTCCACCAAAACGAAGGGCAAGACGTAGAACAGCACGCACACAAGATGCACTCGTATAGCCCATCGAGTTCCGCACGCTCCTCCGGCGACTGCAATCGTTCCCGCGCCGGCGGCGGCTCTTCGTTGATGAGGTACGGGTCAACTTTTTCGTACTGGTCATAGAACTGTGTCATATCCACCACCAGATCCCGGACCACCGGCAAACCTGGAAGGGGCTTAAGCACCAGCGTCTTGTTGTTAGCAACCTCCGACACGGGCGTTTTACATGCCAACCCGTTGGTTCCATTCATATTCATCCCGTCTGATCCGCACACACCTTCCCGACAGGAACGTCGGTACGCCACCGTTGGATCCTTGGCTTTAACGAGCTGAAGAACGTCAAGCACCATCAAATCCTGGCCTGCGGGTATGTCGATCTCATAGTCCTGCATCCGTGGTGTCACATCTTCGCCAGGTACGTATCGATAAACGCTTACATGCATACTTAGTACGTGCGCTCCTTTGGCTCAAAACTTGGAACAGTCTTAGGCGTTAAATTAACCGCCCGTTTTCCAACCCTCATCTCCTTCGGAAAATACATTGAGTGGCATAGCCAATTCTCATCATCCCTCGCCTTATAGTCGACGCGTGAGTGAGCGCCCCGACTTTCACGGCGACCTTCAGCGGTGATTGCGGTCGCTTCGGCCACATCCAACAGGTTATCGAGTTCCAGCGCTTCGAGTCGCGCCGTATTAAAAACTTCGCTCTTGTCCGGTAGATGCGCACCAGCAATCCGCTCGCGAAGTTCAGCTAAGACCCGCATACCCTCAATCATGTTGGATTCGGTCCGAAATACTCCGAAATTGAGCTGCATCGTGTTTTGTAGTTCTTTCTTCAAATCGTCGACCGCTTCGCCACCTGAAGAGTTGTCCCAGCGGTCCAGGCGCGCGACGGCATCATCCAGATCACCCTCGGTCGCATCACGAAAGCTGACGCCCTGACGGAGGATATTTTCAATATGGATGCCCGCTGCACGGCCAAATACGATCAAATCAAGTAGCGAATTGCCTCCTAGACGATTGGCACCATGCACCGAGACGCACGCAGCCTCACCAACCGCATAAAAACCCTGAATCGGAACGTCGCCACCGGCAGCGTCTTGGGTCAATGCCTGTCCGTCCACGCTTGTTGGAATCCCGCCCATCATGTAATGGCAGGTCGGAATGACCGGTATCGCTTCTTTGGTTGGATCCGCGTGTGCATACGTGCGTGACAACTCCAGAATGCCAGGCAATCGTCGTTCGAGGACGTCTTTCCCCAAATGATCGAGTTTCAAAAGAACGTGATCGGCTTCCGGGCCGCAGCCGTTGCCCTCTAGAATCTCTTGGATCATCGAACGTGCCACCACGTCACGACTCGCCAAATCTTTTGCGTTAGGCGCATACCGCTCCATGAAGCGCTCCCCATCCTTATTGATGAGGTATCCACCCTCACCCCGACATCCCTCCGTGATAAGAATCCCATGACCTGCGATGCCCGTTGGGTGAAATTGCCACATCTCGATATCTTGAACCGGAAATTCGGCGCGCAGTGCCATTCCAATGCCATCGCCCGTATTTATCAGCGCGTTGGTCGTGCTCGCGTAGATACGACCAGCGCCCCCCGTCGCAAACACTGTCGCTTGCGCTTTGACGTACACGGTCTCACCCGTTTCGATACATATGGCAACAACGCCAACGACCGCCCCATCCTGGTTCTTGACGAGATCGACGACGAACCATTCCGACAAAAACGTCGTCCCGGCCCGAAGATTCGCTTGATATAACGTGTGCAGGAGCGCGTGTCCGGTGCGATCTTCAGCGGCACAGGTACGCGATGCTTGACCTCCTTTTCCGTAGTCCTTCGACTGCCCCCCGAACGGTCGTTGATAGATCCTCCCGGACTCGGTGCGCGAGAAAGGCATCCCCATATGCTCAAGCTCGTAAACAACTTCCGGGCCCACACTACACATGTACTCGATCGCATCCTGATCACCAATGTAATCAGAACCCTTAACAGTGTCGTACATGTGCCAGCGCCAATCGTCGTCGGGATCGTCACTAGCAATCGCGCAGGTAATTCCACCTTGCGCCGAGACTGTGTGCGAACGCGTCGGAAATACTTTAGAAATAACTGCGGTTTTTAGTCCAGACTGGGCCAGTTGAAGACCCGCGCGCATACCGGCACCGCCTCCCCCAACGATTACGCCATCGAATGTAATCGTTCGTAGAGCCATCACCCAAGACTCCAGATGATCGAGCTTCCCAAGCCGAGGTACATCAGCAATAACGCAACGACGAACGCCTGATAGACCTGCCGCAAGAACGTTGACCGTTTGCCAAATGAGAATGTTCGAATGTAATCCGTACCGATGGTCCACATCCCGACCCACGCATGCACACACAAGGATACAAGGGACACGGTCGAGAAGATCATCATCGGCATCGATTGCATAAAACCGACCCACTCGACTTGAGAAAGCTCGCTGTGAGACAACAAAAAACCAAGCAAGCAGAAGGTATAAAAACCGAGTACGAGTGCACTCACACGCTGCATGACGTAATCGAGGAGGCCTCGATTACGGACACTCAACAGACCTACTACCACAACCAAAACCCCGCCAAGGTAGCAAGCACTCCGCTAACGATTATCACCAGATACGAGCTCACAACGGTCGCGGCGTGAGTATCGCCAACATGCATATCGAGCAGGAGATGTTTGGTACCGGCCACCACGTGATAAATCAACGCAACGAGAATTAACCAGAGCAAATACGTTTCCGGGGTTCCGTCAAGGCGAATTCTCACGCCATGTAGACCGAGCTCAGATGCCAAAGAGCGGTCTAATAAAAACAGCAAATACGCGGAGCCAAAAAACAAAAACGCCCCAGAAACACGGTGCAAAAATGACGCAACAGCATGCACTGGCTGCCGTATGATCGTGCTAAACGTTAGGTTGACGGGACGTTCAGTATTCATTCAGGTGACGCTGGTCATTTCCCGAGATATCAAGAGTGCTTCCGCAAACACCGCCCGGCGTCTGCATCATAGTCCATGAGCTAAAAATTGACTATGAAATAAGACGAAAAATCGCAGGCCGAACGCCCATACGTTGACAAGATCAAGGCGCCCCCGATACGCTCGATCGCTCGGTTCCTGCAACAGGGATCCACAAAGGGGACAGCGGCGGGCATGGCGGAAAAAGCAGCTCGACTATCAGTTGGCGGGGTCAACGTCGATCTCCCGGTGTACAGTCCTACCGAGGGTCACGACGTTATTGATGTGGGAAAACTAACCGCCGAAGGTTATTTCACATACGACCCTGGGTTCGTCTCAACCGCATCTTGTGAATCTGCGATCACGTACATTGATGGGGATAACGGCGTGCTGCTGCATCGTGGATATCCCATCGAGCAACTCGCAGAACAATCTGATCACCTAGAATTGTGCTACCTCCTATTAAACGACGCGCTTCCAAATGCTCAGGAGAAGGAAGCATTTGTCTCCGCGATCAAGGCCGAGGCCGCAGTGGACAAACGTTACCGGCACGCCTACGAGTCGATCGCGAGAGACGCTCATCCGATGGGGACCATGTGCTCGATGACTGCATCGCTGTCCGCCCACTATCACGCCGATCTCGATGTCGACAGCGAAGAAGACCGCATGCTGACCAGCCACCGTCTAATAGCAAAGATGCCAACACTTGCGGCAATGACTTACCGGCATAGTCAAGAGTTGCCATTCGTCGCGCCAAGGCCTGATCTGCCGTATGGCGAGAACTTCCTGAACATGATGTTCTCGACCGGCGACGACTACGAGGTCAGTCCTGTTCTTGCGCGAGCCATGGATCGAATATTTCTTCTACACGCAGATCACGAACAAAACGCCTCCACCTCGACCGTGCGTCTTGCCGGTTCAACTGGCGCAAATCCCTACGCAAGTATTGCGGCTGGGATCGCCGCTTTGTGGGGACCTGCCCACGGCGGCGCCAATGAAGCGGTGCTCAACATGCTTGCTGAAATCGGCGAGCCCGACAACATCGATCAATACGTGAATCGGGCAAAAGACAAAGACGATTCCTTCCGAATCATGGGCTTTGGGCACCGGGTCTACAAGAATTACGATCCTAGAGCAAAAGTCATGCAAGAGACTTGCCACGAAGTCTTGAATGAACTCGGGGTCGATAACGATCCAACCCTACAAATGGCACAACGACTCGAGACCATTGCCCTCGAAGACGAATTTTTTGTGGAACGGCGTTTGTATCCCAACGTCGACTTCTATTCCGGCATCATTTTAAAGGCCATCGGCATTCCCACCGAGATGTTTACCGTGATTTTTGCGACCGGTCGAACCCCGGGTTGGATTGCGCACTGGAAAGAGATGGTCAGCGTTCCCTACAAAATTGGGCGTCCGCGACAGTTGTATACGGGGTCGGGGTTCCGCGATTTCGTTCCGATCAACGAACGCTAGCTCGCCTTCCTACTCCTCAACGCGACGTAGACGTTCGATAAGACTCGAGGTATCCCAGCGATTTCCGCCCATCGCCTGAACGTCGGCATAAAATTGATCCACGAGTCCCGCCAAGGGCATTCGAGCGCCGACTTTTCGCGCCGTTGCAAGCGCGATATCCAGATCTTTTCGCATCCACTTAACCGCGAACCCGAACTCAAATTCGCGTTTCATCATCGTCCCTGCGCGGTTATCCATTTGCCACGACTGCGCCGCCCCCTGCGAAATCACGTCGACCACATCTTCTAGGTCGAGGCCCGCTTTTTCAGCCAAATGAAGTCCTTCAGAAAGACCTTGCAGGATGCCCGCAATACAGACCTGGTTAACCATTTTAGTCAACTGACCGGCGCCCACGTTGCCCATCAACCGCGCCGACTTTGCGTAACAGCCAATCACGGTCTCAGCACGCGCAAAAACAGCCTCCGCCCCACCAAGCATGACCGTGAGCTGTCCATTTTCCGCACCTGCCTGGCCACCACTAACGGGTGCATCCAGAAAATGAGCGTTGTTTGCATTAGACGCTTGTTCCAACTCGACAGCGAGTTCGGCCGATGCCGTCGTATGGTCGACGACGATGGCCCCTGCCTCAACGCCCGACATGACGCCATCGTCGGACAATGCAACGCTTCGCACGTCGTCATCGTTGCCCACGCACATAAACACAATCTCGGCGCCAATCGCCGCCTCACGTGGGGTATTAGCAACCGACCCACCGTGTTCTACACACCATTGCTCGGCCTTGGCTTGAGTTCGGTTATATACGGCTAACTGATGCCCAGCAGCAGCCAGATGACCGGCCATCGGATAACCCATCACGCCGAGACCAACAAACGCTAATCGCCTACTATCCGTCATCGCGCACTCTCCCGTTCGAATTTGAGGACATTACCGTATTTCCCACGGATTAAGCAGACGCAGAACCGACACTTGAAGCGTCCCCATTAAAGCGGTGACCTAACATCAAAAACCCCATTAACGTTCCTGTCGAACGATGCTGGTAAGCTTTGCACGTGATCGAAAACGACAATCAACGTCGCAAATTACCTGGGGTCGATCAGATACTTCGGGCACCTCAACTCGCGTTCCTGGTACGCCAGTGGGGCCTCGCTACGGTTGCCAACGCCATCCGGTCGATACAAATATCCGAACGTGACCGTTCGCATTTATCGAGCTGGGCGATGGAGCCCGAACATTATCTCGAACCGATCACCACATGGCTGCGAACTCACGTCGGACACGGCTACGAAACCGTTTTTAACCTCACCGGGACGGTGATTCACACCAATCTCGGACGGTCGCTCCTCAGCGAACAATTGATGGCGGAAGCGGTTCGCGTCGCGACCAGACCAACTACGCTTGAATACGATTTACGGACCGGGCGCCGGGGTCAGCGCGAAAACATCGTCGAACATCGTCTCAAGCTTCTCACCGGCTGTGAAGCTGCGACGATCGTGAATAACAATGCGGCCGCCGTGTTGCTCGTGCTCAATACCCTCGCACACAATAAATCGGTACCGGTTTCCCGGGGCGAACTGATCGAGATTGGGGGAAGCTTTCGCTTACCTGACATCATGGAGCGCGCCGGATGTCGATTGGTTGAGATAGGCACTACCAACCGAACCCGACTTTCGGACTATGCAAACGCAATCGATGAAAACACAGCCATGCTGCTGAAAGTGCATCCCAGCAATTTCCATATCGAAGGTTTTACCGAAGCCGTGGCAACCCGCGACCTCAAAGAACTTGGCGAGAAAAGCGGTTTGCCCGTCATCGAAGACATCGGCAGTGGGGCTTTATTTGATCTCGCGCGCTTCGGATTACCCCATGAACCGACGCCGCGCGAAGTCCTTGACCAAGGTGCCGACATTGTTACGTTCTCAGGCGACAAGCTACTGGGAGGTATCCAGGCCGGGGTCATTGTCGGTTCAATTGCGCTCATCGAGCGGATCAAAGAAAACCCACTAAAACGCGCGTTGCGGGCGGACAAAATCACTTTGGCAATCTTAGATGCGACTCTCAAAACGTATGAAGACCCAGACACCATCCGCGAAAAAATTCCGCTGTTGCAAACGCTCACCCTACCGCGGAAGACGTTGGCGCATCGTGGCAAAGTACTCTCCAAATTGCTGCAGGAACAACTCGACGATTTCACCATCGAAGTCGTCGATAGCAAAACGCAGATCGGTAGTGGTGCACTGCCTGACCGACTCATCGACAGCCTCGCGATACAAATTTCCCATGCCGTACCTCGAGAGATACGAGGTCTGGCATCCAAACTTCGTAACCTCAATCCCCCCGTCATCGGTCGAGTACAAGACGACACCTTGTTGCTTGATCTTCGCGGGGCGGAACCGATGGAGGAGCTGACTCGCGCGCTGGAAGATCTCACATGATCGTTACGCTCGCGGGCCACGTCGATCACGGCAAGACGTCAATCGTGCATGCACTTACTGGTACCGACACCGACCGCCTCGCTGAAGAGAAAGAACGCGGGTTAACTATCGATTTGGGATTCGCGTACTCAGATCTGGGCGGCCACCGTATCGGCTTCGTAGATGTCCCCGGACATCATCGCTTCATCCACAACATGGTCGCAGGCGTCGCCAGTATGCAACATGCCCTCCTGGTAATCGCAGCCGACGATGGCGTCATGCCGCAAACACGAGAGCACCTGCAAATTCTTTCACTGCTGGGCCTTAAGCGCGGAACTATTGCACTGAGCAAGATTGACCGGGTTAGCGATCTAGAGGTTAACAATCGACGGGACGAAATAAAGACCTTCGTTGAGGGCTCCTTCTTGGAGACAGCGAACATCATCGCGGTCTCGTCCGAGGATGGTCAGGGAATCGATGTCCTACGCGACGCCCTAGCAACCGCAGCGGCACAACATTCATCCGAACGTCAATTGCCGCGGGAATTTCGGCTGGCGGTGGATCGATCGTTTAGTACGCGCGGTGTAGGCACCGTCGTCACGGGTACGGTGGTCGAAGGCCAATGCGCCGTCGACGACCAACTCGTTTTGGGGTCTGACGCAACCCCTGTCCGCGTACGCAACCTGCACGTACAGAATCGACCCGCGTCAAAAGCAGAGTTTGGAGATCGAACGGCTATGAATCTAGTTGGCGTCGACGCCGAAAAAGTACAACGCGGCGATTGGATTACAAAAAATACAGTGCGTCTCCCGACATCAAACGTAACGATTCAACTTTCGGTCTTGCGTGATTTTCCAAGAACGGTTCGACATCGTTCTCCCGTTCACATTTATCACGCGACGAGTCATCACCTGGGGCGAGTCGCTCTACTCGAAAGCAACGCTGCAGATCCTGGAAGCGAACAACTAGCCGATCTGCTCGTTGAGTCAGAGATGCATGTCAAAGTCGGCGATTCCCTCATCATCCGGGATCACGATCTGGGGAGAACGATGGGCGGAGGCCTTGTTATCGCGCTTGACGAACCCAGCGCGCGGCGTCGCAGCCCTGCACGGCTAGATATGCTCATTCGTTTGCAGTCGGCCTCTATACAACAAGATCCCGATGAATCCTTGTTGGACATGTGTCGTCATAGACCCGTGCATTTCGATAGGTTTCGTCGTTCCTGGAACCTAACTAAGTCTGATGCCGAAAGACTCAGAAACTTGCCGCCGTTAACCTTCAAGAACGATTTCGTATTGCATGACGAGTACCTCACGACCCAAACAAGCGCCTTCACCGAAACGCTGGAAGAGCACCATCGCCGAGTATCTGACAGCGAAGGTATCGAGCTTGAAAGCTTGGCGACGCTCGTCGGCCAACCCATGGACGCAAGTCGAATTGTTCTCGCTTGCGCCGTGGACGACGGGACGATCAAGTTAAAGGGTGGTCGTTATGCCCTTGCACACCATCACGCGAACGTCCCGCTAGCGGTCGTCGCACTGTTCGAAAAAGTACAACCATTGTTGGACCAGACGCAGCCTCCGAGCTCGGGAGATTTAGCCAAACAACTGGGGATACCCCTATCAAAACTCGAGAAGGAAATGCCCTCGCTAGCAAAATTTCGGTTGTGTATTCAGATCTCTACAAATCGTTACTACCTTCCGGATCAGATTGCGCAATTGACGCAAACTGCAATCGATCTCGCCGAACACGACGATTTCACCGTTCGAGCCTTTCGCGATTCGACCGGCGTCGGCCGCAATATCGTTATCGAGATTCTCGAATATTTCGACCGCAAAGGGTTCACCCGGCGTAACGGTGACTTACGACAAATCGTAGGAACGGCAGACCAGGTACTTACCTAAAGACCTCCACTGGCACGACGCATGTGATTAACGTCTAATCGTCTTTGGAAGAGTATCGTCTCCGGTGGGGCGCGCGGCCTTCAAAGCCGTTGAGATGCTTAACAGGCGTCTGGTGGGTTCGACTCCTACCTCTTCCGCCATTTTAATACTATATGTATTTGATTTTATTGAATATTTAATTGTATTCCTTAGCTGTAATTTCACTCTTGTACCAGTTCTTGTACCACG